>DTSE01000470.1 GCA_012965515.1 Candidatus Melainabacteria bacterium | reverse complement strand
TCATTGAAGGTTGCATATTCGCGTAAGACACCATCTTTGGTGCCACCGAGATCTGACGCTTTCACCGTCGCATTAATAGGACCGGACAACCAGTCGGCAAAGAAGTTCGGTGACACTCGATCACCAACCTTAAAGCGGGTCACTGCCGAACCGATTTCGACGATTTCGCCGGCGCCGTCGGAAAGCGGAATCCTCGGCAGCGGGATGCCTTTGTTGTATACGCCGAGGGCAACTAAGATGTCGCGGTAATTGAGAGATGCTGCTCGCATCCTGACAAGCACGTCGTTTGGACCGAGCGCCGGGGTTACCCGTTTGGCCGCTCTTATGGCGTCAATTGAAAATGTGGGCAACTCAAAGGCTGCGTGTTCAATGTCTGTCTTTGTAGTCGCCGTAACCATTTTCGACCTCCGTGTACTGTCCACTCGAAAATTGATGTGCATATGTCTGGATAGCATTGATAGCATCTTCTCAGCTTCAGATCATGAGAGGGAGCGGTTTTGCCGCATTTTCGTCGCAATCCTTTGAAATCCCGGTTTTAGACGAGCACCGGCAAGTGTTTCCTTTCAAAGGGTTTCAATTTTGGCTGCCGGTGGTCCTTTTGGGGTATCCGGTTGATAAAATTCAAGGGTAAGCAAGTTTGAAGAAACCATGCCGGGCAATCGGCAATGGATATAGGGGCTAAAACCGGATGCAGAGAGTCTGTGTGTTTTGCGGATCGTCGCCAGGAATCAAGCAAGAGTATGCCGTCGGCGCGCGCGAATTAGGTCTGGTTCTTGCGAAGCAGAATATTGACCTTGTCTACGGTGGCGGGCACGTTGGTTTGATGGGAATTGTCGCAGATGCTGCTATGTCGGCGGGCGCAAAGGCGATCGGTATCATCCCCCGTTGCCTGGCAGACAAAGAAGTCGCGCATAAAGGGCTGACAGAGCTCAAAATTGTTCAAACGATGCATGAGAGAAAGGCTCAAATGAGCGAGCTTTCCGATGGCTTTATCGCCATGCCCGGCGGTTTTGGCACGCTGGAAGAGCTGTTTGAAGTGATCACCTGGGCTCAGTTGGGCATTCACAAAAAGCCTTTCGGTCTTTTCAACATTGATGGTTTCTTCGACAAGCTGATTGAGTTTATCGATTATCAAGTCGAGCAAGGTTTCGTGCCCGAGCGCCATCGTGAGATGGTTATCGTTGCAGACGAAGCTGAGGAACTGGTCGAATTGCTTGCTAACTTCCAACCTGTCGCTCAGGAGAAATGGGCGTCTACGCGCCAGATTTAGGCTTTGCCAGCAACCCTCGGCGCGGAAAAATACCCGAAAATAGCCACGGCGCCGAGCCGAAGCCCGACGCAGTGTGTCCCTTGCTACAGAATTTGGCTCACCAAAAGCGTTAGTCGCTTGCGAATCCGCACGAAGTCAGCCTGCAGCTTTGATATGCTGCACCGGCGCTTTTGCGCTTTCGTTTGATTTATACGGGGAAGATGAGGTCCATGCGAACAATGTAGCAAACCGGGTGTGAAGAGACCGTGAACGGAATGAACCACCCTAAAAATGGGAGAAACGAAAGGTTCAGCTCCTGATCTTTTACATTCGTAGCTCATTGATTGATACATTCTTTATGCTTGCAGCCATATCGTAAGCGGAGTGCAGAAGTTAGTTTTTAGCTTTTTCAAGTGGTGTCAAATGAAAGGAATATGGAAACCTAATTGGTTGGTCCTGATTATGCAGGTATTTTTCTTGCTGGGGGCTTCTCTTCCCGCTCGTGCGCAAGCCAATATGACGGCAACCCAGAAAGAATCGACGGTCAATACTCAGACAATTCCGAAGCAGATTCTTAAAACGGGGGTGAGTCTCACGGCGCGTAGTGTGTCGCCCAATACTCTTCAATTGGCAAATACAATCGGTTTGACGAACTTGCTGGAGCACCTGCAGCGCTTGCGCGAACGGGCTGAAGCTGGTGGAAGCGGAACGCTAGAAAGTCTTTTGGCAAAACAGGAACTGCTTGATGCGCGGCAAGCTGTAGCCGACCTTATTCAAAAGACGAACCTAGAAGTTGATTTCGCGATTGCCGCTATCGAAGCGGAACATCAAGTTTATGAAGAGATACTCGCCGCTTTCACAAGTGATCGCGATAAGGCTGTCGCCAAAACAAATGCAATTGGTTTCATCAGCAATGGTGCATTGTGGGCGGTGTGCGAAGCGCTGGCAATTCCAGGTTACAAGAACTCCATTTACGCAATTCCTTCCGGCATCGTCGGAATCCCCGCCGGAGTGGTGCCGTCTATTGCCTCGATGTGGACGCTCAAACAATTCGGCGGAAAGAAAAAGAGATCGGAAGTCGAGCCAAATATGCTTGCGAAAATTTTTGGTTATCCGACAAATCCCGATATCGAATATCCGAAATCAGTGTGGGCCTTCCTAAATCAAGTGCCTGCCGACGACCCTCAGGGTAAGCGCAGGATCGATCAGCTCGTTGACAGATGGATTGCCGACGCGAACATGTCCGGCTTTACAGATCGAAATTCGAAGAAGCAGTTGGATGCAATTACTGCCAGTGTCTCACAGAAGAAAGGCTTGACCATCAATACATTGACGTCGCGAAGCATCATGCTGCAACAACTGCATGCTGAGGTTTGGAAAATGAAACGCTTGCTTTTGGAGCTGACAATGGTTTCTATGGGAGAAAAAACATTCAACCAATCATGAATTGCGGCCCAGGTGATTTGACGCAAATTGCAGCAAGACACATGCCTTCCAGCGCTGCGTCTGTCGCGTCTAGCCCGGCGGACATCGCTGTTACCGTGGCGCCGCAGAATGTATCACCAGCACCTGTCGGATCAACTTCTTTAACTGCTTCAGCAGGTAATTTCCATGCTTCGCCTTGTGAGTAGATAGAACAGCCTCCCGCGCTTTCAGTGACAAACAACGCCTTCTTGTACGCGCCATCGGGAAGTCTTCCATCGTAGAGTGTTTGAAACTCGTTGAGGTTCATGAAAAAGTAATCGCATTCTTTCACAAGCTCTCTCACTATATCTGGTGCGTTTTTCACCAGCCGATAGTAAGTCCCGCACGAGACTGTCTTTGCTCCTAATTCGCGCAAACGCTCCAAAAAGTCCCTTTGTTTCGCGGCGGAACTAAGAGCGGCAATGTGCACCACGTCGAATTCGTCCATCGGACCTGTGATTTTGTCTGGAGTTAGTTCAGACTCCGCTCCCCACTCTGCGTTCAGAAGCGTAGCTCGACCATTGCCGTGGTGAATGATTTCCAGTCGAGGCATGTCAGCCTCGCGCACCTGCGGACCTTTCCAGTTGATCATCTGTGACACGCGCAGAAACGGCTCGGTAATAGTGTCCGGCATGGGCGCCATTAGAGTGACGCGTCCGCCCGACGCATTCGATGCAAGCGCAGTGTAAAGCCCGGAGCCGCCTATTGTATGGAACGTCGAGCGCTCACCATTCACTTCGGAGTGAATGATATCCAAGGAAGCCGTACCAATTACGGCAACTTTTGGCGATTTGAGAGGCGTCTTCGAAGGTTGGTTGTCCGGCAAGGTTTTTCTCACCGTAGGTCTCTATTAGGGAAGTCTAAGCCATTGCGGAGCGTTCTTTTGGATGTTTTTGCCTGAGAGATGCTTTAGGAACCTGCGCCCATAAGGAGGACGGCGATTGTGACTGGAATTGCGGGTGTTTTTCGGATTGTTGAAAGACTCTTTAGAACTGGGCAAATATGGCTCTTAGTTTGCGAAACTGTATATATAGGATGACTTGAGGTCGGCAAATGCCGATTTGAGCGCCTGTCGCAAATGGCGTAAGTCCGTATTGCACTCTTGGAGCTAATTCGTGCCACAAATGTCAAAGAATCGCGAGAAACAGAGAGTTAAGAAGTTGGGCGGTGATATGCAAGCGCCCCCGGTAAATACTGCCGCGAGCAATGAGCAGGGTGACAAGTACGCGATGCTCCTGTTTTACTCCGCTGAGGTTCTGGCAGGGCTGCTGTTGATCGGCGGCACAGCTTTCTCGGTCACCAGGTTCATTCAAGCGTTGAACGCGCACCCGCTTGATTGGGCTACTTGCATTTGGATGACCGTTGCTCTGGCATTTACTTTCATTGTTGCTCGTTCGCTGGCTTGGCTGGCTGTTCTTGGCTCTGTTCTACTGGCTGGAAAGTTGAACGCCTGGCAATCGATGGAAGATATCAGCCGCAAAGCTCAGAAGATGCAAAAGCTGATGCCGTCCGGCGCTTCGTGGGCAACCATGGTATTGGCACAAAGTCTCGCCTCGCGCGGCAAGTACAAAGAAGCCGCTGAAATTGCAGAAGCTGAATGGGCAAGGAATGGCAGTTCTGACAAAAACGATCAAACTTTGGGACCGACTTGCGCGATCGCTTCTTTTTCATATCAAATCGAAGGCGATATGAAAAACTCCCTGATTTGGAATGAGCGCACAATCACTACACTTGGACGCGCGGTCGAGAATCTGAAGAAGCCGAAAAAAGGATTGTTGGCAAATGCGATGTCCCAGCAAAGCGGACAGTATATAGCGCAAGTTCAAACGCAATTGGGCGCCGCGTATTTTGGCAATGCCAATATTTACTTCCAGCAAATGAATTATCGTCAGGCGAAAGAGAACTATCGCAAGACAATCGAAATCATGTCGCAAGCCGCCGAATCACCGCAGAAGGCTGAGATCCTTCGAGTTGCAAAAGAACAAATGCAACGCCTCAAGCATTCTTAGTTGGATTAATCGTAGGGTCGACGCCATGCGTCGACCGTTTCAAATTATGCGGTCGACGCATGGTGTCGACCCTTCTATACTATTTTCCAAAAACGTTTTCGAAATCGTCCTTGATGCTTACTACTGTCCATCCGCGTTCATTGGCGGTTTGCAGTGCTTTTTCCGCGCCTTTGTCGTATTTGTATTCCCGTTGCTCATCATCATGATGTAAGAGAATTCCGAGCGAAGGCCCTTTTCTATCTGTGCAATAAGTAAGCATCTCGATGTCTCCATCGGAATTGCCGACTGCTATGAGTGGACGCTTTCCGATGTGTTCGTCAATCATTATCGGTTTGTGTGGACCGACATTGTAGACGTGCAAGACCGGAAGACTGACGACAGCGGAGCGTCCATCTTTCTGCTTGAACTCACGTTTCAAACTGCTACCGATAACCTGATCGCCAGGAATTCCATATGATTCATTTGAATACAAACGAATGAAATCCGCACCGGCACCAGAGCAAATGTAAGTCTTGAAGCCTTTCGAGCGCAGATAGGAAAGCAATTCAACCATCGGTTGGTATTTCAGTTGAACGTATGGGCGATTGAATCTCTTGTGTTTTGCGTCAGTAATCCATTTGCTAGCAAGTGGTGGCAATTCCTCGGCACTCATTCCATTTTGCGTGGCTGCGATCAATTTTGTTGCTTCTGCTCCGCGTAGACCAGCGATTGCATTGTCGTCGCTGGTAAGAAAAGGCCGAATCGCTTCATCACTTTTCCACTCAGGATGCTCACTCTGTCTTGCGACAGCGCTATCGCGTGCAAAGATGACTTGTATGTATGCGGGCTTTTCGCATAGTAGTGTGCCATCGTTGTCGAATACGGCGACGCGATCTTCCGCCTGGACGAAGTCTTTGCTTTCTGGATCTGTGACTCTCTTGACGAAGTCAAGAATACTTTGCTTCAGCTTGTTGTCTCTCCAACTGCCCAGCACCTTGCCGTTTACCGCGGGCTGGTGTTCTTCGCAACTGTTTGCCGCATTCCATCCTGGCGCCCCCACAATAATTGCAGCGGCCAACCCCGTTGTCAGTGCGCGGATAAATGATGACTTAAATGGCGACGAGCTTTTCTTGAACATTCTTGCAACTACCTCAATCTCAACGCTCATGCGAAAAATGGGACATCTTTGATGTCGGACGCCCGGCATCATCGGCCGGCGAGGTTTCATAGAATAGCCGATTATTGTGGACTTTCGGAGACTTTTTTCGACTTATCTCGTGATAGACTCCCCTCATGCTACCAGTTGAGCAATCTTGCTATTGGCTGGCTTCGCGCCAGGGATATTCGCCATCCACCCCTTTATCCGAAAAGGTCGATGTGGACTACGCCGTTGTCGGTGGTGGTTTCACCGGTTTGTGGACGGCTCTTTTTTTGAAGCAGTTGGAGCCAGGTGCACATGTTGTTGTCACAGAAAGCTCGGTTGCCGGATATGGCGCCAGCGGACGAAACGCCGGAATCGTCAGTAACTCCATCGATCATTCGCACGCTCTGGCTATTTCTCATTTTGGAAAGACAGAAGCAGAAAGATTGGCGAAAATCGGAATGCAAAACATTTCCGAGATGGAAGAGTTTGCGGTCGATTGCGACTTTGAGAGAACCGGCCAGTTACAAGTTGCGCTCAAGCCCGGACATCTTGAAGATTGCAAACACAACCTCGAAGTCGCAAACGACATTGGCTTAAGCGGCTATCGAATGCTCACTCAAGAAGAGATGCAGGCGGAAGTAAACTCGCCGTTGTATCTCGGCGGATTATTCGTTCCTGGTGGAGGCATTCTCAATCCAATCAAGCTTGTCGATCGAATTGTCAGCGAGATGAAGAAGCTCGGTGTGGTGCTTTACGAGAATACGCGCGTACGACAACTTGGTGATGGACTTCTTCACTGCGAACGGGGCGAGATTCGAGCAAAGAAAATCATTATGGCTACCGACGCTTACACGCACCATCTTCTGCCTGAATTGCTTTGGCGTTTCATTCCTCTGTATGACTATATTCTCGTTAGCGACCCTTTGACTGCTGAACAGAAAGAGCAGATTCGGTGGCACCACCGGCAGGGCATGGTCGATGGCCGCACTTTCTTCAACTATTATCGGCTCACTGCTGATGATCGAATTTTGTGGGGAACCAGTGAAGCTGTTTATTACCCGCCAAACAAAGTAGATGCCTCTTGCGATCATTCTGAACATCACTACAGAACTCTACGAGAAAGTTTCGCGAAGCACTTTCCGTACTTGAGTGGAATTCAATTCCCTTATGGTTGGGGTGGGCCGATTGCATCAACGACCAGGTTGACACCATTTTTTGGAACACTGAATGGCGGTAGTGTCATTTATGGTCTTGGCTATACCGGTCATGGTATTGGCACCACTCGTCTTGCGGGAAAAATAATGGCGCATCTTGCTCTCTCTAAAGAGAGCGAATTATTGTCACTAAAGATGGTGACTGACAAACCATTTCCATATCCGCCTGAGCCAATCAGAGGTATGTCGGTTGCAGCTGTGACTCGTTCACTTCAGAAGGTTGATGCCGGTGAAAATCCGAACATTCTCTTGCGTCTGCTCGACAAAATGGGAATCGGCTTCTCGAGCTAAATGGTGCCAGGTGGCACGGTCGCTTTCACATTTTTCAGTGCTTGTTCCCATGCCTCGAAGTTGATCGGCGGAGAATCAGGCGTTGGTGGTCTGAGATTTCTTGTCTCGATCAAATAGTTGGCATTGCGCAAGGCTGTTTTCGGAAACAATTCATGACCCGCTCTCAAAAAGGATTCCATGTAAGCGGGTTCGATGAGGCGCATCCAACTGCCGAGTGGTACTTGTGGTCGTGTTTTGAAAACTTCTTGCATGAGAGCAATTCGATCCGCTGCCGCCGTTTCGCTAATCATCTTGCCTAAATCGAGCATACCGGTTTCCGGAATATTGAATCTTTTAGGCTGAACAGTTTCTGCTGCTTCTGGTCTCAAGGAGTTTGATGACCGTAGAATTTCTGCCGGCTCGCTCTTCAAGCCTTTGTTCGACATTGTCTCTGAGAGCCACATTCTTGCTCTTGGTCCATATTCTTGGGCCCCGTGTGCGATACCACCCATCGTGGCGCCAAAAAGCCCGTAATAGCCCATGGTTTTGCCAATTTCTACAACATCGGTATTGAAGCCCTTGCCATTGACCAGTGAACTTGCTTGCGCATCTACAAACCCGGCGGGAAGACCAGATAGTCCTCCTAATTTCACATTTTGCATAAAGGTTCGGCTGCCTGCCTGACCGAGAAACTCTGTTCTTGCCAGCCCTGATGTGGCTGCGCCCAAAGTAGCAAATGTTGCAAAACCAACGGTCGCATGTTTCGCCCTTTCGGCGGCTGTTCCTTCAGTGAAAACACCGTTGTATAAAGCTCCGGTGGTGCCCATGGAAAGGGTTGAGGCAAGCATATTGCTGCCTGCCAAACTTCGGGAGATGTATCCACTTTCTGCAGCGGCACCCAATCCTTTGTTGACGAGACCTCCGGTCACTTTTGAAAGGATGACCACATCAGCAACGGCGCCGCCGAAATTGCCTACCTGCGCGGCCACGGAATTGCGATTGTATGAGTCAGTCAGATCTATCTTAGGCAAAACGAGACCGAGAGTGGCGTTATAGGGACGTGCGATTCCCCCATCGATCAAACCAACGCCAAGATCCGTCAAAGACCCGATTTCGGTGTCTTTTGGTTTCGATTCTGTTTTGGTGTCCGGTGTTCTTTCAACCACAGGCTGAACCTTTTGACTCTTTCTTACTTATTCCCATTGTTAAGTATAAGAATGCATATATGGATATAAGTTATATGTCTGACAGTACTGTTACCGGGCGAAGTCAAGCGCCGGCGTTCAAATATTTTCAAAAAGAACTTCAAAAATCGAGTAGTCAATAATTGAATCCACTGCTATCTCGTGGCAATATGGGACAAAGTTGATTGATTTAGTCAACATTGAAATTTCGAATTGCAATTTCACCCGCAGAAAATTCGAAGTCCAATATCAATGAATCAAGTTGTGAGTGTTCAGTTCACCTGAACTCGATACTAAAAAGGAAAACCGATGTCGAAGATCTATCTGGACAATAGCGCCACCACTCCGGTCAGCGAAGAAGTTTTTGAAGCGGCGCTTCCATATTTAAGAGATGCGTTTGGAAATCCTGGTTCTATCCATACTCTCGGACAGCAGTCGAGACAAGCGATCAATAAGGCCCGCAAACAGGTCGCGGATTTGATCGGTGCGAAGCCGCATGAAATCTACTTTACGCCCAGCGGAACATATAGCAATAACGCGAGCATTTTGGGGCGTGCCCGTTATGTGGAAGAAAACGGCTTGGGCAGACACATTATTACTTCGAGTATCGAACATTCGTCAGCGCTCGGACCAGCTAAACATCTGGCTGCTCGTGGATGGAAAGTAGACATTCTTGAAGTCGATGCGGAAGGTTTTGTAAATGTCGATCAGATTATAAGTTTGATCACAGAGGAGACAAGCATCATTTCAATTATGTGGGCAAATAACGAAGTTGGCACCATTCAGCCTATAGAAGCGATTGCGAAAGTAGCAAAAGAGCGCAGTATCTTTTTCCACACGGATGCTGTTCAAGCAGCTGGAAAGCTCAAGATCGACGTAGCAAGAACTGAAGTCGACACCTTGTCCATCACAGGACACAAACTTCATTCACCAAAAGGAATCGGTGCACTTTACGTTCGTGAAGGCGTTGAGTTGTTGCCTATAGTGTTCGGGGGCGGTCAAGAAAAAGGCTTGTTTCCTGGAACCGAGTCAGTTGCAAACGTTGTGGCGTTAGGTGCCGCTGCCGAAGTCGCATTGCTCGAGTATGAAGCGAACTATGAGCATCTTCGCTCCATTCAAAAGGTCTTTGTAGAGAAATTCTCAGAGCTTCCGAATGTTACTTTGACTGGTGCGCTCGATCCTGAAAAGAGAATTCCTGGACATGTGAGCGTAATTGTCGCCGATGCGATTGGTGAAGAGGTCGTCAACACTGCAAGCGATGCCGGAATTTGCATATCTAGTGTTTCTGCGTGTTCCAGCGGTCATCCTTCACATGTCTTGAAGCAACTTGGCTATTCTCATGAACAAGGAATCGGTTCTGCGCGTATCTCCGCTTCTTCATTGAACTCATATGAGGAATGCCAATATGCGGCTGACATTCTCGCTGAGATCTTTGCAGGCAATTCAATTCCAGCGCAGAGTGATTCCGAGCTGAACGTGTTTTCACTGCCCGCCGCTCAATCAACAGTGGTCGACATTAATCGTCGCCATAGAGGACATACTGAAAAGTACACACGCCGCGTGAGAAACAATCACTAAAACAATCCAGTTGGTGGCACATGTCCGCTGGATCCCGTCCAATTGCTTGTTGGGATTCCACTAGGACCGGATTTTGGTTTTTCAGCAGCCAAATCGTCCAGCACCATGGAGTCCAGTATCTTGGTGCGATCAAACTCGTAGTGACGTGATTCCATTCCTTTGACGATCAATACGGTGCAATCAGCATGGGTTGAGATGTGCTGCGAGACACTTCCAAGCATGATTTTTGCAATTCCGGTTCTGCCTTGTGCACCCATTACGATCAAGTTGGCTGGCCAATTGTGAGCGCCTTTCAGGATCGTTTCTGTGGGAGTGCCGTCAACGGTGCCGCGAGTAATCTCACGCGCATTGCCGCCTTGCTGAAGAAACGTCCCCCATTGGTCCAAAAGGCTTTCGATAAGCATCTTCTCCGCATGATACGTAAGCAAATGATCGGACGCGGCTCTTACTCCACCCATCGCCGATTGATGCAATGGTTCGGTAACGGAAAGCAAAGCAACATGTGAGTGCTTCATCCACTTTTGCCATCGCAACCATTCCACTGCGGCAGCACTGTGCTCGGAATCATCGACTGCCACCAGAATATTTGACCCCTTATCGGGATTTAGGCGTGCCGAATCACCGCGGACGATGACAAAGGGGCACGACATGCCTTCAAGCAGCTTTTGTGAAACGCTTCCCAGCAGCAATGTATCGACCGCCGTTTTTTTTCGGCAACCTGTCACCACTAAGTCCGGATGAAATGTGTCGGCAAACGACAAAATTGAATCGACTGGATCTCCGGTCAACACTTCAGCGCTGACTGAAACATTGTGAAGTGTTCGCGCGAGTTCTTCGGCAATGCCTTCAAGCACCAGAGAAACGTTTTCAGTGTCGCACTCGTTGTCCTTGCCGAATGCGTGCATGACATACTTCATCAAGCCGCGTTCGCAAGGCAGCACGTGAATCAGTTTGATCCATGTACCCGCTGGCCAGTGATAAGAAAGCAAGAAGTTAAGCGTCGCGCTGGAATGTTGTGATCCGTCTAGCGCTGCAATTATCTTCATTGTTGTTCACCATCTTGGCGCAGTACAAGCACCATTTTATCCGCTCAAGCTTTCGCCGCTACGCTTTGCTTCCGACGACATCAACTAGCTTATGTTCCTTAATAACTGCTTGAAGCGACTCTTCAAGCATCTTCAAGAAGTGATCTATTTGCTCATAGGTGATCACCAGCGGTGGTTCTATGCGCAAGACGCGAGCGTTAATGTATGTCCCGGAGATAAGAATGTTGCGTCCGAATAATTCTTTTGCAACAGCGTATCCGAGATCATTATTGGTAAATTCCATGCCGAGCATCAAGCCGACACCTCGAGCGCCGCTCATCACCTTTGGATACTTCTTGGCTATTTCATTGAGTTTGGGCAACATATAGTCACCTTTCTCTTTTGCCTGATCGACTAGTCCTTCATTCAGCAACACTGAAATGGTGGCAATTGCTGCGGCGCAAGCCATGGGATTGCCGCCAAATGTCGTGGTGTGCAGAAATGGGTTTTCGATGTATTTCTTCCAAGTCTTTTCTGTTCCCACACATGCACCGATCGGCATGACACCACCACCGAAGCCTTTACCCAATGCCATCAAATCCGGCGTCACATCATCGTATTCGCAGTAGAACATCTTCCCTGTTCTGCCCATGCCGCACTGAATTTCGTCGAAGATCAGCATTGCGCCGAATTTATCGCAAAGCTCTCTAGCTGCTTTCAAATAACCAGGCGGAGCTACGTTAATGCCGCCTTCACCTTGAATGGGCTCGACAACAAATGCTGCAACACGATCTCCTGAGAAATCACAGCTTTCCATAATGACCTTCAAAGCTTGCAAGTCACCGAATGGAACGTGCGACCAATTCAACAATGGCAGAAAAGGCTCTCTGAATACTGCTTTCGATGTTCCGCCCAGTGAACCCAAGCTCTTGCCGTGGAAACCACCGATTGTGCCGATAAAATGGTGCCTGCCTGTAGCAAGCATTGCCATTTTCAGGCAACCTTCAATTGATTCTGTTCCTGAATTTGTGAAAAACGCATACTTAAGATCACCCGGTGTAATTAGCGCGACCAAATGCGCAAGATATGTACGCAATGGATCTATAAGTTCTTGTGAGTGAATCGCTTGTTTGTCGAGCTGGTCTCGCACTGCTTTCACAACGACCGGATGCCTGTGACCGACGGAGTAGATTCCAAATCCGCCAAGCATGTCCAAGAATTCTTTTCCGTTTATGTCGCGGAATACGGCACCTTCATCTTCCCACTCGACTGCCGTGTAGTCTGTGCTTACTGATTTGCGATATTGCAGAAAGCCTTCGTTGACGTGGTCCTTCCAAAATTGAACGGACTCTTCCGTAACCTGCTTGCGCTCACTTTCAGAGAGCGTTTGCTTGGCAATCAAATCCAATACATCTTTGGATTTTGACTGGGCTTTCTTTAGATCCTGAGACATGATGATTGCTCCCGACGGGGAAATGAAGCGCTTCTTCGTGCGCCAAAACATCTTACTCCAAATGCTTGTTTAAAACATGAATGATGTCAAGCTTTGTTACGTGCCGAGTATTGGCGGGTTTCCGTCATGTAAAGGCATGCAGTTTTTGGCACATTTCAAGCGCTTATTTCTTCAGCTTTCTTGCTAACAGCAAAATTGCCAACATCGACATTGCGTCCGTGATTTCGCCGCCCATCACCATCTCGACGGCTGTTTCGAACGGCACGCGTTGCAAGGTCAACCTTTCAGTTCCTTCAGGTTGGGCCGGTCCGTGCTTCAAACCCTGGGCCAGATACAAAAATGCAATTTCATCAGTTGCCGAGTTCGAAAGATGAGACGTTCCGAGCAATTCCCAGTGCTTTGCTGTCAGACCGGTTTCTTCCAATAGTTCACGTTTCGCTGCCGCCAGATTGTCTTCGCCTTCAGGGCATCCGCCTTCCGGAATCTCCCAAGAATAAATTCCGAGCGGATAACGATATTGCCCGACAAGATACGTATAACCTTCATCATCAATGGGAATCGCGCCTATAGCTTTATTGCGAAAGTGAACAACTCCGTAGATGCCAGGCTTGCCATCCGGCTGGACGACGGAATCTTCTCTTATGCGAAGCCATGGATTCTCGTAAATCTGGCGCGTACCATTTGTGGTCCACGGATTCGATTCTTCTACTCTCGTTGTGACTTCTGTTTCCTTCATTTTCTTCACGCTATTTTGCTACTTCTTCCCAGCCTGTGCCTTTCAATTCTTCGTTTTGTTTTGGCGCCGCACCCTCGCGCGCAGTTTGTTTGACTAAACCCACAGGCTTTTTCAGTATTGGGGGCTTTTGCTGTGTCGCCTCCAATTGCTGTGCCGGACTATCCTGCAGAGGCGCCAGTTTTGCCTGACCCGCCGGCTTTAAGGTTGCACTTGCAGGTTTTGCTGAATTCTTCGGCTTAGCACCACTTTTTCCGCCGCTAACAATTTTTGCAGGAGGCGTGCTGCTTGGCGGTGGTTGTACACTGCCGCCTCGTACACTCAGTATTTTTTGAATGTCGGCGATGTCTTTGAGTATTGCTTCCTTTTCTGCCGCTGGTGGATTGCACTTCAGCGATTCTTGGAACGCTTTGATGGTGTCCTCCAGCCGATCTTGTTTAAGGTATGAATTCGCTAAATTGCTCCAACTCATCCAATCTTTTGCATTCAGTGCAGCAGCTGATTTGAAGGCTTGTTCTGCAGCTTCGAAATTTTCGACTCTCCGCAATGCCACACCTAGATTATTGAAGAAGTCAGGATCGTACTCATAGCGACCGATCGCTTCGTGGTATTTCTTGATGGCGTCTTCGTACCGCTCTTGTTGCATGTACTTATTGGCGAGATTGTAATAGGGCAAGGCGGCGCTCCAGTCGTGCGGATTACCACGCCCAGGAAATCCGTCCGCAAAGCATGCCGGTGAGTACAGCAAGCCGCCCAGCATGGCGCCTATCGGGATCGAAACGGCGACTAAAACCGATAAACAGCGATTGATGATGGCGGATGGTTGGAATACCATAAATGGAGATCTTGGAGGCTACTATGTCCGATTCGCGGTCCGCTCTGTTCAAGTCTTTCAGTAAAGAAGGAATTGTCAGGAGAGAGGCGCTTCTTGAAGCTTTGAAAGAACGCGGCATTCTGGAAGATGATCCGCGCATGAAGGCCTTGTTTAAGGCGATAAATGGCGGTTCTCCGGAGATTTCCGAAGCGCAGTTTCAAATTTTATCCGATCAAGCGCCTGGACTGCTCGAGCAAGCGTTAACCGACGGTTTGGCAATTCCTGATTTTTCAACGTTTGCCAAAGAACTGACTGATATTTTTGATGAAGTTAATACCATTCGCATGGGAAAGCTTCCAACATACATTCCTCAGCTCGAAAGAGTCGATCCCGAAAAATTCGCGATGTCAGTTTGCACAGTGGATGGGCAGAGATTTTCCACGGGCGATTGCGATGATTATTTTTGCGTGCAGTCTTGTTCCAAACCTATGACATATTGTCTCGCGCTTGAAGAGCAAGGTGAAGACGTAGTGCATAGTTATGTCGGTCGCGAGCCAAGCGGCAAGACTTTCAATGAATTGACACTGAACACCAAGGGGCTTCCGCACAATCCGATGATTAATGCTGGTGCCATCATGTGCGGTGCGCTGATTAAAAAAGGCGGAGATGCATCGGACAGATTCGATTATGTAATGGAGAAGTGGAAGACTGCCGCTGGTGGTCAGAAAATCGGCTTCAACAATGCGGTTTACCTGTCTGAGCGTCAGACGGCGGATCGAAATTTTGCGCTTGGTTATTTCATGCGTGAGAAGAAAGCCTTTCCACCTGACGTCGAATTGTTGGATGTGTTGGAGTTCTATTTCCAATGTTGTTCGATAGAGACAACAACAAAGTCGATGGCGATTATCGCCTCTACTTTGGCCAATGGTGGCATTTGCCCACTAACAGGCGTGCAAGTGTTTTCTCCAGGACATGTGAAAAACTGTTTGTCTCTCATGCTGTCTTGCGGTATGTACGATTTTTCGGGTGAATTCGCATTTACTGTCGGTATTCCTGCAAAGAGCGGTGTTTCCGGCGCAATCATGTTGGCGATTCCCAATGTGGGTGGAATTGCTGTTTGGTCCCCTTTGCTGGATGAACTTGGGAACAGTGTGCGCGGCGTCGAGTTTTGTAAGCGCCTTGTCAGTCGATTCAAGTTCCATACTTTCGACAGTATGCTCGGACTTGGAGACGATCGAATCGACCCGCGCAGAAAGCGCTGACCTTCAGCATAACTTGATCTGCCACCGTCACCATCGTGTTATGATGCGTGCCGTTTAAACCAGCCACAATCGCTTGAGGTGTTGACCATGGCAAGTTACGGCGCAAGAAACAAGATCACTGCAAAGGTAACTTCGGTAAAGAATGGCGACATTATGTCGCTAGTCAAATTTGATGTTACCAGTCCTACCAACATGGCATCGGTGCTTACGACAGAATCTTTGGAAGAAATGGGTTTGAAGGTTGGCGATGAAGTTGAATTGATCGTCAAAGCAATTCATGTTCTGCCGGTCAAGAAGTAGTTTTTGAAAAGCAAGGTCCGCGCACTAAGCTAGTCCGCGAGACTTCAATATTTTTGTATTAGCGCAACACCTGCGATTAGCAAAACAATTCCGACAATGCGTCCGGGATTGAGTGGGTGTTGCGCGAACCCAATTAAACCGAACTGATCCAAAATCAGAGAGCAAATCATTTGTCCACCGATGATGCCTGCGATAAGCGCGGTTGCTCCTAATTTGTGCGCCAAAAGTAAAACCATAAAAATGTAGATGACTCCGACAATTCCGCCCGTCCACGCCCAAGCAGGTGCTGATGTAATTGTTGTCTGCGCAGGCAATGGCAAGCGTGCGATCAGACAAAATAAGCCTACTGCTATCAAACTGACTGTCACAGAAATCAATGTTGCATAGTAGGGGCTGCTCAAATACTCGCGTAGCTTTGAATTGATCCCGGCCTGCAATGGAATTAGCGTTCCGGCCAGAACGGCAAGAAAACAGTTGATGTAGAACATGTTTACCCCTGATCGATTAGCGGTTGGGTTCGGCTTTGCTGCTTCCATACTCTATTGTGGCAGACCTATCAACCCCATTTACCTGAGCATTTGCGAGCACATTGAGCAATTGCTCAATCAGCGTATGAGGTTTTTCAATGATTCCAATTCCCTATGATTTCGCAAATTCCTTCGAAGGAGCTTGAAGCCAAGAGATGTTTTGCGCCTCTACCCCGGGGACTTTAAGATATGTTGCGGGCGGAAAAGCCGCGCTCAATGCAAGGTAAGCCTATTTGCAAATTCCGGTTATCGCGGACTTTTTCAATGGTTTGTTGCACCTGAAGTCATTGAAAAACTGGTTTTAGGGCGGTTTTTGTCACTTTATTGCAACTCATTCTCATTTCTCAATAACAACACCGACAAGTTTTGCAAGCGCGGTTGCGACAATAGGCGCGCATCATCGCTTGTAAACGCCACAGGTTGCGGCGCGCCGCTTTACACGCTTCGGCAATACCTGTGAGAATGCAAGCACCGTCATGAGAGAAATGCCGTGGCTACACCACTTGCCGAAATCCTTCACAACATTGCTGATCACACGGAGACTATTCTCCATGTGCTCAATGATCCGGGCGTGCCGGGCGATGTGTCTCAACGCATGTTTGCGCATATCCTTTTAGAAGAGAAAGAAAACACCGCCAAACTCGAAGAAATTCATGGCGCTGGTCCGACCCTTCTAACTCAGAAGCTCTTAGACCACAGCTTCTTTATTCAACGTATGCTCCAAGAGCAAGCGATGTCTATTGATTTGAAACGCGAACTGCTCGATCACTTTATGGAAGAACATATTGAGTGGCGAACAGAATTGCTTGGGCCTGATGCACCTCCACATGGTGGTGGCAAACCGGGCGTAGTATCGAATTTCGGTACGCACCAGGCGAGACCCAGCACTCCTTCACAAGGGCAAGGTGGTCACGCTGGTGGCGGAAGTCATGGCGGCGGCGGACACGGTGCTTCCACCCCTGGTGGACACGGTGGTCATTCCACGGCGCAAGGAAAACATCAATACGGTGGACACCCAGAACAGGGTTCTGGTCAAGCCGGACAAGGTCACTCAGGTCGCTCCGGTGGGTCCGGCCATTCTGACCAAAAACAAAAAACCAGCACCACTGGTGCTACCAAAAGAGATTGGACTGTCGGACCACTATGGTCGCAAGGAGGCTAACTGTGTGGAAGATGCACCAAAAGCTGTCTGAATTACCGCTGACGAACGAGCAAGCGTCAGACATGATTCAAGCTGCTGCGCAAGAAGTTCGACGGACTGTTGTCGGACGTCGTTTGATAGCTCTCTTCGGACCTCTTGGTGCCGGAGTGGAAAGCGTACCGCTTGAAACTATCAAAGATGACGAACCTGCAGAGGTCGATCTCGAAGGCAGACCGGATACCAATCCGATCGGCACGCATGAGAAGGAAACCTATGTTCGCGTTCCTCTGCTGTACAAAGACTTCTGGTTGCACTGGCGTGACGTCAAATGGAGCCAAGATATGCACGCTCCAATCGATATCACCAATGCTGTGCGCGCCGCGCACCAGGTTGGCGATGCTGAAGACGATTTGATCTTCAACGGTTCAAAGAGTCTTGGTATCAACGGGCTTTTTAACTATCCTGGTTCTCAAAAGATTCAGGGTGGAGACTGGAAAGTTCCGAATGAGCCTGTCAAAGATGTTTATTCTGCGATTGGCAAACTGATTGCAGCACATCACCATTTTCCATACGCGCTTGTCTGCTCGTTGGACATGTATGAAGCATTGCTCAAGCCGGTGAAAGAATCGCCGGCATTGGAACTCGATCAATTGAGCAAACTTTGCCTTGATGGAATCCACTGGAGTCCCATGATTGAGAAGGGAACCGCTGCCGTTATTTCTACCGGCGCGCAAAACTTCGATATTGCAGTTGCAGAAGATCTGCAAATTGCATATCTCGGACCAAGCGACATGAACTATCGCTTCCGCGTTTATGAATCACTCGTTCTTCGTGTCAAACGCCCAACGGCTGTTTGTGTGATCAAGTCGAAAAGCGCTTAGAAGCGAGATCGGCATAGAACTTAAAAGGGGCGTCGTGACTGACGCCCCTTTTTGAACAAGCGAATGAATCTGTTTTGTAAGCAACTACAGAATTCTAGTTCCTGTACAGCTGCTTAACCTTCATGCGCCAGGTGAATTGCTTGCTGGTTTTGCAGGATGTGCAGAACGAGGCTTGGCTGTTGCCGGTTTCGTCGTGGATTTCGTCGTCTGTTTCGCAGCCGGCTTTGCAACAGCTTTCCCCGCCGGTTTTTCACCTGCTTTTGCTTCCGGTTTTTCACCTGCTTTTGCAGCCGGTTTTTCACCTGCTTTTGCAGCCGGTTTTGTCTCGTGCGATTTTGGTGGATGTTTTTGCTTTGAATGTGTGTCTTTCGGATCTGTTTTCTTCGGAGGTACTACTGCCGTCGTTGGTTTTGCATCAACTGTCTTTTGCACCACGGGCGGTAGCTTGGGATTTATGACAAGGACATGCCTGCTATGAAAGCCAGCGGCATATGACACGAAAAATGTGTCTATGACCAATAGGCTCGAAATGAAAATTCCTTTTGTTTTCATGGCTTACTTGGCTGTGAAATGTTCGCTGTCGTTGAAATCTTCTTTCTCGGCAGCGTTGCGCTTGTACGTCACGAGTACGTCTGACGGCTTAAAGTCTTCTTGAACATGCGGTCCCTTCACGAGCTGCAGAGTCAAAACTGAACTTGCATCGCCGTCGTGCTTGTTGTACTGCTCACCCAAAGCCTTTGCTTCAAAGGTGAGCGAATTGTCGCCTGGCGTTACATAGCGGGTGATATCCACATTTTTGCCGGGACCGAAGAAGCTGTCCACAGCATTGCCGTTTATTTTCGCAGTGATCGAATAACCGATGTATTCCTCTCCCGAAGACGTGATCCAGTACTTGGTCTTGCTCACTTTAGCAGGGGGAGCGGCAGACGCATTTGTCTTGGTTGGTTCGGTGACAGTCTTTACCGGTGCGGGTGTCGCTGCTACTGCGGAAGGCTGCAAGGCATTCGCGGTACCAGGAGGGACTTCTTGAATCGGAGCCAGTCTCTCATGCAGCCCCCAGAAGTAACCGCCGAAACCTGCCCCTGCCAGTAGGAGTGCCAGGATAAGCAGGTCGAGGAGAGCTTTGACCAGCTCCTGTCCCTTTTTCTTCGCCGCCTGAGCTACGCCACCTGATTGCGACATCTTCTCCCCCTGAATTCAATCTTTCCTTAAGCTTCGTATGGGTCACCGGCCTTAGCCTTAAGAGTAATACTACCCGTCAGGCGAACATAAGAAACAGGATAAACAGTTCGTGAGTATCAGGAAAAACACTGGTTATGAAACCGATAAGCCTGGGAAAATCAGTCTTTGAAGCACTCAGAAGGGTCATTTTGCGAAAAAGGAAAGTAATTCTTAAACCGTACAGTCGCAATCCTGAATGTCGCCTTTTAGCTATGGCAGTCTGGATTGCGCTTTTGAATGCATCGTTTCCGGTTGCTTTTCTTTCGTTCGTTTTTCTGACGCCGACTGCTGTCGCTGCTGACTATCAGGCGGAAAGCAGCGCTTACAAGCTCTACGCTCAAGGGTACGAACTGTACCGCGCTGGTTCGTATGGTCAGGCTGCAACCGCGCTTTCTCAAGCTGCAAGCTACGATCCCACGACGTTCTCCGGACGAATTCATCTCAGTCTGGCGCAAAGTTATCAGCAGTTGAAAAACCACAAGGAAGCTCTCAAGCAGGCGCAGATCGCGCAGAGGTTAGATCCCGGCGACTCGTATCCTATCTACATCACCGCCCTGGTGTACAACGATATGAAGCGCTACGACCTGTGTTTGTCCAATCTGCAACGCTACCTCGATTCGCCAAATGCCACTGCGCGCACCGAAGCTGAGCAGATGATGAATACGGTGAAAGTCTACACCTGCACGAAAGATGGTTGCGAGAAGATCAGTGCAGGAAAGTATCGAGAAGCAATAAAGCTTTTTGAAATCGCTGCCACTGCCGACCCTTCGCAAAACTCAGCGTGTATTCATGGCAATCTTTGTTTCGCCTACCGTAAAGTCAAAAACTATATGAGGTCGGTTGCGGAAGGGAAGAAAGCTCTTTCATTTGATCCGAACGATGCAAGCGTCGTCTACAACGTTGCGATTGCTTATCAGGACATGGCTAAGTTCGATGAGTCCATTTCCTATCTGCAGCGATATTTGACTCTGGAGTCTGACGGCAATCAACGCTCAAATGCTCAGCAATTGATTTCGGAGCTTGCTCAAGACAAGAAAAAGCAGAATAGTCCGAATAACAAACTGCCGGACTATCTGGACATACTTAAGAAGAACGACCACATGTATACCTGGTCGAGCTCTCGAATGCCAATTAAGGTCTATATGAGCACCGGTACGAATACGCCTGGATACAAGCCGGTCTTTCGCAACTATGTGTTGAAAGCGTTAGATACATGGTGCGAAGCTTCAGGAAAGAAAATCAATTACAAGATAACCAAAGCAAAAGATAACGCCGATATCGTTGTTACCTGGACACCTAATGCACTGGATTCCACTTCGGAATTGAGAGTTGTGGCCGGCTTAACGACCTTGGACGTCGATGCCAATGACTTTCGCAGCACGCTTGTTCAGCTTCGTACCACTGATGCGTTTACTCCCGGTGCGTACGTCAAAGACGGCGAGATGGCTTCAGTTACCATGCATGAGATTGGCCACGCACTCGGGCTCGATCACTCGAATAACATCTACGATGTGATGTACTTTCGCTCAAACTCACTACAAAACGGTCTGCCGACCAAAAGAGACAGATTGACTTTGGCGAAGCTGTACGGGGCGCATCCATCTACTACCTTTACCCCCAATCCTGATTCAACCCCTACCGGACCGCCCGTTGTGTTTTTGCCTCCGCCGACATTCGCACCACCTAAGCTGCCGGATAACAGCAATATCGTCCCGCCGATGTTTACACCTCCACCTCTGAAGGAAAAACTGCCGCCGCCGATGTTTACTCCACCGCCTCTTTCTCGAAGTCAAAGAATGCCACCAAAAGCGGTGACCATTCCGACATTCACTCCACCTCCATTGACAAAGAAACCTGTTGGCGGCAACTCAACTGGAAAGAAGAACGATGGCGCTCCCTCACCATTTTTCGTTCCTCCTCCAGTGCGATGACAAAAGAAAGGGGTCTTTGGGTGCTTATGGCAAGTTCGGCTAAAACAGGTAAAAGGTTGTCGTTCGGGTGCCTTTTGGGACTGACCGCTTTCATTTTTATGACGATATTGACGAGTGTGCCTTGCGCGAATGCTCAGGGCAATTCTGAGAGTAGTCCATTTCCTCAGGGTGACACAGGAATTTCGTCTATCCCAGGAAGTACGGCGGAAGATTCGAACAATTCATACGGTCCTGAAGTCGGAGAAGAGCAGTCGACTACCTCGTCAAGCGCTCCGCGTTCTGCCAGCCTTTCCGATCTCGACGGCATCATGACTCAGACGCTGCAGCAGTATTATGTGCCGGGTGGATCTCTTGCTGTGGCCCACAATGGTAAGTTGGTTTATGCAAAGGGCTTTGGCGTTGCCAATTTGCGCACGCAAGAACCTGTCACTCCCACTACTTTGTTCAACCTAGCCAGCTGCACAAAAGCAGTTTCAACCTTCGGAATTATGCGTCTTGTCGAATCAGGAAAGCTTCGACTCGATGACACGATGTACAACGTAATCGGTCGTCCGAATCTTGTTCGCGGAATGCAGGCTGATCCCAGAGTGGCGCAAATTACTGTAAGGCAGCTTTTGCACCACTCCGCCGGTTGGAATGATGATTCCGGCTATTTAAAGGCTGGCAACGAAATTCAGCGTCTGGCACCTAATGGATTGCCATACTCTGAGGCGGTGCGCGTCTTGCTTGCGACTCCACTTGATTATGAGCCGGGGACGCAAGCAAAGTATGCCAATGGTAATTGGAATTTGATCAAGTATATTGTCGAATGCGCTGCGCAACGTCCATACGTTGAATATTTGCAAGAACAACTAAATTCCATCGGAATTCACGACATGTGCGAGGAATCTCGCGGCGTCATACGAGGACAAGCCTCTCGTTACGGTGGGTTTCCACCGCGCATAATTCCTGGTGGTCAGCGCACCGTTCCCCTGATGCCTGACTTTGGAAACTGGATGGCATCTTCTGTTGATATGGTGAAGTTTCTCACCGCGATTGACGGCACCAGAATGCAAGGTATTACTTATGAGTCATTTCAAGAATTGATCGCACCACTGCCGCCACCAATGAAAAACAATCCTAATGGCAGTCACTTTGGCCTTGGTTTAGACACTGTAAGAATGACACCGGAAGGAGTAACCTTCAGCAAGAACGGTGGCAAGCCTGGTGTTCATAGTCAAATCATTCACTTGCCGAATAATATGGACTTTTGTTTGCTGTTGAATGGCGGATCTTCATCGGATGGGACAACCGTCAATCCGATGACGACCGCAATAAAATCGATCAGGCAGGTTCTGAACAACGTAAAAGAATGGCCGTTGGTGGATATGTTTCCAAACTACCCATAATTAGTTTTCATTGCTAAATAGGGCTTTAACAACTTCCCTCAGATGTCTATGCAACAGGAAGTGTCCGCTGTTTTCCACCAAGATCAATTCGACATTCGGCAGACGTGCTGCCAAAATTTTTGCTGAACTGACAGGGCACAAGTGATCCTCGGTGCCTTGCCACATTTTTACCTCTGTTTGAATAGATCCGACTTCGAAGCCCCATGGCTTTCGCAGCGCGAGGTAGTCATCCAGTGTGCCTTCGAAACCTTGCTTGATTGCTTCGTAAGCAAATGCGGTTGCATCTTCAAGCGAAAGTGCGTCAATGATTTCGTAGTCCGGCCCTTCCTTAACGGCTCGCAGCAACTCGCTTTTCATTTTGCTTGGAGAATAGAACTTGAAAAAAATTCCAGCTGGAGAAAGCAGGTGCAACAGCGACTCAGGCCAACTGAGCAAAATTCGGTCTTCCAGCAGCCCCAGGTCTTCGACAGCCCCTTTGTGATCAAGCGGACCCACACCGCCTATGGTGCCGACTCGAGTGATTCTATCGCTCAGAAGTGAACCACATGCCAGAGCATAAGGGCCGCCCAGCGACCATCCCAATACAGGCAGATTCTTAAGGTTGAGCGCGAGCAGCAGTTCGCGCGCATCCGCAGCCCAATCGCTCAATGTACGTCCAATTTGTCTGTCTGAATCGCCAATACCAGGGCGATCCGGAGCAATGAATTTGACATTCAAGTCTTGCAACAATTCATCGGCAAAATTGATGTCCAGCCTGCTCGACATGCCGCCGTGAAGGTATAGCAACTCGCGTCCGTTCGGATCGCCGAGCATGGCATAGCTCAAGGTCCGTCCGTCTTTGAGTTTTATGGCACTGTCAATTCTGGGCATATTGTGATTCCGAGTGCGCCAATGCGCTTTCAACACTAGCTATATTATCGAACTTACTGGTTCGGATACTAGATTTCGCCCCTTTAGATTTATTGGAAACACACCGAATGCGACGCTTTTTGACCACAACTGTACTGATGCTTCTCTTGACCAATGCAAACACCGTATTCGCCGATGCGCAAAATGCTGATTCCGGTTCAAACAATACGCCCTTGCAGAGTTCGGACACCAGCACAGCACCGCCTTCTTCATCTGGATCCGCGTTTAAATTGTTTGCCGGAGTGACGCATCAAGAACTGCTTCCGCAGGCTCACGAGTCATTGCAACCACATCTGGATAGGCAAGCAAAAGCGCCCGTAGCGCCAACACGTCCGCCTGTAGTGCAAAAACCGATTTTAGAGCCTGAGCGGACAGTTAGCGTGCCGTCAATTACTCAGACTCAGAAAACGCTTGTAGACACAGTTTCTAAACCGGCATTGCGTGCTCCAGCGCTAAACACGGAAAAGCCGATTACCCAAGCTTACGAGCCTGCATTCGGTGTCGCTCGTCTCACAGCCGACCGCACTGCTCCACGTGCGCTTCCTGCTCAGCATTACACTATCGAGTGGTTCATGATCCCGAGCTGGATGGCCGGTGTATGGCTGAAGGACGGAGACATGACGACCAATGTGACTGACTTGCGAACTGGAGTGAGCAGTTCACAAAATGAGTGGACGGAAAATCGTATGGAGGCTTCCTGGGGCCACCTGCAAGATGCCCAAGGGAATTACTGGCACGTCAATTTGCTGCCATCCGAACGCGATGGAAACTCAGCAGGCAAGCTAGTTCGTTTCGTCACTGTCGCGCAAAAGTGCGAAAGTTCTACTCCTCAGCAGTTGATGACGCGTACCCACTATGTCGTTAGTGAGTCGAATCCGTGGAATAACCAGCCCCTCGATACGTTTCAGCAAGAGTCGCTCAATCACTACGTTCGTGGCAATCAGAATCAATTACTCAATACAAGTAGCGATCGCGTCTTTACTTATCAAGGAGCGCCGGTAAGGGAGGGGCATCTCGTCAGCCAGTTCGCCAAAATACGTCAATTTACGCCTGTCGCGACTTTGAATGGCGTAGATCTGAGGACTTCGCTCAATGATTACCTGCAATCCCATGCGCTGGGGCATTTAAGGAAATAGTATCCTTTGGATACCTAGAATCAAATATGCATATATAAGGTAGGTATAAAGTCCGGAAAAAACGGGTACTTTCAGTTTGATGGGGCTGAAAGGGAGCGAATTGATGTTCAAATTCAATTGGCGTAGCAATCTTTTACTGGACGTAAGCAATAGCAGACTGCGATCTTATACGTGTGCGATGTTTTCCTTTTCGTTTATTGTCGCCTGCAGCACTCTGTGCGCGCAGCCTGCAGCCTGCGGTGAGCTGATTGCCGCGAAGAAATCCGCGGCGGGAACAATTGATAAGAAAACTTCTGCGAAACAGGAAAGTCATGACGCCGACGAACAGATAATACGAGCGCAGGCAACAGACTATGCGAAGGCATTTGCTGTAGGCGATTTGCAGGGACTTTTGTCCATGTGGGATGAGAATGCCACATTTACTGATCAGACGGGCAAGGTAGCTAACGGAAGAGATGCGATACGAGCGCAAGTTGCTTCGTTCTTCAATTCCTATGGAAATCAACCACTGGAAATCAAGATCGATGCGGTGGAATTTCCGGCGGACAATCTTGCCATCGAGCACGGTGTCTCGCATGTGGGAAACACCTCCAATCCAATGAGCTATTGCAACTATACTGCCGTGCACGTAAAACGTGATGGAAAATGGCAGATGGTCAATGTCTCTGAGTCTCCGAAATTTGATGCCGGTGCTGCCAGCGCACCCTCAATATCAGATCTTTCGTGGTTGATTGGAAATTGGAATGTTGCGGGTCCGAAGGGAGATCTGCAAATCAAGGCTGATTGGGTTGCTGGAAAGAAGATAATCCGCTGTGATTTCGATGCCACCACAAAAGATGGTGAAAAGAGCAGTCAGACTCAGTTCATTTTCTATGATCCACTCTTTAAACGAATTCGCTCGTGGCAATACGATTTTAGTGGTGGCTACGGTGAATCAAGGTGGTTCAAAAACGGAAGCGATTGGGAGGCACAGGGGTGTTCCGTACAACCGGATGGTTCCACGGGGTCGGCCAGATATCTCTTCAAGAAGCTCGATGACAGTACGTTTTCCTGGCAATCAACATCGCGCAGATTGCTCGGTAGACCTTTGCCGGATACACCGGTGCTGACCGCGAAAAGAGCCGGCAGCTAAGACATCGAACACTCGTCAATTCTATTAATCGGTGCATTAGATATGAAACTGAAAAACAAAATCACGATTTTGATGATTGCAGCGCTGGTATTGCCAGTGGTTCTAGTTGAACCTGGATATAGCCGCGGTGGATTTGGTGGTGGTGGATTCGGCGGCGCACGCGGCTTTAGCGGCGGTGGTTTCGATCGAGGAGGTTTTGACCGCGGTGGATTCGATCGTGGCGGCATGGGAAGAGGAGATGATTTCGATCGCTTCAACGATAACTTCGATCATCCGGGAGCTTCGGCATTCGGCGGCGACAATACTGGAATCAGAGCCGGCGAAACAGGTGTTCGCGATTTCGGCTCCGTAGGACGAGAGAACCTTGCTGCTGACGGCGGATTTGGTCGAATCATGGACACTCCAGGAGCTGGCTGGGCCGGCCGCGCAGGCACATACAACATGTCGCCTCGGGCAATGGCTGATCACTGGAATGCAGTAAACGGCAATTTCAATCATTGGGACTATTTCAATCGCAATTGGTGGAACAACCACCCGTGGTATTGGAACAATCGTTATTGGGCAGATGATTGGGCTTGGGGTTGGACAGGCTGGGGCGATCTAGGCGGTTGGTGGGGAATGGATGTAGCCACCGAACCGGTCTATTACGACTATGGAAATAACATTACCTATCAGGGAGACCAGGTCTATTACGGCTCACAACCATTAGAGTCTACGGACGCATATTACACCCAGGCTCAAGCGCTAGCTGCTACTGCTCCACCGATTCCGACGACTCCTCAATCAGACGCTGATCAGAAAAAGAATGTGAATAGCATGAAGCCTCTCGGCGTGTACGCGTTGGTATCCGGTGATCAAACGAATGGCTCTCAGCTATTCCAAATCGCGGTAGATAAAAAGGGCACCATTCGCGGAACCTACTTCAATGAAGTAACGAACGAAAGCAAGCCGATCAACGGTGCTGTCGACAAGAAAAATCAAAGAGCATGCTTCACAATTGCCGGGAACAAGAATGTTGTTTATGACACCGCAATAGGAAACTTGCTCAAACAGTCGAGCCCGATTCTGGTGCACTATTCGAAGTCAAATACTCAGCAGCTTACATTGGTGAGACTGAAGAAAAACTCGACCAGCACGTAGTGAAATTTATTGATCCATAGCGGCACCGCTCTCCTGGCAGTGAGCGTGGATTGTGCTGAGGAATGTTTGACCGAGATCTCGAAGTTTTGAATCGCCGATGCCGCTGACCATCCTCATGCGCTCCAGCGAAGACGGACGAACGCGTGCCAGCTCACGAAGTGTGCTGTCCGGAAAGATAATATATGGTGGCACTTTGCGCTCATCAGCAAGCTGCCTGCGCAATTCGCGCATACTCTCGAAAAGATCGCGATCGACACCATCCCATGATCCACTCTCTGCTTTCGAGGGTTTTGCGCGCTCGCCCTTTTTCCTTTCTGCCGGTTTTAGCAGACGAATATTGGTTCGGTCTCCGCGCATTACCTGCCATGAGCCACCATTCAGTTTCAAAATTGGCACAACACGCCCATATGATTCGACGTTTTCTTGAACCAGGACTTCTTGACTGATTAGCTGATAAGCCCAATCGCGAATGTCATTGACGTGATATTCCTTGAGCAAACCATAAGTGCTAAGCGACTGCCCGCCGCGATTTTTGACTTCCTGGGAATTCTCTCCTCGCAGTACGGCCGCGACATAGCCGATGCCGTACTTCTCTTTCAATCGTGCAACACATGAGAGGATCTTCTGCGCGATGATCAGTGCGCCTTCCACTTCAACTGTTTCACCTAGACAAATATCGCAAGCACCACAATTGTCTTTTCCGTAAGTTTGTCCGAAGTGTGCGACGAGCAGCGAGTGTCGACATGCAGCACCGCGGCAATAGCGGTCCATCATGTTTAAGTGTTCGAATGCCGTCTCGAGATAAGAAAGATCGTTGTCTTGGTAGTGAAACTGGCTTTGGCTCTGCTCGGAAGCAGCCTTCTGCATTATCGCCTTCCATGTAAAAACATCGGCACCTGAGTGCAGCAGCACACATTCGGCTTCCAACCCGTCGCGCCCGGCTCTGCCGGTTTCTTGTTGGTATGCCTCCAGTGATTTCGGCATCGCTGTGTGCAGTACATAGCGTACGTTCGAGCGATCTATACCCATACCGAAAGCGACAGTTGCAACCACAACATCACAATGCTCTTCCGAAAATGCTTCTTGTGTCTGCGCCCTTTCTTGGGCAGTCATTCCAGCATGGTATGGCATCGCCTTGATGCCGGCTTCTTTCAAATCGCGAGTCAATTCATCGACTTCAGCTCTGCGAATGCAATAGATAATGCCGCCCTCTTTCCTGTGACGATCGATCACGGAGAGGACCTGCTTCAACGTGCCTCCGCGGCGCGAGATGATTCTATAGGTAAGATTGGATCGGTCAAAATTGCCGATCAGTATTTCGGGATCTTTTAGACCGAGTTGTTGAATGATGTCGGAGCGGACTTGCTCTGTTGCTGTTGCCGTGTATGCGTGAACCGATGCTTTAGGAAACATCGTCTTGAGCAAGCGCAACTGTCTGTATTCCGGACGAAAGTCGTGTCCCCAGTGGCTGATGCAATGAGCCTCGTCGATGGCAAAAGTGCGCACATCAATTTTGCGCAACAGATCTTGCATATCAGTTTGCACCAGGCGCTCGGGCGAGACAAAGAGCAAACGAATCTTTCCGTTCACAATGTCGCGCTCTGCTTTTTGCCTTTCTTCCGGTGTTAGCGAACTGTTTAATTGAACAGCAGCGATACCTGACGCGATCAGCCCATCAACCTGATCTTTCATCAGTGATATCAAAGGTGATATCACTACCGTGGTATCTCCACGCAGGACGGCGGGCGCCTGAAAACAAAGGGACTTACCCCCACCTGTCGGCATCACCACCAGAGAGTCGCGTCCGTCCAAAACCGAACACATTGCCGGCTCTTGCAACGGGCGCAATTCGCGGATACCCCAATGTTTCGCCACAATCTCGCGCAGTTGGGGAATTTGCGTCGGAAGAGTCTGCATGTAGTTAACCGGGGTGTCCTGAGGTGAAGCTCCAAGATAGATCATAAGCTGGCGATTCTCCGTTAAACCGGGACTGGGTCCGAAAAAGAACTTCATTTGACAGCTGGAGGTAACGGGAGTTTGACAAATATATCGAGTTTATTGAATGTGGAATTGTGCAAGAATATCCATTTAGTGGTGAGTTTCAAGTAGGAGGCACTCTATGTCCCGAGTATTCAGCCGCAGGAAGATTTTGGGTGCAGCAGCACTGGGAGCGGCAGGGATGGTTTTCGGGCGCAAACTGCTCTCACAGGCAGGCGAGGGCATTAGTAAGTGGACCGCCGGTGGGGTAGGCTCTAACGAACTGCCTGCCAGTACCGAAATAGTCAACGCCGGCAACTTGAAACAATCCTTCGAGCAACTCGGACAGTACATATACTTGACACCCCAAAAATTGGGCGGCGGCACACATGCGGTCGATCTGAATTCCGGGCGCACGCTGGCTTGGATTAGTTATTGGAATTATGGTGACTCTTGTCCGATCTCGCACCATTTGGCCGCTTATCCTTCGCCCGATCCGTACAAAGGCTTCGAGTTCTTAAACTCGACGCAAGGTGGCGATAACGTCATGATCTACGGTTTGCCGACGCGTATCAAAGAGCGCGGTTTGACCGGCAAATGGGGCATGGGTAATCATATCTATCGAGTTCAATTCGATGGTCAGTCGATGAATCTGATGGAGGATATCGCCGAGACCACCGGAATTGGATTGGGTGTGCACACGACGATTTATCCTGATGCTTCCGGTTTTGCCGGTGCCGATGGACAGAAAGATGTATGCGCATTTTTCAATCGTGCAGTCGGGGAAGAGAAGACGAAAGTGCAAATGGCTTTTCGTGCAGATTGGATTGGCGCCAATCCAAACGGCGGCATGGAAGAGAATTGGTCGAAAGGCGGCAAGATTCGCCTGACGCGATTGAATGCCGCGAAAGAAACCGGCAAATATGAACTGGAAGGCACCAAGGGAAATAAGATTGATTGGGAAATGGTGCCCATGGCCGAGTATCTCGTGTATACAGGGCAATTACCCGGTGACAATCCGAAAGGATTGACCGGTCTCGATGCCGTCGTGCACCATCCGAATGGACGCTATTCGGCGCTCATCATTCGCATGTTGTCGTGCGCAATTATTGTTGACAGAAACAATTGGGAGCCAGTCTGCTGCCTGCACTGCCCTGAAGGATCTCCAGGCAATCTTGCCGTTACGAAAGTAAGTTCCGGTCCGGATACTTGGGAAATCAAATTGGACGACGTGAAGTGTGTCGGGCACGAAGCAGGCTTTTCGCCTGACGGCAAATCGTTCTTGATGATGAACAATATCAAGCAAAACAATATGGCCGTGTTCGATACTGCCGATGCCGATCCGCGCAACTGGAAGAAAATTACATATGTGAAAGACCCGACCTGGAGCGGTGATTACCCGAGTCCATTCCATCTGTGCTTCTCGATCGATGGAAGCAAGATGTTCGTTTCCGTGCTTTATCCTAAGCCGGCAAACAGCGGATGCTGCGTGGTTGATACCAAGACATGGAAAATCATCAAGAAATTTCAAAATATTGGCCCTGACTGTCAGACGATGGCGGTCACATATGACGGCAAGTATGTCTTCCAAATCTTCAGCGGATTTCAAAGGCTCTCGAGCGGTGCATTCATTTTCACTCAAGACACTCTGGAACCAGTTGGCTATTTGCCTAACTTCGGCGGGCACCATGACTGTGTAATTGTCCCGACAAAAATCGAGCAGCTCAAGAACAGTCGCTGCACTACTCTCTAAAGCTGAAACTTGAGGCGGGAGACGGTGTCGCTTGAATCTGAAAAGAAAACATCCGGTCGCCGGCCCGGTGCGACATTGTTTCTTTTCACGCGGCTGGCATTGCAGAATGTTTTGCGCAGACCGGCTCGCACGTTGATGTTGGTGCTCGCCGTCACATTATCGACAGGTGGTGTCTTCGCCTCTTACACGGTGGCGAGCGGCATTAAAGACAGCATGGATAGAAGTTTTTCGAGAATGGGTGCTGACTTGATTGTTGTGCCGTCCAAGGCAATGGTCAACATCACCAGCGCGCTTCTTACTGTTCAACCTACAGATGAAGTGATTGACGAAAAACTAGTTGCTGAAATCGAGCGATTGGATGGCATTGCTCAAGCTGCACCACAAACCTATTTGCAGGTGCCGATAATGTCGGGAATGCCTGAATGCAAAGCCAATTTGATTGCCTTCGATGCAAAGAAAGACTTCACTGTTTTGCCCTGGATGGTGGCACATGCACCACGTGCGATGGTGCCTGGGGATATTGTTGCAGGAAGCAGGCGATCTGAATCAATCGGCGATGAGATCGCACCAGGTAATCAACCCGTAAATATTTATGGAAAACTCGGAAGAAGTGGCGTTGGACCACTCGATGACTCCTTCTTCACCACTTATGAAACCGTTGAGATGCTGCACGGCAAAGTCAACAAAAACTCGACCGGCACCGAATCACTGGCGAGTTTTGACCGCTCCAAAATTTCTGCTATTCTCGTCAAACTGAAATTCGGCGCTACACCTGAACAAGCACGTTTTGCAATCGCCAAATTGCCCGGTGTGAAAGTTGTTACCGGTGCCACCATTGTTACCTCAACCAGGCAAGCGACAACTGCGTTGCTTGGAGGCATGCTCGGTTTTACCGGTATGATGCTGGTTGCCATGTTGATAATGGTCAGTCTTCTTTTCTCTGGCATTATTTCGGAAAGGCGGCGCGAAGTGGGTTTGCTTCGCGCAATCGGCTCCAGACATGTCGATGTATTGCGAATGCTGCTTGCTGAGGCTGTTTTTACAACTATGCTTGGAGGCATTACCGGCATTGTGTTTGGTGCTGGTCTTTTGCTTGTCTTTCAGCGTTCGCTTGTTTATTACCTGGAGACTCTACATATCGATTTTGCCTGGCCGGAACCAGTCATGATTTTGTGTGTTGCGCTCATTTGTGCCGTCGCCTCTGCTCTGGTTGGACTAGCAGGCGCCTTGGTGCCCGCATGGAAAGCTTGTCTTGAAGAACCGTATCTGCTCATTCAGGGGGAAGGCGGATAGTGCTTGCTCTTCAATCTGTTGGGAAAAACTATATGGGAGAACAGCCAGTCACGGCTGTGAAAGACTTTAGTCTTGAGCTGGAAGAAGGAAAGTCACTGGCAATCATTGGACGTTCCGGTTCAGGAAAGTCGACCTTGCTTGGCATGATCGGTGGGATCAGCAGACCAACGTCCGGACATGTATTGATCGATGGTGTCGATCAATGGCAGTTGGACGATACGCGCAGGGCAGATCTGCGAAATCAGAAGATCGGATTTGTTTTTCAATTTGCCAGTTTGTTACCGTCTTTGAGAGCGGTCGACAATGTGGCGCTTCCATGTCTGATCTCCGGGAAGATAAGCGCGAGCGAAGCGTACGCTAGAGCGAGAGCTCTTTTGGATAGAGTTGGTTTATCTCACCGCCATGATTCTTTCCCAGGACAGTTGTCCGGCGGCGAACAGCGCCGCGTTGCAATTGCGCGGGCGTTAGTGAACTCGCCACGTTTACTTCTGGCTGATGAACCCACAGCTGACTTAGACGAAACCACAGAATCCGAGATTCTCAATTTGCTAATCGACATTCACCGTGCATTGAATGTGACACTGGTAGTGGTGACACACAATCCCGAGATTGCCGCGCGGGCGGATCAAATCATAGAGATGCGAGGCGGAGAAACCGTATCTAAGAAAGCAGGCTCTTCTGCGCAGATTACAGGGGATGCAATTGAATCGGTAAATAATCTGTATGAAGTATCTTCTGAAAAAGCAGCCAATGAAAAGGTTCGGCTTGGCGAAGGTGTGGAAGCGTTTGTCGGTCGCTTTGTAATGTGGATTGTGCCGATCTGTGTTATCGCCTGGTGCATTAACTGGGCAGTTGCTGATTACGAACGCACTGAGATCCAAGCTAAAGCACAGCGCAAGATGGCGCTTGAAGAGCTGGCAATGCAGGGACTTCGAGCAGACTTGAAGAGTGTTGAATTTGGCGAAGGCAAGTCCTACGTCGTCACTCTCTACTTACGAAATACGAAAGGCGACGAACCTTTGTATGTGATGTCTCCTTTGGTAAGAGGATTTGTACAGGTAGGAACAAGTTGGTTGGAGGTGCCAATGAAGTCGTTGGAAACAGGGAATTCGCAGGTGCTGAAAGTCACAGGCACCAAGCTTCTCAGATACGAAATGGTGCCGGACGTTCCCGATTTCACCCAATTGCTTCCTTATTACATGCACGTGCGATTGACCAACGACATGCTTATCAGTCCTCGCAGTCAACCTAAAGACGATCTCGTTGAGCGAAATGATAGTTACTATGTCTATTTGAAACCGCATGGTGCTGATGACAAAGCAATTTTGAGCAAGATGAAATTTCCAGGAAAGCCTCCGGTTTGGATCCCCATGCCGCCTCATTAGAAAGGGCAAGACCTGTGCCAAGGGGCAGAAGAAGACAGAAGGGCAAGGGCAATAGGCAAAAAAAATGGGCAAGCCGCTTGACTTGCCCATTCATTTATACGTTTCAGTTATGTGATTGCGTGTCGGTCGCTGATTAGAATCTGCGTCCGCCGCCACCGCCTCCGCCGCCTTTCGGCTTCGGTTGAGCGATGCTCACTGCAATTTGGCGTCCTTCGCAGTCTCTGCCGTTGAGACCCTTGATGGCGGCTTCGGCTTCAGCCTGGCTGCCCATCTCAACGAATGCGAATCCCCGTTTTCTGCCGGTTTCGCGGTCGGTCGGTATGGAGCAGGAGACGACGGTGCCGAATTCACCGAAGAGCGACTCGAGTTCTGCTTCCGAGAGTTTGAAGGAGAGGTTACCTACGAAAAGTTTGTTATTCATGCGAAATACCGGAAAAAAAATGGAACACTGAAAGGTCATTATCGCACGCCTGCGCACATCTTCAACGGTTTACCACTTTGATTCTATATCTATTGGATTTCCACACTCAACCCGGAAAGGGCGGCCTGTGTTCAATCCCCTGCTGGGCGGCAGTTCTCGGTAGCCAAGATACGGCGGTCCCTGGGTTAAAATTCGTTTCGTGTTCGTTTCCTTTCGGACAAGAAAATTGCCGGAGAGTCAGTACCTGTTTGCCGGAATCTTTGTTTCGCGAGCGTGTTTGTGAGCAAACTGTTAGACTTTGGCTTTATTTGGTCTTTGGTGGAAATCATGGTTAGAAATAAGAATTACTATGCAGCGCTGGCTGCAAGCCTGGCAATGTGTGTAGCAGTGGGCTCCGGCGGCTCTTTACAGGCTGCCTCAATGGGTTCTAGGGCTCAAGCCGAGTCCAAGTCCGGCTCAAAATCAGAATCGAAGGTGGAATCAAAGACCGATTCCAAGCCTCAGTCGAAATCGAGTTCAAGAAAAGACTCAAAGTCCGAGTCAACGGCAAAGTCCGGGTCAGCCGCCTGGGCAAGGAATTTTTCCGCCAACATGGACAAGACGGTTTCACCCGGCAAAGACTTCTATCAGTACGCCAATGGCACGTGGTTGAAAAACACTCCCATTCCGAATGAGTACGACAAATGGGGCATGCTCAACATCATTAACGATAAGAATCTCACGCTTGTTCGCACTCTTCTTGAAGACGCGGCGAAGAAGACTTCGAAAGCGGGAACGGTCGAGCAAAAGATCGGCGATTTCTATAAGGTAGGAATGGATACGAAAAAATTGGAAGAGGATGATCTCAAGCCCCTTGCCGATGAGTTGAAACGTATCGACAACCTTAAGACCCTCGATGATCTGCGTTCTGAACTCGCTCACCTGCACGGCATGGGAATCGGTGCATTGTTTTCATTCGGTTCCGGGCAAGATTTCAAAGATGCGACTAAAGTAATTGGACAAGCAGGGCAGGGCGGACTTGGTCTTCCCGAGAGAGATTATTACTTCAACCAGGCTGATCGCTTCAAGAAAATCCGTGGTGAATATGTAAATCATGTTGCTCGGATGCTGGCTCTCTTGGGCATTGACGCGGCCGATGCGAAGACGCGCGCTCAAAAGATTATGGAGATCGAAACGCAGCTTGCCGATGCGTCCATGGACAACATTCAGTTGCGTGACCCGGAAAAGATCTATCATAAGATGAATGTGAAAGAGCTGACGGAGATGACGCCGCGCTTTTCCTGGCCAATCTATTTCTCCGAAATCGGCTATCCCGGTATCAATGAAGTCAATGTCGGCCAGCCGGAGTTTTTCAAAAAGCTCGATCATCAAATCTCCGCCGTCACCATGGATCACTGGAAGGATTATTTGCGCTGGCACCTTATTGATGCAGCCGCACCATACCTTTCCTCGCGTTTTGTAGATGCTGATTTTGACTTCCATGGAAAAGTTTTGACCGGCAAAAAGGAGAATCTCCCTCGCTGGAAGCGCGTGGTTAACGCAACCAACCATGCGATCGGAGAAGCCGTTGGGCAACTTTATGTGAAAACGGCTTTCACTCCGGAAGCAAAGGCTAAAGCACTAAAGCTCGTGAAGAAGCTCCGAGAGGTGTTGCGAGAAGACCTTGGTATCTTGGATTGGATGGATGACACCACTCGCAAAAATGCGATTGCCAAGTTGGATGCATTTGTCGCAAAAATCGGATATCCGGACAAATGGAGAGACTACAGCGCTCTTAAGATCAACCGCGATTCCTACATCTCAAATGTGTTGCGCGCAGAGCAATTCGAGTTTAATCGTAATCTTGCCAAAATAGGTAAGCCCGTCGATCGCACTGAGTGGCTGATGACACCTCAGACAGTAAATGCATATTACTGGAGTGAGATGAATGAAATAGTTTTCCCCGCTGGAATTCTTCAGCCGACAATCTTCGATCCGAAGGCTGACGATGCTACAAACCTGGGAGCAATGGGGATGGTCATTGGGCACGAAATGACACACGGTTTTGACGACCAGGGCAGTAAGTTTGATGCTCAGGGCAATATGAAAAACTGGTGGTCGTCCGGTGACGAGAAACGTTTCAAAGAAAGAATTGCACTCATCGAAAACCAGTACGACGGTTACACCGTAGATGGTGACACGCACCTCAAGGGTAAGTTGGTAGCAGGCGAAGCAGCTGCCGACTTGGGCGGTTTGACCATCGCATATAAGGCGCTTGAAAAAATTCTAGAAGGAAAGCCGCGTACGCCGGATGCGGAAGGTTTCACACCAGAACAGCGATTTTTCTTGTCGTTTGCGCAGGCGTGGGCTACGAACATTCGACCCGAGAAAGAGCACATGATGGCAGCAACCGATCCGCATCCTATTCCGAAGTATCGAGTAAACGGCACGCTAGCTAACATGGATGCGTTCGAGAAAGCATTCGACATTAAAGGTGAAAACACCATGATGCTTCCGAAGAACAAACGCTGCTATCTCTGGTAACAGGCGCTAAATTCGCATATTGAATACATATGGTTCGGGCGTGTGTTGTAGGCACAGCTCTCGCCTGAACACTTTTCGACTCACAAGCGCAGTGAAACTGGGAAATAAAAACCTTGTTGTCAAGCGGGTTTTCCTTGGAACTTTATCATGCCACTCGTGTCATTAGGCACAGGTGAGACAAAGCGGCGTTGAGGATGAAGTTGAATCCATTAACGTAGCAAGGAGGTCCAATGAGAATGCAATTAAAAGAACAGGAAAAACATTCAATGAGTGTTGAAGGAGCCTCTTCTCATTTGTTGGACGCTCTCAAGAACTTGTTTGCAGAATTGTTTGCGCCGGGCGAGACATCGCAGGACAAGGCACTTAATCTGCTGCAAGACTCAAAAGGTTTCGACCCAGTAAAAAATCCGCAGAGTCTGGTTTTTCCAAGAGCTGTTACCAGAGAACGTACGGCCGACAAACGCTTGCCTGTTCGCAAGGCTGCGTAGTCCTTGTTGAGTGGTAGAGAAGATGTGGACGCTGGACTTTGGCAAAAGACTGATTTAGCCCACCGTACCTGATGTTTGCCGGCTGATAATCGACGGCGATATCCCAGGGCTGCTAAGCTTGAAGGGTAGGCTTTGCCTGCAAGGAAGCTTGTCCTGAGTGATCTATGAGTACGGACCCCCAAAGTGATCCCAATTACATTCTCCAGGAGCTGGAGAATGCAAAGCAGGTATACGGTGGCGGCAACTACGCTGCTGCTGAACCGATGCTGCGCGACGTTTTTGAAAAGCTGCAATTCGATCCTGACGGAATGTCATATTGTGCTGAGTCTCTGTCTGAGATCTATACAGCTTGGGGAAAATTTTCTGAGGCAATTAAACTCAATCAGCGTTTTATCAATTTGACGGCATCGCTTTCCAATCATAATGTGGTTGCAATCGGAGCTGCGCTTGAGCGCATTGCCGCCGTCAGTTTGAAAGTCGGGAAACAAGAACAGTCTGAGAAGCTGAATCGACTCGCTGCTTCGGTGAAAGCAGGCAAAGTCGATGTGACTACCTTAGTCACAGATAAAGGCAAGGTGCCTAATGCTCCACCGACTACTGAACACACGTACACTTTTCGTGCAATTTCCCCGGACTCCCCACCTCCTCCAGGAATGGAGGCACCAAATTCATCTTCGCCGCAAGGTCAATCTTCAAGTCCTCCGGCGGCAAGACCAGCTGGTGCGCCGGATCTGCTTGCAAAGCCGATAAAAGAGACGGCAATGTTTTCAAAACCGAACCTTCCGGCCCAAACTGAGATAGGTGCCTTGGCGGCACCGAATATGGTGCCAACTCCTGTACCAACACAGCCTGCGAGTTCCGCTCCTCTTTCCACTCCGGCGCCAACGCCGCCAACGCCGCCAACGCCGCCCGCGCCTGTGTCGCCATCGCCGACACCAGTTCCTCCAGTTGCACCTCAAGCCGCTCCTGTATCCCCACCTGCACCTTCTCCATTTTCGGCGCCGCCGAGCGTGCCTGCAGCTCCAACAACCGGTGCTCCTCCTCCTGCAGATCCTCTTGCGCGTCCCACAAAAGAGACGGCAATGTTTTCTCGTCCCACGTTGCCACCTACTGGTGCTATCCCTGTGCAGAGTTTCAGTAATGAGAAGATGGGTGATGTGGCTGATTTCGCTGATTTCGATGAAGAAATTCCGGTGGACGCTTCTTCCATCTCTGGTTCACACGCACCGGTAACGGTGACACCGCCAGAGTCCCCTGCAGAAGCACCGCAGGCAACAGCTGCGGAAACTTTTGCTGCTTCTCAGCCACAGGCAGAGCCATTTCCCGTGGATGATTGGGGCCCGATGGAGAATGAAGAATGGGGACCGCCCGCAGAACAGTCTGATGCATGGGGACCACAGGAACCAGCTGATATACCCGCTTCCGTATCTGAATTTCAGCAGCCAGATTCAATTCCGCAAGGTGCGCCCGATTCGCAAAGCGGCGTGTTCCCTCAAAGCTCTGCGTTTTCGCAAAGTGAAGAGCGACCAACACTGGCAGGCGGCGAGTTCCATAATCCGCCATTTGGTGATCCGCAAACAAGTGAGTCAGGACAATCGGTTTCGCCAGCACAAAATGCAGCACCGCCGTCTATACCGCCGGTGCAGCTTGAAGCTTCACCGGCGCAATTTGAAACAGCGCATTCAAGCTCAGAGGGAGTCGAATCACTAGGCGGCTCTGAAGAACTCAATACCCACGACACTCAAAAAGCATCTTCTTCAGCGCATTCAGCATCAAGCGCACGTTCCATAAGATCTATGTCTTCTCGCAATATGTCAGCACCTGTTGCAAGCGGACCAGATATGGGCGGGCTGATGGGAATGATTGCCAGTTTGTTTGTCGGCAAGCGCGATCCGGATGCACCAGTTCAACAACTTGTTGATCCAAGCACGACTTCGGCCAGAGCTGCTGGTGTACTTGTTGTGATGGCTGCGGCTGTAATTGGAAGTGTTTTCTGTCTCTACAACTTCATCCCAAGAAAGCTTACACCGGATGAAGCTTTTCGCGCGATGCAGCATAAATATATTTCTGTCGATTCTTCCAAGACTTTCAATTTGCTTGATGAGTCCACATGCGAGTTTGCCGTCGGTGAAAACAAGCTCAAGGCGAGGTTGAAGTTTTACCTCGACGATTGGCGCGATGCTGTCGATCTTTCGCTCGGCAAGGCAGGACAAAGACAGTTTTGGATGTATAGAACGGATGACGGTCTGGTAGATGAAAATGACTCGAAACTCTATCTGCATGGCGGACCTGAAATTCAAATCGCTAACAAGTTAGATATTGTTGGTCAGTATGCGGCTCTGGTCTATACCCGGACCAAGAAATACCCTGCTAGCGGTGACCTGATCGGTGGCGCAGCGGACCTTCATTATTTGAATCCCTTTTCCAAAAAGAAAGAAGTTCCATCTTTTCACTCGATCGTTGTCGGAAAGGGAATAACAGTTTCTCTAGATGCCGATCACGCGCGTACGAAGTTTTACGATGAATTGCTTGCTGGTGAAATTCCTAAGGATACTCCCAAGACGCATCCTGGAGAAATTCGTTGCTATGCAGTTGATTTCCTGAGCCCGCGCGGGACTATTCAAGCTTTTATTGTTCAATTGATTGGTAAAGATGGCAAGCCAATCACAAGTGCGAAGGCAAGAACTTCTTATTTGTATGCACTTGAAGATGGCAAAGAGTACAAAGCAGTAGGACCGCCTACATTGCCGTACAACGGAGAGCAAGGAATTAGACCGACTGTGGTTTGGCTCTTGATGGACAAACTCGACTCGAACTTTGTGCTTTTATTGACGATGGCACCAGTCGTCATATTCACTATTCTGTCGTTTATATTCCTGGTGATGTCCTTCCTAATTCCAAGGGGACTCGGTCGCGCCGTTGCAGTCGTGCTTTTGGCTGCCTGTGCGATCCCTGCTTTGGCTTTCTGTTTTGTGAAATTTATGCCTTAGGGCTGAGGAACTCTATCGACAACGACGGCTGTTCCGTAGCAAACGATTTCGGTGCCAAAATCATTGTTGCCACCTTGAAATGCGTCAGAGTCATATTTAACACCTACGATTGCATTTGCACCTTTTGTTAGTGCTTGCTGCACCATCGCATCATATGCGCCCTGGCGACCAGTCTCACAGTTGCGAATGTAGGCATTTACTTTGCCGCCGAACATTCCTTGAAAGCCCGCCTTGAATTGTTGAATAGTATTTGGCTCTCTGACCATGACACCGCGCACAATACCACGGTACTCTCTGATTCTATAACCTTCCAGAGACGGAGTTGTCGAAACAATGATCCCGCCTGCAGTGTTTGAACTATCTATAGCGGCCTGTGCAATTTTCGTGTTCTGAGCGATGGCAGGGTTGCCGTTCGACTCATCCGCGGACATCGGCAAAATGCTGACGACGCTTGAGATTGCCAAAAGAAGAGCAAAACCGGATTTTCTCATGGTGACTCCTGCTTGTCTGAACGTGTGGTCGAAATTATAAGCTATCTCGCCGAACTCATGCCAAGGGGTGAAGCCAAGCGCCCTCTAACGTATGAAAAGTCAAGCTCTGCTAGCATTAGTAGGTTCCAGAGTGCGGCAAGAGCCGCCTAGAAATCGAATCGCGGTGGTCAGGTTAATCGATGGCTCTGCCTCATCAAGTGCCTTTACTTAAAGCCCTGGATGCTGTGGACAGCCGTGATTTTGACACGGCTGAGAAGGAAGTTAACCACTTTTTTGCTGCACTGGAAAACGACCCGATTGCTATAGACTGCCGCAAGCAGCATTTTGACAGGCAGGTCTTTGAAGCTGACTTTCTGAGCATTCTTACAAAAGAAGAAATTGATGCCTGGGGGATTTTGGCGACCATCAAGTTGTCGCGTGATGATCTCGAGGGAGCTCGCGCTGATTGCTACCGGATGATTGAACTCATCGATCAGTATTATGGTTTTGATACTCCTTCCTGGGATTCGCCCGAAGCAAGGATTCCCATTAATCCAGAGTTAATGAGTCGCTATTTTCAGATAGCGAGCTATCTAACTGAAATTTACGATGGGCAAAACGATCATGAGATGAGTAAGCGGTGGGCGAATGTTCGTAAAACTGCTGTTTCGGATATTCAGCATCCAGATGAAGTTTGGGGAAGGTGGATTTCCGATGTGAATCCTACCGGACCGGTCGGAATAACCATCTATGAACTTTCAGACTGGCAGATCGAAAAGCGCACTGTTGATGGAAAAGAGTGGTTGGTAAACGTATACCGTTCTTTGAGCGAACGTGTTTCTCCACTGGAGATGAATTGGCTTGTTGCTGTGCATATTCCCACCGATGAAAGAGCTGATGTGCCCTCAAAGGCGATGCGTTGGAAGATTTGGAGTCTCCGTCTGGCGATTGCTTCGCGGTTTCATCGCGCTGGTGTGGGAGCCTATTTTGGAGAACTGCAAACGAGAGGGGAGCGAGTGTTGCTCTATTACGCGTCCGGAGACGAAGACGCAAGAGCTGCTCTTGGTCGAATCTTGGAAGATGCTTCGGAGTTGAATCCGAAGCTGGAAATTCGACACGATGAAGGGTGGCGGGAATATTCAAAGTGGGGCAACAGCGCAGTCATCGTTACGTCACCGACTGCGGTGGCAATGCCTGAACCCCGAGATGATGAGCATGAGAACGACAAACTTCTGCGCGGTATTTGGTCCGCTTGTGAGTCGATTCATGATGCGATGAGTCGCCTTTACGCCCTCGTCAGCGACTGCGCTAAAGTGCCACCGCAGAGTCCTGAATTCAAACGTTTTTGCATCGAGTATTTGTTCGGTCTTAAAGATAGGCTGACTAATAAAGATAGAACGCAAGCACTTGTTCATTTGATGTGGCATTTGCCAAAGATCGATCCTGATGCAGCGATTCGCGCATTTGATGAGCTTTGGGTCGAACCGTATCCGACTGAAGACGACACAACGCTAAATTTAGCTGCGTGTGATTTTGCCGAAGTAGCTCCACTCAAGGCGCTGGAAATCGCGAACCATTTGAAGAGCAGAAATTATTCCATTGTCCACACTGCACTGGCTAAGGTTGCTCAGAAGTTAGCTGAGAGTGATCCGAAGAGAGCAATGGAAATTGCACAGGACGCGCGCAAAGGAATAATTGAAGGAAGCGACCAGGATTTCGGCAAAGCCAGTTTTCTTATGGAACTTGCCGGTGATGTCGCTCAGTTGTCGCCTGAATTCGCACGAGAATTATTGATTGAATCCGAAGCCTACATGCACGATATCGACATGCCTGATGCGAAAGATCAGGCCTACATGAGCTTGCTACACCTTGTCAAAATGCATGCTGCCGATAAAATGCCAGAGTTTTGCAAGCGTGCAGTGGAAAACTCCATTAGTTTGGAAGAAGATGATCCAAATGATTTTTGGGGATTTGGAGGTCCTCGCCGGGCCTTATTGTCGCAGACGATGTTGGTGCCCTATGTTGCGACTTACGACAAGGAGGAGGCACTGTCTCTATTGAAGCGTGCGTTCAATTTGTTGACTGAAATTGACGAAGATGCCTTTGGTCGCATCTTGCATCTCTCGAATATTGCTGAAGCCGCTGCGACGCTCGATCATTCTGCCAATAAGTCTTTAGCAGAGGATGTATGGTCTGAACTCACCAAGAGTATGGAGACTGTAAGTGCACAGGACTCTTACTATTTGAGTCAACGTCTGGAGGCTGGAGCAAACAGCCCGATTATTCCATTTGTACGGATGAATCCTTCTGTCGCCGATGACAGGTTTACTTCCGTTATAAAAGTGTGCAATTCAGCAACTTTGCCTGAGCGAGTCGTTACTCTCATGTGCACGTTTGCAATGGTATTCAATGAAGAATTTCCTAGAAGAACCAAGGAACTCATTGCGCTTGCTTCGGAACGAGCTCCGGAGTGCTCATCCGAGCAATTGTGCGTCAAGTCTTGCATGCAAGTGGTGGCAACGATGGACAAGGTCGGGTTGCTATCGGACAACGAGTTCGAGCATGTTTTAGACATGATTAGAAAGAATCCCAGTGAGTCTACCAAGTTCCATTTGTTACTTGAATGCGCGGCTCTCCTGTCGTCATCATCCCCGGCAAAATGTGCGATCTTATTGGACGATGCGACAAAGATTTTCGAGTCGAATGACATTGAACTAGGTGATGCAATTGAATTGATCAAACAACTTCCGGCACGCCAATGCAGCAGGTTGCTCTTTATGATTTTAGACAAGCACAAGAACGAATCCCAAAGACGAGCTGCCTTGAGCTGGTTGTCAAATCAATTCGGGAAAGAAGGGGAATCACTGTAGGGCGCGTTGCACTCTCGAGAATTCGGCGCAGGCAATGCGCTCACACGCTTCTGGTTCTTCTCTTTAGTGTGGTCGCGCCGGTGGTGCGGAGAGTATCAGATCTTTTCCGCTCCAATGTGTTTTCATAACTGGACTTTGTAATTCGCCGCGATCTTTCAGTACTTCAGAAACGACAGAATCTTTCAGTTTTTCAAATGCTTCTGCGAGGGGAACTTTTCCACCCTTCTCGCGCAATGCTTGTATAAGTTGATGTGTGAAAACACCATTCTCGTAGCGCTTCGATTCCCAAGAGACTTGGCTAGGTTCACTGGAGCAGATTATCAATTGTCCCGTACCCAGCAACAGTGAATCGCTGTCAAAGTTTCCAATTCTGGTCAGACCCTTGGCTGGATTCGCGGCACCGCTGTGGCAGGCATCAACTACAAGTACTACCCGATTGGCATGAACTCTCTGTTTAATTGCCGCGGCCAAATCTTGCAAAGGCAATCCGGTCGCGTACAAGCTTGAAGGATCGGTATCGTGCATCACCAGGTAATTCAGACCTTGGAGATCGACATTAGAAGGACTTCCGTGCGTGGAAATGAAAATGAGAACAAGGTCGTTAGGATGCGCGACACGAGGAAGCCACTTGTCGCCAATCTCTGCCATTACATTTACTTTCGTCGCGTTTTCGTCTACCAGGAGCTTCACATGATCTGGCGCGAAATTTGCTTCCTTTACAAGGAAGTCTCTGAGATCAGCTGCATCTTTCGCTGGATATTTGAGGTTTACTTCCGGCTTTTGAAACTTGCTGATGCCAACAATTAATGCCCACTTGTCGTCAATCGGTTTGTTTACGTTGTCGTCCGATTTGACAGGAGTATCCTTTATCTGAATGGTTGTAGTCTTCGCGTCTGATGAAGTTACAAAAGCATCGCGAGATGCTGCTGCTATTTGTGGTGCCGCGGCCGGTGCCGGTGGTGTGGAGGCAAGCATTCCATTCTGCGAGAAAGCACTGCCGTCCAATTGAACTTTGTAGTTAACGTGCACGCCGACATCGACAGAAAACATTACCTGCATGACCAAGTTCTGCTTTGTTGCCAAATGAACCGTCGCTGTTTTTGTCGACTCGTCACTAATGGCTGGAAACGAAATGTTTGCCAGTTCTCGTGAGTTGGTATCACGCAAGACCACTCGCATTGTGGTCGAGTAGAAATCAGTCGCACCATTGACCTTGATATTGATGTCGCCCGGGCCTGCTGCAAATGAATAGAATCGGCTCTGCCCCTTCGGTTCTTCTTTGCCGCTGACTTCATTGTTCGAAAGTGCAATCGGATTGGACGCATCTCCGTCAACGGCGAAGGCGGGAGCTCCTATAAATACACACAGGCACAGCATGATTAAAAGGCTGCGAACACCAAAAGAGCGGATAGCTCTTGAAGTGCTAAGAGTGCTCGAAAAACTTCGTTTCGTCATTGAAATTGGAATTGGAGTGGATTTTATATTCTAGTCGATTGACTGATGTTTCGCACCTGGAAACGCCGCCGATTCAAAGCCCGGCGCTATTACGATGATAAAATCTATACCCTGATAGACAAGATTGAGCGTCGTGTAGCATTGCGTGCGCCCTTCGGCAAGACAGCGTAATAACCAGATTCAGGAGCAAGAGATGCGTTGCATCGGCATTGACATTGGCGGCACTAAAATCGCTGGGGGAATAGTCACTGAGGAGGGCACAGTTCTCGTCCGTGAGGAATGCCCGACTCCTATTAAGGAAGGCGGCGACCAGATTCTCGCTGCTGCTATCGCGCTTGCTGCTTCACTAAAAACACAGTCGAGCGAACCCATTGACGCTGTCGGCATCGGAGCCGGCGGACAAATTGATGCGGTGCAAGGCTTGGTGTTTTCTGCAACGGATGTTATTCCCGGCTGGAAGGGCATCAGGATAGCAGAAGGGTTTACAAAAGAATTGGGAATTCCTGCTGCTGTAGACAACGATGTCAATGTCCTTGCATTGGGTGAAACTAGATTTGGCGCCGCGCGCGAATGCTCGAATGGGACTGTTGTCTTTTTGGCTCTGGGAACCGGTGTGGGTGGTGCTTTGCTGACAAAAGGCGGCATTCACCACGGTGCGCATTGGAGCGGCGGCGAGTTTGGGCACATTTTGCTTTCCATGGATGCGAATGCCCGTCGCGATACTGGTGGAGCTCGAGGAACTTTGGAAGCTTATTGCAGCGGACCTGGGCTAGTGGAGACATATCGAGAACTATCTGGGGGAGATATTCCCAATATGACGGGTCACGATGTGCTGAAAGATGCGCGTCAATACAGTGAAGGGATAGGTAGAAAAGCTATTGAGAAAACAGGCGAGTATCTTGGATTTGGCTTGGTAAGCCTTTCTAATGCACTTGACCCTGATTTGATCATTATCGGTGGGGGACTTTCGGAACTAGGTGACTGGCTTCTAGAACCTGCTCGCCGGGTGCTGAAGGAATATGCGTTGCCGGGACCGGCTGGCTGCAAGGTGGTTCGTGCGGAACTTGGATTGGATGCCGCCATAGTCGGTGCTGCTAGCCTCGTATTGCGTGGAACCGCCGGCACTGTCGTTTGCTGACAACGGGAGATTAAATCTGTAGAGCCCCACCAGGATAACGTTTCGAGAGGCGTGCATTGCCCCGGGGTCTCCGGGGGTATAAGAAATTCAGATGTATCTTTGATGAGAGTCCATAATGCCAAGTTACGATCTCACTAATGCTACGTTCGAACAATTTATTGATTACATTTTTGACCACCCTCTCCCGGCTAATGAGGATGAGGAATATTGGTATTGGTCGGATGACCTTGATGTTACTTATGAGCCCATCAAGCTCATGGATTACTACACCAAGCTCTTTACCAAGCCGCAAATTTTGATCGATCGATACTCTGATGAGCAGCTGGAACAGGGGCTTCTGGCGATGCGCTCTTGTTTGATGCCGGGTGCGATTTCGGAGGTTCTCTGGGAAGAGGAAATACCTTCTGATGCGCGTGAGGAATGCATTAGATCAATGTATTACCTTTATAGAGACCTATTCAGTGTGAAACCTCTTCACACCGCTTGCTTTATGTGGTGGGATTCGTTTACTGATGATTACTCTATTACTCATGTTCACTCTGAGACTGCTGAAGGACCTAGCATTCAGAATGTGATGTTCGAAACTTTGTGCCAAACGCTGAATTTAGATGTTGAAATTTGTCAGCATGGTGCACTTCATGGATTGGGCCATTTGCGTCACCCTGGGACTGAAGCAGTCATTCGTTCATGGATGGCTTCGAAGCCTGATCTCGATCAGCAAAGCACTGAGTTCGCAGAAGAGTGCATTGTAGGTAATCTTGTATAAGGCTGAGCCGTGCATCCAAATTGATTTAGAGCGAATTATTTTTACGCTGCGCACTTATCTGTGCAGCTAAATTTTGACTCCACAACTTTCGACTCGGCACATTTTGATTCAACATGTTTTGATTCGACAGGCAGCAAAGTGATTAGTCTTTCGCGAGTGTTTATCTGTCTTATTGAATTTGATACGGAAGCTGCACCCGCTGCATACCAGATTGCTGCATCAAGCGTTTCGAATTTGAATTCAATCTCTTCGTGTTTTACTGTCCATTGTCTTTTGACAATATCCTGTGCATTCATGATCTCTTTCCATTGTTTCCTTGTTTTTATAATCCAATGAGCGGAAATGAACTCTGAGTTACACGGGAATCATTGATTCGTATTCTTTTGATTCCTCGGCACCCTTTTCATCGCGCGTGGTCGATTCGACTTCAGCTGCGGAGTCGTATTTACTTTCATTGCGCGTGTCCTTCTCGTCCATTAGGTTTCCTCCCTTGGCAGTGTGTAGACTCGCGGCATTCTGTGCGGGTTCCAATTATTCGCTGCTGCCTCAAAATTTTAGGAACCACCCTCAAAATCTGAAGTCTCGATGAAAGGTTGAGGCTGAAAGGTATGCCGTATATGTTCGGGGGGAATGTGGCACCCCTTTCGAGGTATGGGTAGCAAATCGAGAGAGATTTCAACAGTGTCGAATCGCCAGTTAGACCGTCCTGCAGTGGAAGCTCCCCGGACGCAGGAAGCAAAGGCAGAGAAGAATCCGCTAAAGAGGACCTTCAAGATTATGGGTCCGGGGCTGATAACAGGGGCATCAGACGATGACCCTTCAGGTATCGCGACCTATTCGACAGTTGGAGCAGGATTTGGCTACAGCAGTTTATGGATGGCGCTCGTCACTTTGCCTCTAATGCTCAGCGTGCAGTATATCTGTTCGAAAGTAGGCTTGGTGACGGGAAGAGGGCTCGCCGGTGTCTTAAAGCGTCACTACCATCCAGCGATCTTATGGACGGCGATTGTGTTGCTGACGGTCGCAAACGTGATAAATGCAGGAACAGACATTGGTGCGATGGCAGCCGGTATCAATTTGCTTTTCCCTGCAGTCTCGCCCGGCATGGCCGTTATACCGATATCGTTAATCCTGCTTTTATCACTCATTTTCTTTTCTTATAAGCGCTTAGCGAGCGTTTTCAAATGGTTGACGTTGAGCCTCTTTGCTTATGTCATCACTGCGTTCTTTTGTAAAATTGATATGGCTACCGTGATGAAGGACACCTTTATCCCGAACATTAGCTGGCAGCCTGGTTATATTGCGGCTCTAGTGGCGATACTTGGAACAACAATTTCTCCTTATCTATTTTTCTGGCAGGCTAACAGTGAAGTAGATGAGCAGAAGGACGCTGGCGTATACAGTGTCGAAGAGCGAAAGGGAGCAAGCGATGCAGATTTGAAGTTCGCGGCAGCGGATATCGCCGTAGGTATGTTTTTCTCAAATTGCGTGATGTACTTCATTATCATGACTACGGCGGCCACACTTTTCAAAAGCGGTCAGTTTCACGTGGATTCAGCTGCTCAGGCTGCCAAAGCGCTAGAGCCCCTGCTGGGACCAGCCGCGAAATATTTGTTTGCAGCTGGTTTCATCGGAACAGGTTTTTTGGCTGTGCCCGTACTTCTCGGTTCCGCAGCATATGCAGTTGCCGAGGCTCTCGACTGGCCTTGTGGATTTAGCGAAAAGTGTGTTGATGCCAAAGGCTATTACTGGCTGATCGGAATTTCGATCATTTTGGCGATGACTTTGAACTTCATGCACGTTAACGCCATGCAAGCTCTCTATTGGACGGCAATTTTAAACGGTGTTCTCGCACCACCGCTGCTATTGTTGCTGATGCTTGTATCAAACAATTCAGAAATTATGGGAAGGCGAACCAATACAACGCTCGTCAATATCGGCGGGTGGACTACATTCACATTCATGACTGTGGCTGCCGGTCTATTCCTCTGGACGTCTGTCGCGAAGTAGACTCCATCTGGAGATCCGAAATGGCTGAGCCAGAGCATTCTGCAGAAGAATACCTGCCTCATAAGAGTGAGCGGAAAATTCACCAATACCGACCTAGCACCACGCGTGATGCTAACCGTTCATTCTGCCACCATTGTTAGGGCTCGGGACGAAGGTCGTGAAGTGCTCAGAAAATGTTCATCCGAGACTTGAGAGAAGTCGCAAAATACCTGAAGGGCGATGGATAGTGTCAAACACCACTATTATGCTGCTGCGGAATTGCATTCATTGTCTAGCTTGAGCGGCATTTCCACAATGGTGCCGTCGTCGCTGTGAACAACTACGTCGAGGTTTTCAATCTCGGCAGCATGTAGCGCCGCCATCACAGCTTCAGTCCGTGTATCAAAAGTCTCGTCTTCACTGTGCTCGGGAGGAGGAGTAATCTGCCAGCCTTCAGGTGTCGGTACGACGTGTAGTTCGTTGTTTTTCATTGTCTGCTTTCCTTCAGTGTTTCCGCTGATAGGACATAAGTTTCCGTCAAGAGTTCCGATACGAGTAATTTTGATGACGATTGTAGAAATGTTCTGTCTTACTTCCGTTTGAAATCTATTCTGAAAGTCATGCATTTAGCGCTGTCAGCAGGCATCACGGTAAGGCTTGAAAGATAGTGGAAAGAACCGCAATCTGACCTGTCGCGAAATTGCTGCATTCAGTGTCTTCGAACAGTTAGTGGAGTCGTTTACGAGGAAAAGACTAAAGGAGCAAGGCGCGAAATTGCCCTTTTGAAAAGTATTCCTTTTACGCTACCGCGTGACTTGCTAGCCGCTTGCAATACGGCTCACCGGCCTTTTCTTGATGAAAAAAGTTTACAGAAAGACACCTTGCTCTAAACCAGATCAACTAATTGAATACAAATAATCACTAATTGCGTAGTCAATTGAATACGAGCAAAGTCTCTAAATCCTTGTGCTGCTAGGGGCCAGCTCCTGGTCGATTTTGCGTTATTTTTTCTAGCGCGGCTTCCT
>DTSE01000469.1 GCA_012965515.1 Candidatus Melainabacteria bacterium | reverse complement strand
GCATCACCTCAACGTTCGTACAAGCGTAATAAACACCTGCGCGTTCATACTGTAGTGCGTTGATTGCGTCCAGTTTTCTCCATGTCACACCGGTCGCGATAAGCACTGTTTTTGCACTGATAACCGCGCCGCAATCGAGTGTGAGTTCGTGCGGATCTTTGGCCGTTGCGCCCGGCTTGAATTTTTCAACGCGTGTCGGCGCAATTAGTTTTGCTCCGAACTTGACCATTTGCAAAACACCGCGCATAGCTAATTCGGTTCCGGAAAGACCGGAAGGAAAACCGATGAAGTTTTCGATTTTTGAAGAGCCGCCTGCTTGACCGCCTGGTCCGAGTTTGTCTAGAACTAATGTATTAAGTCCCTCTGATGCTGCATAAACTGCGGCTGCCAGACCGGCAGGACCTGCACCGACAATGGCGAGATCTACACTTTGGCTAGGGCATTCGTGCCAGAGTCCGCATTCGTAAGCGAGATCTTGCAGGTCAGGACGCACCAATGTTGTGCCATCCGGCTTTTGAACGATTGGAAATTCGCCGTGTTTTTCTATGGCGGCTTTGCCGACGTCGCTGTCCTTGTCGAACCATGTATAAGGAACGAAATTCTTGTGCATGAACTCGCGCAAGAGAGTTGTATCGCTGCATAAGCCGCAACCAATTATTGAAAAACCGACTCTTTCCAATTGAGAAAGAAATTCGCGGCGCATTTGGAAAGCGATGAGCAGTTTCTCCGAGAGTTTCGGAATCTTGATCATCACTTCTTGCAGTCGCGTATTGTGCACGCGCAGGACATTTGTTCTGCCGCGAGCTATGCCATTAACGATTGATGGTCTGCGAATAATTATGTCGACGTCGCCGGAGAATCCGCCCACTTCGTGGACTGCGACCAATGCATTGTTGTCGGCAGGATTGCGAATTTCGATGGCACCGGACTTCACGACAAAGAGGTCGTTGTCTGCCTGTCCCGCCCGGAAAACGTAATCTCCATCGTTGACGTATTCGCAACTTGCCATAGGTTCGAGCAGTCGCAATTCTTCTTCAGTCAACTTGGGAAAAGCATGATCGAGGGTTGCGGTAACCATAGTTTCACTCCAATGGCAGTAGATGCGGCCCAAATGTTTCGCCGCCCAATTGCAATTCTGCGCTTCAACCAGCATTATGACAGACCTCCCAACTGGCCGTTAGGAGTTTTAAGTATCCTTTTGGGTACCTGGATGTTGTCCTAACACCAGGCAAGTAGCGTGTTTCATTGATTTTCGCTCAAATCCCAGGCGAATGCGGCTTGCTTGTCCCTGTCAAAGTTCTCTTGATAAGTAGATGTCTAGGTGATCTCTAGTTATGATATGCAGCTGTTCCTTTAGTACGCTGATCGCCCTCTGATAGGTATTCAGGAGATATTTTATGCTCAGTCCTTTAGCTGGCAAGCCGGCCCCACGGGAGCTGCTCGTCAATGTGCCACGCCTCATCACGACTTATTACAGTGAAAAACCGGACGTCAATGTCGCCGCCGAAAAGGTCGCCTTCGGCACCTCAGGGCATCGAGGCTCAGCGTTCAATCGCGCATTTAACGAAGAGCACATTCTGGCGATAACGCAGGCGATTTGCCAATATCGCAAGGAGCAGGGCATTACAGGTCCGCTTTACCTCGGTATCGACACTCACGCACTTTCCGAGCCGGCATTCGCGAGCGCGATGGAAGTGTTGGCTGCCAACGAAGTTAACGTGATGGTAGACTCGGAGCTCAGCTATACGCCGACTCCAGCCATCTCTCTGGCGATTCTTACCTACAACAAAGGTCGTACCAGCGGGCTTGCTGACGGCATTGTCATAACTCCATCGCACAATCCGCCGCAAGATGGTGGTTTCAAATACAATCCGCCCAATGGCGGACCGGCCGATACGAATGTGACAGGTTGGATTGAAAAGAAAGCCAATGAACATCACCGAATGAAC
>DTSE01000468.1:1542-1953 GCA_012965515.1 Candidatus Melainabacteria bacterium | reverse complement strand
ACCTCGCGCCCGCTGGATTTCCCTCGCCGCAGCAGCTCCAGGGATTCGGATTTCCTGTTTCGGGGTCGACCCAGGTGAAATTCATGTTTGCCGTGTTCTTCAAGGCCGGCATAGATGGTATGGTCGAACCGGTTGTCCAGTTTGTCTTTCCGAGCAAAGATGTGTCCAGAACGTAGTTCTGTTCCATCATCCATTTTGCCGTATTAAGAGCTGTTGCTTGCGCTGTCGCCTGATCTGTCGTCTGTGCCGATGCAAGACCGGCTGCACCACCAAGCGCCGCAATGTCTACGCAGTGCTGGAACTGCTGGCAGCACAAGCTGTATCTAGCGAACTCAAAGGCTGCCATGCCCAAGAGGAGAATGAAAAAGACTAGCAAGAACACAATCAATACAATCATCGATTGCCCCTTGG
>DTSE01000468.1:0-1524 GCA_012965515.1 Candidatus Melainabacteria bacterium | reverse complement strand
TTTTCAACATGACTTTTTCCACTTGTTTGGTTTTGTGACACTGGAGAAATCCCTTGAGACCGCCTTCATTAAGGAGGAGGAATGTTTACTATGGGCATCGAGTAGCTGCGCTGGAATACGAGCGGTTTAGCCTGCAACCCGCCAAAAGCGTTGAGTGGAATTGGCAGATTCACGTTCATAGATGACTGCACTCTGACAAATGGTGTCTGCGGGGGTGCTGGCAATGCGCCACCATTCGAAGCGCCAAAATCTTGCCAGACAAATCCACCTGCGACGAATGTAGGGTTGCCGATGTACGGACGAGTTACAGAGTGGAGTGTCAGCTCCCTTATCGCTGCATTCTGTGCTGCCGTCTTGTATGAGGCCACGGTATTGGTGGTGCCTTGGGCTTGGGCTGCAGCTCTGCAAGCGTCGCGGCAGGCGATGTCGTTGAGCATGAATGCTTGCATCCACACGTATGCGTCCATAGCCAAAAATACAATCACCGCCATTGCTACCGAAGCGATTCCCACTTCGATGAAAGAACTTCCAGCCTCATTACGGTGTTTTGTAATATGTTTGATTAACCGCATGGTCTTTTCCTATCTAATGTATGCGTCTTATTGATTTTGGTTTTGAAAACGATCTACTTGTCTAACCCGTCCGGTCTCTCTGCCATCGCGGCTGACACCATACGGACAGGGAAGGGACGAGATAGCCCAGGTACGCCAACGCCGAACCAGCCTCCGCTATCGCCGGAAGCTTCGAACAATGGACGAACCGTACCGTCTACTTGCACGCGCACGTTGTAGACGTTTGTCGCCGTATTGATCGGAGTTCCACTTGGAATTCTTGTGTCCATGCCCGGACTGGAAGCCGCTCCTGTGGATATGTTGATGATATCCACGAAACAATGCACGTTGGCAGGATTCACTGTCAGTCCGTTGGCGCCGGAGCTATTGGCAAAAAGTGCCATTATCTGTCGTGCTCTGTTGATGGCCGAAATCTGTATGGCACTCTGGTTGGTCTGGAATTGAGTGCTTTTGGCGGCTTCACGCGCTGCCTGACGGACAGCGTAGAAAAGGAGTGTATACCGAATGCCCAGACTTGCCAGGCAAGCCATGGGCAACACCATAATCAAGAGAACCAGGAACAAAGCAGGACCCAATTCGGCAATCGAGTGACCCTTCTTTTTTCTAAACTGCTTTCTATACATGTATCTATCAGCTCCCAACGTTCGAACTAGAAAAGCGCTTTTAGCTTTATACCCGTACCATTGCGGATTTCAGCCGATTTACTTAGTACGAGCTCGAGCTGTAGTTGATGCCCGAGAGTTCATTAAAAGTCACGAGTCCAATATCACCTGAAAGGGCGATCAAATTCGTGAACATTACCAACATAAGGGTGCCGGCTCGATATCGTCAAGGGTCCACAGGGTGGGGCTTTTAGGATTCGGTTGTCGCTGGCGAGTCTGCAAAGGCTCACTGGTGTTGCGTTTTGAGAGTGGCCTCTTTTTTCTTTCCGAAAACACACGAAAAACACACA
>DTSE01000467.1 GCA_012965515.1 Candidatus Melainabacteria bacterium | reverse complement strand
TGGCAGATGAGTTGGCAAGTCCGTATTACGGACAAGTATTGAATTACGTAAGAACGTTTGAAGAAGAGCTTTGCAGGATGCTCGTACTTTGCTGGAGAGCCGCAGCGGAAAGTATTGCCGTTGATATGGAAGTATATCGATTGACTTCGGCTGACCAAGTCCCGCCGGAGGTTTTGGAAGGCATCCGTGCTCGCGCCAAGAAAGAATCAGAAGAATGGTCGAAGCATGTAAACGATGGTCTAGCAGTTGATCTGGCAAAGCTAAAACGTGATCCGGCAAAGACTAAACAGATGTTTTTCGACGGAGTGGACGTTCCTTCCGCAAAACCTAAAGGAAAGCCAAAGGCTAAGAAAGTGAAGAAGTCCCCTTGAAGTGAGCGTTTGCAAGCAAAATTTCAGTAGCTTATGTAACTGCGCGAAAGTCGACTGGCTGTATCCAAGTCTTTTAGGCGCAGATGGGTACATACTACTTGCTAGTTCGAGGCCAAGAGCGTGGCAGACACTGACGAATCAAGCAAGCAAATAGAAAAAACTCCGCAAAAGACACCAGAGGCAGCAGCAGTCTCTGGAGTGATCGGTGGTCAGAAAAATCAGGAAGTACATGCAGCTGCAAATGATATTTCGCATGCCAATGACAGGTCTCTATCCGAGCCGGAAATGATTGCCATTGGAGCAAATGAAACGGTCGATCAATACAATGCCAGAGTGGCTGAAATTCAAGCGAATCGTTTTCAACTGTTCGACTCGAACAAGCCTGGGAACGGCTCTGCGGCAGATACCGGAACAGTCATAGATTATCCGCAGGGAAAGACAAAAGGCATGTTTGCTCTCGGTATGGACTATGAGGAAAAAAGAGATACAAGAACTCCATCTGAGAAGCTGTCGGCATTTATACAGGCCGCTACAAAAAGAGCAACCGATCCCGAAGGCTGGAAGACGTATTTTCAAGGCGAAATCGACAAAGCTATCGGAATTGCAGAAGGCTTAAACATTGCAAAAGAAGAAACGAAGTCCGCGGCTGCTCTCGGATGGAAGGCACTGACCGATGGAACAGTTGCGAACTTTTTAGCTCAACCAAATGCAATAAACGATCCCCTTTTTCATGCAGTGGGCAGTACGCTTGATGCAATGAGCAAAGATCCAAACGCTGTCAATCATGCGTTGGAACGGCTCGGCAACATGATCCAAGAAGGCAGCGAGCAATATTCGTCACTTCCCAAAAGAGAACAGGGACAAGTGATCGGCAAATTTATGTTCGGAATGGGAAATCCAGAAGGCAGTACAGAAGGAGCCGAATTGGCTTTGAAAATTGCCGGTAAAGTCGGAACGAAACTTGATCAGGCGTTTTTAAAAACTGTTCAAGAAAGCCTGCAGTCTATTGAACTTAGCGCACATACTTCGCCTCAGTTAGCGCAGCAGACAAAACAAATGTTCTTCGAATACTTGCGGGCAAAGGGGCTTTCGGCGCAAGAACTTGAATTGGCTGGAGTACCGAAGGGGTATTTCGACGACATTCAAAAAGCCCATGATGCTCTCAACATGCCGGAAGTGCCGGATCATCTCAAACACCTGGAGCTTCAGCCAGCATCTGAAGAATTGCTGGCCGGTATGAAGGCGAAGGGACGTGAAATAGTCTTTGCAGCGCCTGGATCCGAAGAAATGGAATACCTAAAATTCATCGGAGCAGAAGCGAACACTGGCGGCAGTGAGCTGAATCACATTTTACTCAAGCCAAACCCTAGTAAAATAGCTGCCTTGGAAGAGTTCTTACACGGAACTCAAGGCAAACTGGGCTTCTTTACTGCCAAAGACATGCCCGGAGTGATTGGTGAAGTAAGGGTGAAAGACTTCATGCTCAGACATCGAAAGATGCTCGGATTGACGGATAATGAAGTGCAAGTCTTAGAAGTTCTGAAAGAGAATGAAATCGACAAGGCTATGAGATTTGGATATACACCGTTTGAAATAGGTGAAAAGCGATGGTAATTGCTGCGTTTAAAGTACAAAAGGTTTTTCAATTGCAAGACAGACTTGTACTTGTTAGTGACGCAATAGGCTCAATTGCGGGATTTCAGCATGGCGGCGTTATCGAGTTAAAACGTCCTGATGGCTCGATAATTCGCAGCAAAGCTTACCTAGAGCTACCCTCGCCACCTTCAGCAGAACGTCCGTTCTCCTTTTCAATTGAGCCTGGATATCAAAAAACAGATATTCCAGAAGGTACAGAAATTTGGTTTGACGAAGGCAACGGTGTAAAGAGCGCTGACGGTCATTTGATTCCAGACGCGTAAGACCCTAAAGTAGACAATCGCAAGCAGTTTGTGAGCCCTGAAGACGACTTTGCAATTGAGCTATGCACAATTCCACAGTGACAATTATTTGCGAGAATGCCAAATTTGATGCGGAAGGAATTTGAGTATGAAAGGTCGGCCGTGTTAGTCTGAACAATGGTTTCCCGGCGTCCTTTTTACAATGACTCTTTCGTCATGAGGTGTTCGGAAACATGTTTCTGAAGAAAAAGTATCTTGCAACAGCGGTCGTTGTTTCTGTTGCGGTTTTCGTTGTGTCTTGCAGCTCAAATTCAAGTACAACACAGAACGGGATATCGAAGACTTCCGCCGAAGATGCGGAAATGGAAAAAATAGCAAGCGAGCTTTTTAACAAGCATATGGAAGCAGAAAGGGTGAAAAATTATCCGGCTGCATTGGATATCGCCAATCAGTTGATAAAAGTTCAACCCAGCTTCGGTTATAAGCTTAGAGCCGAAACCTACATGCGGACTGAAAAGTACGAAGAAGCGGAAAAGGATATCAAAGAAGCTATGCGACTTGATCCAGATAACGGCTCAATGTTTGACTACGGGGCAATCATTGCGACTCATTTGAAGCATTACGATGATGCTATTAGCCGCTCTGAAGAAGCGATAAGAAAGAATCGTCCTGATTCGAAGATTGAAGTCTACAAACTCATAGCCATTGCGTATCAGGCGAAGAAAGACGACAAGAAAGCTATTGAATATCTCACAAAATCAATCTCCCAGATTGACGGACCTGAAGAGCGTTACTTACGCGGCGCTGCATATGACTCGGTGGGAAAGAGCGAAGAAGCACTAGCAGATTTCGCATCGGCAATTCAGTGGGATCCAATGCTGATGTCCGCATATAAGCGTCGAGCAGTGATTTATTCAAGGCTCGGACAAAAAGGAAAAGCAAATGCCGAGCTGGCAGCCGCAAAAGAAAACGCCAAGAAGAAGCTGGCGCAAGCTGAGATTGACTGGATTCCGCTCGATTTATCAGCGCAAGAAATGAAAGTAGTGGAGAAAAATCCTAGAGCAAGTTTCACAAGATAATTCTCAAAACGAGGGATAAAACAATGTCAAAAGTCTTGATTTCAGCCATGTGTGCAATAGCTGTCTCATCTAGCTTTGTGTCAACTGCACATGCTCAGGGATTAAGCAGAGACCAAAGAGACAGCGCTGTCTTCAGAGGCATTGAAGCAATAAAGGCGAGACAGTTTTCCGTTGCAATTTCCGAATTCACAAAACTCTCCAACAACGACCCATCAAACGGCGAATATATTGCACTCAGAGGGTCTGCCTACTATGACTCCAAAGATTATGCCAAAGCAAAAACAGACTTTGAAAACGCGATTAAGAAAGGCTATAACAAGCACGTCATTTACGAGCAATTGAATAACGCCGAAAGCCGCATTATTGCAGGAAACAAAGTTATGGGCAGTGGCACAGTCGGAGAGACAGTCGAAAAAGCTTCCAGCGCGCTCAAAGGCGGCGACTATCCGACAGCTATCGGGTCTGCCACGGCGCTGATCGAAGATATAAAGCTTCCAGCAAAAGTACACCAAGGTGGCTACATTCTTAGAGCGGAAACTTTTATCAAAATGGGCAGAAAACAAAATGCCAAAATCGATGCAGAAACGGTTATAAACAGCGGACTTGACGTACCTCAAATCAGAGATTTATTGAAACGCGCATCTCAGTAGACCCAAGTTTTTTCACCAACTAAGTCGAAGCATTTAAGTCATGCTTCGACTTTTGCTTTGCGTCCAATGAGACCAAACGGACCTTTTCCTTGATGCCTTGTTCTACTCAAGTCGTCCTGGTCCAATCAGATAGTCAGCTCAGAAGGAGGGGGTTGACTGCATATTTAAAATTCAATCGAGTCCAAGAATCAAGGAGATGTCCAAATGGAAAAGAGTCCAAGAATTATCAAACTAGAATTCAGAAACGCAGTCATAAGGCTTAAAAGAGGAGTGATTGATATAGGCCAATTTCTGAAAGAAGCACGTGGTAGACGGGATGCCTGCTGGATGGCCGGTATATTTTGCCAATGGGAAGAAGTCAAAGCATTTCTTGAAGAACATGGTTTTCCTGAAGACTACTTCGAAGAAGTGGAAGACATCTGGGTCTGGTAGTAGATTTCTCGGACAGCCGCTCTAATTCCGCATTCATTTCTCCAGGCATGGTCTGTCGAGGGATGCGCGCGCACCCCATGCAGCCCATGCCTGTTACACGCCAGCCCAGGGTCCCGAGTTCAAGCCTCGCGCAGCGACTTTTGGCTGGGGCTTGAACTCGGGTGGCGGCGTGTAGGCTCTAGTGCCGGGCATGGAAGAGCAGCAAGCAGCCCGGCAGTGCCAGGGTTTATCAACGGGGCATTTAACTGTTCTAAAAAATCATACAGTGGCGATTACGGCTCAAAGTCTGGCTTCACAAAGCATAATGAGTTCAGCCACTGACTATTCAAGAAAGAGCTTGTCTAGCTTATCCTTGAATTTCTTCTGCAGATCTGGACTAGCGAGAAGTTGTCCTTCATACCAATCGATGTATTCCGATATTCCTCTGCGTAAGTTTTTCCAGTAAACAATCTTCTCTCCAGCTGTGATTTTGACTGGCGGTCCTTTGCCATCGCCAACATTGATTTTCCAATCACCTTTGGTCCTTGCTTCGTGAAGAAGCCCACACCTCACAGCTTTGTAGAAAGACTCAGCCTGTTTTGTTGTAAAAGAATCACTCATTTTGCTTCTCAGAAATTTGGTGAACATCCCTGAACTATTGTGATATTCATTGACTACTTTCGCGGCAACTGGTTTCGTCGGCAATGAGCACGTACAGCCATCACAGTGTTTTTTCACCGGCATGTGCTTGTAAGCTTTGCCTTGATAGGTCGACTCCAAAAATTCAATTAGACTGCATTGAATGGCGACGATAGCAAATCCTTTGCCCTCATGCTTTCCGAGACCTTCTATTGCTTTTATTGGGTCGAAATACCTTATCTGTAAGCGTTCGCGAAAATACCTGGTAAATGCAATTTTCCAAAGATGCTCGTCTTCACCAGGTTTCAATTTCGCGCTTTCGGCTTTCCAATGACCAGCAGTCCAATCGCCAGAAACTTTTGTATTTAGATCCATAACCCACACCTCAAAAGCTCAATCATATTTTTCCCACCGAGAAGATATTTGAGTAACCGCCATTTCTGACAAGAAATAAGGGGCTGGTGAAGACCAGCCCCGACGCTGACTATTTACGAGGACTTTGGCGACCAGTGCAGTCAGAGCCATAGTGACCGCAAACCCGACAAAAACCAGTTTTACGACGCTCATGTCGGTCCTCAAACCAGAGCGCCCTCACTGCCTTTAGAACAGCTTGAAGTTTGTCCAGCTTTGGCGGAACAGCCTTGAGCGTCCATAGCGCAATATAGCCACAAATAGCAACGTCTATTAGTTGCCACTCTTCGCGAGTGAGGGACAACGTTTCGATGCCGTCCAAAGCAAGTAGATTCTTCGAAGATTTCATTGCAAATACTCCAAAAGGCGAAAATACAAACAAAAATTGAGGAAAGGGCGGGACAAAGTCCCGCCCCTCTAGATCACGCAGCATTGCGCTTTCTTTTTGTAGGTTTTGAAGATGCACTGTCGCTTTGAGGCTTCTTGCCACAGAGGTGAAAGCTCGAGAGTTTCACGACAGGCTTAGTCATCTTTACGGTGACACCATTTACTTCCTTGTTGTATTTGACAATCGAGAGCTTGCCTGAGACACAAATTTCGCGACCTTTGGTGACATAGTCGAGAACTCGCTCAGCTAAATTTCCCCAGGCATCAACATCAATCCAGAGCGGCTCTGGATCGTCGACTTTGGATGAATACTCAGGCACAGCGATAGAGAATTTCGCAAGCTTGTTATCCGAATCGGTGAAGGTAACTGCTGTAGGTTCGCCGCCGACTTTGCCGATGAGAGTGATTTGATTCATGAGACTGCACCTCCAGTGCTGTGTTTAAGTGCGCCAAGGTCGGCACGGATTGAATCTGGTGCATGACCGCGCAGCGTCCCGAAGGGATTAAGTCATTGCGTAAGAGGCAAGATGTGCCAGGATTTGCACTTGTTTTACACAGCCCTGGGGAAGCCCGACGAGAACAAACTCACCACAAGTCGTACAGACGGCGCGCCTCCCAACCAGTCAGCAACGACGGGACAAGCAACGAGCGAAAGAAACAATCAAACGCTAAAAAAAACAGGCACGGTCGACCTTTGAGCAAACGACTGACCATACGTCCTGGGAAATTAGCTTGCGAAAACCGACTCGTCTACCGAAAAGCAAGAATCAGTGAGCAAGGTCTAGACAAATACAAAGAAGTAGAATTCACCGATAGAGAATTGCCATCGAAACAAATGCTTTCAACTGAGCCAGAGCCACATCAGCAAACTCACGTCACACAAAAAACTACGGTAAACACATGCTGCATGATTGGCAGGGACGAGCAACATCTTTGCTAGATTGCAAATTCATACTACCCACAACTGCAGGACAGTTGATAAGAATACTGTCATGCAAAGGCTGAACATGTCTGCCACCGCGATGATATGGGAAATTGATTATTTTGGCCGATGTCTCGACGATCTTAAGCGCCGACAATACCTCATCATGCATCTGCGGATCTTGGAGCATGGCAAAATTCCAGATCGAAGATTCAGTGTTGCACTTTGCAAGAATGGCTTGCTCAAAGTTCTCTGAATCGACTGAAAGCCAGCCCCGACAGTTTGGCAGAGCTGCAAGTTTTGTCAAAGCGGTGAATAGTTCCACTTCAGCAAAACTGCGAGTATAAAACCAAAATTTGCAGTCTGGATATTTTTGAACGGTTAGAAACCAGGCTTCAACATAGCCCACGCAATGGAAATCACCGCTATGCCGATATCGGAATAAAGGTGATTATCCCGAGTTCCGGACTATCCCGTGTTCAAAAATTAGTGAGCACAAAATGGTGATGGTGAGCCGAA
>DTSE01000466.1 GCA_012965515.1 Candidatus Melainabacteria bacterium | reverse complement strand
AAAATAAGGTGTGGGAAACACCGATACACAGACACAACGACACACACACAAAGACAGACAAATACAGATACACAACAGACCTCACACCAAGACGCACAAGATAATTTCACCGGAAATGTAAACCTGGTTTTCCTGGCTGAAAACGCGCTCCGAGAGATCCATCGCGCGCTTGTAAAAACGCCCAGCCTCCTCGTACTTCTCCATTCCGGTTAAAGCGTCGCCCATAAACTCCAGCGCCATCGCCTTGCTCGGATGCTCTATCGCGCTTGCCTTGTCCAACACACCCAGTGCTTGAACACAAAAATCCTCTGCTTCTGCGTACCGGCGCAGCTTAATTGCAGTGGCGGCTTCCTTTAGAAGCTCGCCAACGCCCTTGGCGCGGTCGTCGTCGTGATCTGGTTCGTAGGACATGTCGAGCAGCAGCGCCGCTTTTTAGGACTAAATGACTATCAATTACATACCCAGAATTGGAAATATAGCCCAATTAGTGAGCATCTTGCCTATTTATCAGCAACCGGACAAGTCGTGGAAGCTCGGCCAACTGGGCACATACGGCATCTTTTAATAAAATCCCAAATCGCCCTGTAGCAAAGCAAAAACAAAGTTCTATTTTCAGTTTAGCGTGGTATGAAACTAAAACAAGGCAGAGTATAAAAGAGCGTCCGGCACCTATGACTAACCTATATGAAACCACGGCGGACATGAACGTTATAAACGTTCTGCTCTTGCCCGGCAGGACGCTGGATTCCGCGAAAATCAGACAGGTATTGGAAAAGGGGCGCACGGTTCCCGTCTTTATAGATTGCGCCGCCACAGTACCTGACGCCTTGCAGACCTTAACCAAGGGCAAAACCGACGTCATCCTCATAGAGGCGCACGGGCAGCCCACTGATACTTTGGATGCAGTGCTCAAATTGCAGGTACAGGCGCCGGGCGTGCCGATCATCACTCTTTGTGCGCCGGAAAATGAGCATGTCGGGATTGATAGCCTGAACTGGGGTGCACAACAGTTCCTCGTCTGGAAAAATCTCGATGGCGACCTGCTTTTTGAAGCATTAAACGGCTGTGTCGAACGCCGCCGCGTTCAGAAGTACGAGCAAAAACAGCTCGAGAGCGAGCGCGAAACGGTCCAGCAAATCCTTGAATGCGCGCCCGTCGGCATCGTGCGCATCAGCCGCGACCTCAAAGTCAAAGACGCCAACCCGGCGTTTTGCACGTTGTTCGGTCTAAAGCACGAAAAAATCGCCAACAAGCACATCTGTGTGCTGGTCTCCGCACTGACGCCGGGACAATTTCACGAAGCGATTGCCGAAGATCATCCCATCGAAATCAACGGCTATCATCTCGGACCAACGCCCAACCATCCTGAATCCGGGCTCTACTGTGACTTGATTATTTGGCCAGTAAAGTCAACGGAAAGTGTCGTGACAGGATTCGTCCTCATCATCAAAGACGTCACAGACAGGCTTAAAGTCAGCCAACAGCGCGACGAGTTCATCACCGCACTTGCGCACGATTTGAAAGTTCCACTTGCCGGTGCCGAAAGATTTTTGGAAAGTGTTTTGAATGGATCACTGGGAGAAATTTCGCCGCAGCTCTCAGACGCCCTGATGACGCTCAGGCGCAGCAACAAGCATATGCTTTGGATGGTGCAAAACCTCTTGCTCACCTACCAGGAACAAGAAGGCGTCCAGCTTTTCTTTATGGAAGCAATGAACGTCAAGGAAGTCGTCGAAGAGTGTTTGCAAGAGCTGAAGCCGTTCGCCGGCGCAGCCCATGTAGAACTCGCCTCGGAGGTTGACGACGACCTGCCCATGATTCTGGCAGACCGTATCGGCATCCGTCGCGTTCTCATCAATTTGACGGACAACGCTATCAAAGCCAGTCCGGCAAGCAGCAAGATATCGCTCATCGCCAATCGAGCCGGAACAGGCGTCTGCATTCTCGTCAAAGACCAGGGCAAAGGAATCGCGGCGGAAGTGATTCCGACACTATTCAAGCGATTCTGGAAAGAACCAGGCGAGTCGAAAAGCAGCTCAAACACAGGGCTCGGACTCTACGTGTGCAAACGAATCATCGAAGCACATGGCGGCAAGATTCGTTGCCAAAGCCGCTTAGGCGAAGGTGCATCCTTCATTATCAATCTGTCTGCAACCGTTGACTTCGGCGTCGACGAATAGCTATCGAAACTTTGAACTCGCCTGTACATGATTTACGGCGGCACCCACCGCTTGGCATCCCGCGATCAAATTTCAGGTTCGGAAAAAATCGCTCAATTGCGAATCGAAGAAGGACATGCCGATCCACTTTCCGCGCGCATTACCGCTTCATTAAATGGCGCATTTAATCTGGGTTTTCGCAAATAGTGCACAGCTTGGCTACCGGTTGCCATGCGTCAAATTCAGCCCGAATTGGTGTACCATATTGCCTTCCTCTCGATGGCCACTGTTAACTTCATCAGTTGAACGCGTCGGCGTCGGCGATAGAATCCACGACATCAACGCCCGCAATAAGGGCATTTTCCCCTCAACCATGTTCGAACCCAAATCGATTGCGCAGAACCTTAAGCCTCTAGCCAGGCGGTTCTTCGCTAGACTCTCGCCATCCGAGCACAGAGAAGTGCGTTACCCACGCACAGAGGTTCGTGTCTGCAAAAACTCTTCATTCAAAAAAGGGTGGAGAACGAAGTGGGAAATTCTCGCGCTTACAGTCTGGGACAAATGGATTTCACCAGGCGCTCCCAAAATCAGACGCAGAAAGTCGCGCCGCATTCGCAATCGCAAAATGATCGAAGCGCGCTTCAAACTACCAATGCGCTAGTTTTATTGAAGGGGCGACGCCATGCGTCGCCCTGTTATGTAGCTGGCGCATCGCATGCGCCCTTTTTTACGCCGCGGCTCCTTACCAATTCCCGCGCCTCATCACCACTTTCCAAATAACAGAAGGAGCAGCAAGTTTCCCTGCTGCTCCCCTGTTCCCTCATGAAAGCTCGATAGAACGATCGGCGTAAATCGCTCTACCGGGGCGTAGAAATCCTTCTTTGGTTTGAATTCTCTCGCAGTTCGTCAAACGTATCAGTTAGTGATTTGATTAAGTCAGCAACACCAAGTCCCAACCCACAAACAGGATTCATTGATAGATATTCAGAACATGGACTCAGTGCAAATAAAGAGATGATGCGAGGCACAAGAATCATCAACTGCAATGAAGCTGCTTCCCCCGCTATCTTCCATGGAATGAAAATTTCAGACTGAAGCAAAGCTCTTTGGCATAGTGACAACACCACCCATGCCACCATACATGCGATCAGTTCACAGAGGAAACGCAAATACCCACTTGTATACTTAGCAAAACTCTTCTCAGCGCTACAGGCTATAAATAGCGGACTGAGCAAGGTATGGGCAGTGATAAGAAAACTGTGGAATGTGCAAAGCAATAAAAGATAAGCTGATTGCGCAAGCACGAGCACGCACACCGCGCAGTAAAACAATTGCCAAATAATTGTAAGTGTGAGTTCAACTAAACAGTTCCAATAGACGCAGTTACTGATGTAGAGTTTGCCCGCCAAGCCAGCAAAAGAAAGCAGGAAAAAGGCACTCACCATCAAGCCGCCTTTGAGTGAACTTGCTATGTATGCACCCAGAGGCCGATCGAAACAGACAGAGAAAGTGTTACCCGCTTGGATTGCGAGATCAGAGATCTGAAAGACAAGCCTAAACAATAAAGGGCATGAAAACAAAACTATCGAAACAAGCAAATACCGATGCAAGTTGCATGACTTTCTTCCCGTGCTTTTAGACAGAAACTTCCTCAAGCCAAGCTTCAATACATATACTCCAACCAGGAGATAGGAGACATCGAGCAAAACTCGATACTTGACTCCGTCATCTGTAGCCAGGTTCGGCTTTCCCGTTGAAAATTTGTGCAGAATAGAGTATGGATTTAGAATCCTCTCTTCAGCTAGTGAGGAAATCCAATTGATCGTATCGCCATACGAACCATTCACCCACCCGCACGGCACCGCCGAGACGTGGTGGCAAATGTAGCGAGTTAGATTTTCAAAGGAGGAAAACGGTTCATAGTACCAGCGGAATATCTCAGTGTGATCACAAACATTCTGCTCCTCCCTGTAAGGCACTTCATCCGCCAGATCAAGCAACGCTTCGCATTGAACTACGCCAACATTTGAACCTTTCGGTTTTACGTATCCAGCGCCACGTATTTTTATGTTTTCCGAACTTCCAAAAATCTCAGTCAAAAAGGATTTCGTTGAATCGAAATACTCACCGAGATTAACCTTCGAAAGTTTGATGATTAATGCTGTATGCACAAATAGCAAAAGCAACGCCAAACCAATTGAGTGCCAATTGCTTTTAGCAAAATCTGAGATTACTTTGCGTTTGTTTTGACTCAAATAACTAACACAGCAGCAATCGTGCGGAAGATGCGCGCACGATGAAGACTTAGACCTCGGCATAGCGTGGGCCTCCCTGGCAGCATAGAGTGAATTGCATTGCAGAACAGGCAAAATGTCTGCTCGCAATCGGGCAATTTGGATGTGAAGGTTCCGCGCGCTGTCGGATGAAAGCGCGGCAAAGCCCGTTAAAACGGTGCACGGTCAAATAGAGTTTCGGAAAATCAATTGCGCTGGAAATGTCCGGCGAAATCGACTGCGTGGATCCGAGTTTTGACAGTTATTTTTCTTGCACTATAGTTATCGAACGCCAAGCGGAGAGTGCGCGGAATGCGACTCTTGGTCCGATTTGTGCGATTTAAGCGTATTGGCTATTATCGGCGTGTCAATAGTTTTTGCAAGCGAATTTTCACCATCGACATGTGGAAAACACTAATGCAGTCGCAGATTAGTGTAGGGTCGACACCATCCGTCGACCGCATACTGCAACGGTCGACGCATGGCGTAGACATTAGTAGTAACGGATTTAAGACTCGCCATTTTGCGATATCAAGCGGTTGCGACGAAATTTTTTGACCGATGTTCCCGATATCAAAATAATCCAAACTTGCGAAGAAGCGCTATTTCATGGGCTAAGATCCAGTTGTCGTCGTGGCGGTGTCGCCACCGTTTCTAGTTAATACTGGACAAAAAGGACAATTGCAATGAAGAAAAATCTTCTGCCTGTAGCGACAAGTCTGCTCTGCGCGTTTGCCATGAGCACCACACTCGCCACCAACGCACAATGCAGCAAATCCTCGAGTGGTTGCAGCGAAGGCACAAAGGCAGACAACAAAGCCTATCTTGAAGAGATCTCCACTAAGATCACGAAAAACTATTCCGTGCCGAGCGGTTTCGACGTAGTTAAGGCAAAGATCGGCTTTGACATGGACGCAAACGGCAATGTCAACCACCTTCGTTTGCTGGATGACGAAGACGCACCAGCGGAAGGACAATCGTCCGTAACCAGAACCGCTCTTATAAAAGCGATCAAAAACTCTGCACCGTTTCCGTCGCCAGGCGCAGTGAAGAAGCCTGTGCGCATGGTTGCTTCGTTCGATAAAACAGACGCTGAAAAGTCGGTCGTTTGCACAGTGCAAATGAAATAGCCCAAAAGGTTTTGACCCCAGACCACAGTGTGAACTGAATTGCTTTAACTCCTTAGGCAATCGGTTCACACTGTTTGGTGTCTATTTTCTGCCGCTTCGAATCTGAACCAGGGCACATGCAATGCGCCAGCGACAGAACCGGGCGATGCATGGCATCGACCCTACACTATTTCTTCTCTGCGACTTCGATGATGTAGCCCGAGCCAAGAATGGTCTTGATCAAGTCATCGCGACCGAGTTTTTGCAGTTTCAACCTAAGAGTGCGCATGCAGGTTCGCACGGTATCTTCGGACGAATCGCTGTCAGAGCGCCAAACGGAATCCAAAAGAGCCTTTGACGAATAAATAGTATTCGGATGGCGCATCAAGAATTCAAGCAACGCGCATTCCTTAGGCATCAAACGAAGATGATTGCTGCCTTCTCTCACAACACGCGTTTTCAAATCGAGCGCAACACCATTCACCGTCAGTTCGACCGGCAAAATCTGCTTCGGTCGCCGCAACAAGCTACGCACACGTGCGGCTAACTCGCGGACGTCGAAAGGTTTGGTCAAATAATCATCGGCGCCGGAATCCAGCCCCTTTTCCTTATCGTCAATGTCGCCCTTGCCCGTGAGGAACAGGACGGGCGCATCTCCACCCTTGCTTCGGTAGCGCCTACACACCTCAATTCCCGTGATATCTGGCAGCCCCCAATCGAGAATAATCACGTCGAACTCGAACTGTTCCAAGAGCTGGAGGGCATCTTCGCCGTTATCTGTCGACTCAAAGACGAAATTTTCCTGCTTGAACCAGTCCTCAAGCCAGCCGGCCATCTCTGTGTCATCTTCAACCAGGAGAATCTTCGACATAGATTAAAAACGTGACCTCGGGGCGTCGCTAGTATATTAACCCAAAATTCGGGGGGTTTAATGCACGGGTCGGTCCGCCTCGGACCGAAGCGCCAGAAGCCCAGACAGCTTAGGTTCACGATCACTTCACACCCTTCCTGATAACCTGGCCTTTGACCGAACTCTCATCTTCCCCGAACACAGCCCCCGTCGCTCCACTGCGACTTACTACGGTTTTCAATTGCGCCCCAGGTGCGTTGAGACAACCCCAGCAGGCTTTACGTCATATGACAGCCACTGAAAACGCCGAAGCAACGGTAGGAAAACCGCAGGCCAAACCCGCGGAGCAGACTTTCGATCCCGTTGCGCTCATGCAAGAAGCGCCAAAACCCGAAACGCAACGCGCAAGCGAGCAAAACCTTTCGCAAATGCCGGCTTTTGCGACCGCAAGTATCTACAATTCAGTTTTTGACGCAAACCCGAATGCGAATCCGAATCTTGAGGCGGTCAACCGCCTGTTCACCGGCGCGCCAAGCAGCGACATGTTGAGGCAGTTTGCAAGCGTCACGGATGCACGCGCAAATCGGGACAAAGTAGATCCTACAAAAGACTTTGCGCTGGGCAATGACAAACCCGACTTATTAAAGTCACGCCGAGAGGTTATGGAACTCGCGGCAGGTCGCGGACTGAACATGAATGAATTCAGCAGCAACATGCGAAAGCTCGAACAGCGCGCGCAATCGGGAGAAACAAATGCCGCCGAAGTCAAATCTACATATGACAATGTGGCTCGATTGTTGCGTAACGAAGGCAACAATCAGCTAGGCAAGCCGGAAATGAACCGCCTCGCCTCGCAAATAATGCACCAAGCCGGTGATCCTTCACAGATCTATCAAGGTAATTACAACACCTGTTCTGTTGCA
>DTSE01000465.1 GCA_012965515.1 Candidatus Melainabacteria bacterium | reverse complement strand
CATGATGTCTTCGGATTTCTCGATCTTTCTTGTTTTCTACTTTTCGTGCTAGCTTTCGAAATATTATTATGAATTTCCGTTCTTATTGACAAATTCTTTCAATAAAATACAATACTGAAAATGTTTTTCAATGTGAATGTCCGTCGTCGCAATGCGTGTCGGTGACGATCAGCACACCGTCTTCTGTCTCGATGAGTTGTACATGATTGCCATAGGCCGCCCGCAAATTGTCTGGTGTAAATACTTGCTCAGGTGCTCCTATACCCAAAAGCTGCCGATTGAATAGCATAACCCGGTCGAAGCGTGAAGAAGCTAGATTGAGATCGTGAGTCGCAACGAGCACGGTTACATTGCGTGCGCGCAGGAGATCAAGAATATGAAAGATATCATCTTGCGCTGGAAGGTCTAAGCCTGTCAGGGGTTCGTCCATAAGCATGAGTTCGGCTTCCTGAGCCAGTGCACGGGCAATAAACATGCGTTGCTGTTGGCCGCCCGAGAGCTCGCCGATCTGCTGTTCTGCCAGGGGGGTCAGCCCGACCAATTCCAAGACTTCCTGGACAAGTTGCCGATCGCGAACCCTAGGCCAGCGAAACAGCCCCAGTTTGCTTACCCGCCCCATCATCACCACATCGGATACCGTTACCGGGAACTCCCAATCTACATCCGTGCGCTGTGGTACGTAGGCGATACAGATATGTCCCTGTGGCTCATAGCCGCCGATGGTTATACTCCCGCGTGAAGTATCGAGCACACCAGCAACGGCTTTAAAGAGTGTACTTTTCCCAGCACCGTTGGGACCCACAACGGCGACACGCTCCCCCGGATGCAATTCAAAACTGATATTGCGCAGCGCAGCAGTGCCGTTGTAGCGTACGGTGACGTCGGACAACTTGAGAATCGGCGCGTTCGGATCATGTTGCACAGCCAGCGGCACATCTGAGGCAGGTCTTATTTTTGAGAAAATCGACATGATGGATTATTCTGGATTGGCTTTGTTACTGTAGCGCGGCCTTGATTGCTTCCACATTGTATTGCATATAATCGAGATATGTCCCAGCTGGTCCGTCTGGTTTGCTGAGGGAACCGGTATAGAGTGCTACGAGTTGGATGCCTGTATCCTCGGCGAGCCTTGCTGCCAGTGTGTGATTGACCGTACTGCCCACAAAGATGGCCTTGGCATTAAGCTCCAAAATGGCATCCTGGAGTTCGGCCAGGTCTTGGGCCGAAGGTTCTGCGATTGAGCTATAACCCGGCACTATCGATCCGACGATTTCGAAGTTGTAACGGTGGGCGAAATAGGCAAGGGAAGCATGGTCGGTGACGAGCTTACGTTGATGCGGTTCGAGCGGTTCCAATTCTGTTTCGATCCAGTCGTCTAAAGAATCCAGTTCGGCACGATACGCTGCGGCATTTGTGGCATATTGCTCTGCATTGGTGGGATTATGCTGACTCAGCACCCGCTCGATAATTTCAGTCCAGTAGATGACATTGTTGGGATCAAGCCAAACGTGTGGATCGGCATCATTTCCACTGTGGTCCCCAAATTCGATCAACTCGAGTCCCTCTGAGACGGCAACGATCACAACGGTTGCTTCGATATTATCGAGAAGCGGTTCGATGAACGCTTCAAGCTCGACCCCGTTAATGAACACTATTTCGGCTGCTGAAAGCGTTGCTACGTCTTGTGGAGTAGGATCGAAGGTGTGTGGGTCAATGCCAATCGGAAGGAATATTGACAGGTAGACCGAGTCCCCACCAATTTGCGCAGCCACGTCGCCAACAATGCTCGTAGTGGCAACGATTCGTAATCTGCCCGCATCGTCTACTGCATCTGCACTGCTGCACGCAGACACAAAAAATGTGATTGTCGCCACAACCGCAATCGATAACCATCCCAAAAGGCGAGTCAAAGACACTCTCCCAATTGAAAAACTTTTTCAGTATTGTATTTTATTGAAAGATTTTGTCAATAATA
>DTSE01000464.1 GCA_012965515.1 Candidatus Melainabacteria bacterium | reverse complement strand
CCGCGCGTCTTTTGTCCAGCCAGTTCCGGCATCACGTCTGTGACTTTGTCAGTTGCTATAACCTTCACGCCATCTTTTGCGAGCGAATCTCGAACGTTCTGCGGCAAGACGTTGTATGTATCGTTGACTGTGTCGGTAAAACTCGTTGTTGGCGCTACTTTGGGTTTTGGCGCCGGCGCTGGCGCATCACTCGGCGGGGTATTTATATCTTGCCGCTGAATCTGGTCAGACCATGGCATGACGGCTTTCACTTCGCCCGGTCGTAAACCGCCTAGGTGGTCGGCGATTTCTTTGTACTGTTTATCGTTGCGGTCGTAGATCAGCTCCGCATCGGCGTCGACAGTGCCATGGTGATGAAGATTGAGAACAATTGTCCCGTCCGAATTCATTGTCGCGACGCCGATTGGCTCCGGCTGCTGGCGATTGGGCTCCGGTCGGCCGCGGCGGGATGGTCCTCCTTGAGCAAGAAGCATGGAGCTTTCTTCTGCAAGTGGATTGGTTTTATCAGGGCTTTTGCCCTGTTGATCGGAATTTTCAGCGAATTGCTCGCCTGAAACGCCTGGCCACATTTTTGTCGGAGGTTGTGCAATAAAGGGACGATCTTGCTAGACCATAGGCCCAAATTGAATTATGAAGAACACGGTTTCCCACATAAACCCATCACTTGCTCGATAGATGGGCTTTTGCGCGATCATGAAATGAAAAACCTGGCACGTATGGGGAAGAGGATTTACCATTCGGTACGGGGTTGACACTGTAATTCAAAAGCAGGTTTGTTCATGCGAGCAGCAATCTTTGTGGCGTTTTCTATTGCGCTATTGTCCAGCACTCAGTCTGCTGTGCCTGCGTCCGAGACGATTGCGATGTTCGGAGTGAAGGCGGTTTCGGTGCAGTCAGTTGCGACGGCCGGGGCGAAGCCAGCGGCTAGTAAGAATGGCGATCCGAGTGACAGTGCGCCTGACGCCTATCCACGGGTAACCGCCATCGAGCAGGCTATTCTCGGGCAAACCTTCGCGTATGAGCCTTTGTCCACACGCTTAGATCGCATGGAACGCAAGGTGTTCAACAAAGCTACAGACAGCGATGATTTGAGCGCCCGAACTGACGCATTGTATGACTATGCGGAGAAGACTTTGCACAAGAACCCGTTCAAAGCGGAGTATTCGAGCGAGGCGGCAGCCGACCAACGGCTTGACGGTGGAGACTCCGATGATAGTTCTGGTGCGAGTAACGCGGCGGCGGGCGCAAGTTCTGGCGGTACGTCCGACTATCCCCACGTTACGGCGCTTGAGAAAGAGATATTGGGAGAAAGCCACGCGGGTGAACAACTTGCTGACAGGCTCAGCCGTTTGGAGTGCAAAGCTTTCGGCAAGCCCTCGACCGGACAGGATTTGAGCGATCGAACCGATGCCTTGGAGCAATATGCTGAAAAGAAGCTGCATATGAAACCTTTTGGCGGTGAAGGGAGATCGGCAATGGATGGTTCCTCGCCGGAAGCCGGTCAGCCGAATCGAGGCTCGGGACTGGCTAAACTGGCTGCCGTCGGCAACACCCTTTTGAATATGACAGGCTTCGGGATGATGGGCATGCCTCCATTCGGCGGCATGACCGCACCTCAGAGTGCAGGCCCGACGCCGGAGCAAACAATTGAGGCTCAAAAGATAGAGCAGCAGTTGGATGACCCCCTGTTGAAGGCGTCGACTCCACCTCCCGCCTCAGCAAAGCTGCTTACAAAGGTAGGTTGGTGTGAGATACAGGTTTTCGGTCACACAAGTGCGAAAATGCATTTGCTCGACCGATTGAATCAATTGAATCTCAAGTTGAATTTTGACCCGGGAAAAACGGGTGTCGATTTGATGGACCATATCGATAGCCTGATGAAACTCGCTCAAAGCCAAAAGCCGCCTGCGCAGTCGGTTGGTTCCGCCACATCACCGGCAGTACAGTAGTACCGCAGACGGTTTAGAATCTCTGATTTTCAGCGAGCCAAGAGATACTTTGCGGAGATGATCAGGCAAAAAATGCCGAACGCGCGTTTGACGACAATGTCTGGCAGCGAGATTGTAAGTTTCGCACCAAAAAATGCACCGACAAACAAGCCGCAAACGAGAAGCAGCGCGCCGGGAATGATGACGTCGCCGTTTTTGTAATACTGAATCACTCCCAGTATCGAAAAAGGCAGTAGCTGTGCCGCGAGAGAAGTTCCTGTCGCTGTTTTGAAGTCGATGCCCATGAAACCCATTGCCGGCACCATAATAAGTCCGCCGCCAATGCCGAACATCCCGGATAAGACTCCTGCAGTTAGTCCAATCAAAACAAACAGAAAGTAGTGGAGAGTGGGCATACTAGTGCTCCTTAAGATGACGGAGCACTAGTATAAGACGTTCGAAAATTGGCGCTCTAGTGGCAGAATTTAAACTTTCAGTTGATTGAGAAGTTGCGTACCCGATGGAAATGCGTCGCTGATAGGCGCTCTTCCAGAGCCCGTGAGCGCGTCGGTGGTTTTCCTTTCCGCACCATTTGCTCTTTCGCCAGCGGCAGTCGGCGAACGTCTTGCTTCACCTTCTGCCGTAGCTAAGTTCTTCTCTTCTGTAGCCTTTGCTCGTTCTCCATGGCTTGAACCGGCTGCTTCTACTGCAGCGCGCTCCGACTCTTTCGGTCCGGATGATGGCGTCACTTGCGACATGATCGTGTCGGCAAACTCTCTACTCAGACCGTTGCCGGCCGACGGCTTCTCTAAGTCTAAAGCCGCATTGTCACTGCCATTTGCTTTGTTGGTTTTGGTGTCGCTTTCGCCATTGCCGATTTCACTTCGTAGCATCTTTGTTTCCTCAACAGGGTCTGGGGTCGTTCCCTATTGTGAAACTGACAGCGTTGATGCAGCGTTAAGTGCGGCACAAATTCGGCAAAGAGTTATACGCCCTTGGTCGTTTTGGCAATCGCTTCGTTGACTGTCGCCGGATCAAGGCGCGGCGTCATTTTCGCTGCCAAGGCGGTGACATCGGACTCGGGGGCTGGCTTCGGCATTCGCTCGGCAAGCGCCTTTGCTGCAGCTGTTGGATTTGATTGAATATGTAATGCTGATCTTTCGCCAAGTATTGTTATTGCATCACTAACTGAAACCGCACGAGGCGCGCCGTCAAGATTCATCACCACTTTGCTCATGTTTGGTCCAGATTCCGGCATCAACTTAACGAGATCATCCATAGTGGGAAACATCGGCAGTTTTGGATCAACTTCTTTGAACCCGAGGCGCTCAGAAATTGGTTTTCCGTTCTTGAACAGCCCCCCGCCGAAGTCCATTGCTCTGATATCTTTCAACTGTTGAAGATATGCAACTGATGGGCTGGAATTTCCACTTCTATGCGCGACTTCATGCGCCAGGATTGACGCATCGTCGATGTGTGCTATACCGTTGCTAAACACGTTCCCATAGGCGTTTGGATATCCTTTCAGAACATCAGCTGCATCGATACCCACTCCTTTCAATCCTTCTCTGACGACATTTGGATCAAAGTCCGTAACTCCATCTGCCGTTCTTGTGGACCTCGAGATCGGAATGGAATTTTTTAAGATAGCGTCGGTTGCTGGTGTCATGCGCTCGGCGGCAGCGGCGGCGCGCGTCGAGGCGTTTATCGGGATGCCATTTTTCACGAGTGCTTCAGTCGATAGACTAAGTGATTTTGCGGCGGCGTCACGCGTGGCAGCGCTTATTGGAATACCCAATTCAGCAAGTTGGTCTGTCGAGGTGAGGAGGCTACCCCCATTCTCGGCTGCGAGAGCACCGGTTTCACTAGGATTTGTATTTGCAACCTTGCTCAGGTCCCCTTTGGCCGCTGCTTGAATTCTTGTGAAGGCAGCTGAATCACGAGGTCCGGTGGGAAGTTTTGTTAGATCTACTGTTTTTGCCGCAGTCCTGACTCCTGCGAAGGCTCCGTCATCAGCCACTGCGCCTACGGCCTTTCCTACTTCCATGGCTGGTTTTAAATACTTTATGGCTGCCACTGTTGCGATAGTACCGGCAGCGAGTGCAGCTGTTCCGGCTGCCACTTTCAGAGCGGTTGAATCAGAGAGTGCGCTGCTGAATTCATTGATGAGGTTCTCGTTGCGCGTTTGACTTTCCATAGCGGGAGCCGCGCCGTCGTTACCGACTTCGTTTTTTAGCATCGTGGGGTCCTCGGAGAGAGAAGATGCCCTAGCGTAACCAGGCGAGCATGAAGTAAGTGTGAAAGGGAGGGGCGGTTTTTCCCATGCCCGTGGGCTTGCCGGGTTTCACGCCTTCCGGCGACTTATGAAGGATGGTTTGTATTGGCTTTATAAATGTGGAGACTTCCACACAATTCCTTTACGTATTAAAGAGAGAATTAAAAGACTAAAGTGGGCTTACCACTTCCCTTGCCGCATGTGATTGAATTGAACGACGCCAATATGGCTTTGGATTTGAACGCAAAAGTTATGAATGAACCGGAAACGCAGCTTCCTTCGGAGGATGCGACGCCTCGCCAGAATTTGCTGCTTGTAGATGATGACATCAAGTTTTGTCGTTTGATTAGCGACTACTTGCATCGCTACGGTTATGTCGTTAGCTTCGCGCATGAAGGAAAGACTGCGTTGAAGATGATGATGGAGGGCAGTTGGGATGCGGTAATCCTTGATGTGATGTTGCCGCAGATGGACGGCTTTGAAATTTTGCGGCGGATAAGAGAAACATCAAATGTGCCGGTATTGATGTTGACTGCGCTTGGTGATGAAACCGACAGAATCGTTGGTTTGGAGATTGGAGCGGATGATTATCTGCCGAAGTCTTATTCTCCGCGCGAACTTCTCGCACGGCTCAAGGCTGTTTTAAGGCGCACTGGAAGAGTTGCTCCGGAATCACATGACGAAGATGAAGAGATTGTCGTGGGAGGTTTGACGATATCGCAAGCCGCTCATACAGCTAAACTCAATGGTGAAACATTATCACTGACTCCTGTTGAATACCATTTATTGGTTGTGCTTGCGCAGGCGGCAGGGCGCATCAAAAGTCGCGAACAGTTGCTCAATGAAATTCGCGATCGGAATTACGATGTCTTCGATCGGTCGATAGATGTTCATGTATCTGCTTTAAGACGCAAGCTGGGTGATGATCCTAAGAGCCCTAAGTTTATTCGCACGGTCAGGTCTGTCGGCTACATGTTGATTCCGCCTCAGGAGAAGGGGCGATGAAACTGGCTCATTCTCTGTATGTTGAAACATTGGCGCTGCTGGTTCTTTATCTGTCTGCGCTTATCGCAGTTGTGTTTATTGTTTTCAATACGCAATTTGGAGCTGGTTGGGATGCGCTTATGCAGAGCCCCCTCGGCGATAAAGTAGACATTGTTGCCGATGCTGTCAGCAACCAGCTGCGTTCGTCGCCTGAGAAAAAGTGGGATGAAGTCTTGGATTTATTTGGTGGACTTTATCATGTGAAGTTCAGCGTATTTGATTTGGATGGGCGGCAAGTGGCTGGCGATAAGATAGATTTGCCGGAATCCGTGCTCGATCAATTCGCTATTCCGCTTCCCCCCCACTTCGGCATGCATGGAAAACCCTTTCCGCCCTTTGCGATTGCTGGTGTTGTTGGTACAAGGTTGGACAAGAAAGGCGGTAAGGCTGCAAGTGAAGGATATGCGTTGGGCTTGGGTCGTCCAAGTTCGGGAGCTGAACTTTCACATGAGGGCGTTGGACGCGCATCGGCAGGCGGTTATTCTGAAGTCACGCCTTTCGATGAAAACACAGCTGAGAAGCGCGTATTTCCTGGTTGGAGAACATTTACCAAGCGCATTGAGAGAATCTATCCCCATGCGACCAAGCATCAAAAGATGCTTTTCTCTGGTGGCGATACGCTCTTTCTGCGGACTTCGCCACCAGGCAGTCCGCATATCATGCCATTTGAAGGGCCTGCCGATGTTACCTTCGGCGTGCAACCGACCATTCCGTTCGAGCCTGGTAAGCGGCTTGAGCCCGGTAAGTCTTTTCCTTCTGCCGGTGCGTTTCGCCCTGCAAAGCCGTTTCCGATGCCTGGAGCGCCACCTGGCGGACCAAGCGGGATGCCGTTTCCTCTGCCTCCCATGTCCATGCAAGTGATGCGCATTCCTCATCTTCCAATGCCAGCGCATGGAAGATTTCTGATCCATACGACGAAGCCCGATCACTTTTATTTTGGTACGCGAATTGATTTGGCGAGTGAGAGTTATTTACGTCCCGGCCCGTCCGTCCTGCTTGCCTCGACCGATAACATCTGGCAAACCGGTCTGCTGCTGGATTTTAAAGTGCTGGCGATGGCTGGCGGTGCGATCGCATTGCTTTCGATTATCTTCTGGCTGCCATTCATTTATCGCATAACAAGAGCACTTTCGGATCTGACACTGGCGACTGAGCGCATTGCGGAAGGCAAATTTGATACTCGATTGGTAACCCGGCGCAAGGATGAAATTGGGCGTCTATCGGAAGCGGTCAACAGCATGGCTGAAAGATTGAACGGGTTTGTCGGTGGACAAAAGCGCTTCCTTGCTGACATTTCGCATGAGCTGTTTTCTCCTTTGGCTCGGCTTCAAGTCGCGCTGGAGATTCTAGATGAGTCATCCACGAAGGATCAGAAAGCACTAATCGATGATATCCGCGAAGAAGTTGAAGAGATGAATCACCTCATCAATGAATTGATAGCCTTTTCGAAAGCCGAACTTAAAGGACAGTCCAGAAATCTGGTCAGCGTAAACATCGATGAGATGCTCTTTGAACTTAGAGATCGTCTCAGTTTGAAGGAGCGTGCGGAAATTGAAATTCCAGATGGTTTGTGTGTAACTGGTGACAGATTGCTGCTTGAACGCTCATTCTCCAACGTCTTGAGAAACAGCGTTCGTTACGCGGGTGATGGTACTCCAATCTCTGTGATGGCTACAGTAGCCGGAAACAACGTGTCGATTATCATGCAAGACCGCGGACCGGGTGTTCCGGCAGAAGCTTTGAAACACCTTGCTGAGCCGTTCTTTCGTCCAGAGAAATCGCGCAGTCGAGATACTGGCGGCGTTGGACTCGGGCTTGCCATAGTCAAAAGCTGTGTCGAAGCCTGCGGCGGAACATTGCAAGTCCGTAATCGCGAAGGCGGCGGGCTGGAAGTTGAAGTCACATTGAAACTGGCGTCAGAGGCGACAGAACCGCTTCTGGTGAGCGAGTCTCACTAGAAGCGTAAAGGCTGTCGGGGCGCATTGCATGCGCCGGTTCTTGTGGGGGCGCATTGCATGCGCCCGTTCTTGTGGGGGCGCATTGCATGCGCCGGCTCTTGTGGGGGCGCATTGCATGCGCCGGCTCTTGTGGGGGCGCATTGC
>DTSE01000463.1 GCA_012965515.1 Candidatus Melainabacteria bacterium | reverse complement strand
CTTGAATTCTTCCACACTTCGTATGGAATGAAACTAGTAAGTCTCTAAGCCGTTACATGCCATTGGTTTTGAGCTTCGTCAGTGTGAACTTTCGAATTTCACTTTGCATCGAACGGATACACGGGCTACAGGTGGGATGTTAGCAGATTTTGGGGATCAGGCACCTTCAGGATTTTTACACAAGCAAAACGCTACAACCCGGTGTTCCGCCCAGAATCTATCGCTGCGATCGCGCCCAGTTGCCTCGCTGCGGGCACCGAGAAAGCCACTGTGTCCGCCCCATTCGGGAGCGAGGAGCGTTACGAATGGTGTCTTTAATTTGTCCGAAAGAAACGAATCGAAGGGGACGATCGGGTCGTCCTTGGAAGCGATAATCAGCGTGGGGACGCGGATCTTCTCGATGACATTGATGGAGCTGGCTTTTGTGTAGTAGTTGTCAGCGTCGCCATAGCCGCCGTCAGGTGCGGTGTAAATGTCGTCAAAATCTTTGATAGTTTTTACCAACTTCAGTTTGTCAGCATTGAATCTGTCAGGAAAGAGAATGCTCTTCTTGCGGATTTTGCTGGTCAGCCCGCGCAAGAAATGTATTTCGTATATCTTGTTGATACCTCTGTTAAGAGACTCGACGCTGGCATGCAAGTCGATGGATGGCGAGATGGCGCAAATGCCGGCGAAAAGCCCGACGGCATCTTCTCCAAGTTCGCCGGCGGCTTTGAGAATGATGTTGCCGCCCAGTGAAAAGCCGGCAACATAGATGTCTTTGAGGTCGAAGGTCTTTTGAATGTGGCGCACCACCGAAATCACGTCAGCACTCATGCCGCCGTTGTAGAGAGTGTTACTGAGGTGCAAGGTGCCACCACAATTGCGCATGTTCATGCGCACTACGTTCATGTCCTGGCTCATCGCCTTTCTAGCTAGACCGACAACCTGTGCGGACTCGCTAGAACCTTCCAGTCCATGAACGATCAGAAGCGTAGGGCGGTCTTTGTGATTGGGCTGAAGATGCACATAGGTTAGAACGGAAGAACCACTTGCCACCTCAATCAGATTCTTCGCACCAACAGGCAGGTGCAAGGGCATTCGCGCGCGCGGAATGAACGTCGGCAAGATCGTCATGAGATGCGGCGATACAAGTAATGGATGAGGGACGAATTCGGTCATAGGCGAGGCGAAAAGGAGGAAAAATTACGTTCCAATTTTTGCAAAAACGACAGTTGTGTAAAAACTTTTTGTCTGCCGCATCTTGTAACGAGGGCGTGAGCAAAACCTGCAGTTGTGTAAGAACACACTACTTTTTCACGAACTCTGATAACGCTTTCACAAAACGCTCGATGTCTTGCTCGCTTAGAGAATAATGGCAAGAGATGCGCACACCGTGTCCCGGCGTTTGCAACAAGTAGTCAGGTTGAATCCAAATCCGGTCCTTTTCCCAGAGCGCTTGCACGAGATCGTCGACAAGCAGTCGCGATGGCTCGAAGTCAAACGCCAGCAGAGCAGTAAGCTCGTTTGCCGGCATCTCATCCGGAGATGGGAGCAAAAAATTCGGGTTGAGTTTTTCAGCGATCAGTTTGCGGGCAAAACGCATCAACTCCAACTGACGTGCAGCGATGTTTCTCTCACCAAGCTGCTTCTGCAACGTAAGAGCCGCATGCAGCCCCATGAATTTCACAGAGTCCTCGGTGCCTCGGCATTCTAATGCCCAAACTGGAGATGAGCCTGCGGCACGAGTTTCAAAATACTTGTGACCAACCCAAACCGGCTTCAACCCTTCGAGAATTTTTCGGTCATAGTAGGCGAAACCAATGCCGTTTGGCGAACCAAGCCACTTGTGCGCAGAGGAAACCCAAGAGTGGTACTTCGAAACTTCTAATGGACCTTGTCCAGGTGCATGCGCTCCATCGATTAGCAACGGCATTCCAGCAAGGTGGCACTCAGCGATGAGCGTTTCGAGAACATCGGAAAATGTGGCACCATCACTCACTCCA
>DTSE01000462.1 GCA_012965515.1 Candidatus Melainabacteria bacterium | reverse complement strand
GCTCGAGTCTTTCGGCTCGCTCTTCTGCTGTGCTTCCGTCGATAAAGACGTACTCTTCTCGGTATTTGACGCTGGCGCCGGTTTCACTGTCTTCTGGCTCGACGGCTTCTGGGTAGACGTGGACTTCTCGGGGATCGACTCTTTTGCCCCCTCTTTCGAAGCTGGTGCCATAGATGCAGCTGTCTGGGATTGGCTTGCCTGTTGCTTTGTCTCTCCAGCCGGAGTAGGTTTCGAGTTGTTTGTAGAATTTGTCTGCGAGTTCTTGTTGGTAGCTGTAGAGCTTGAAGACGCCTGGGATTTCGGTTGGTTTGACGTGGGTTTTTGTGAGCCAGGTGATGAGGTCGGCTTGTTCGTTGTCGCCGGTGTTTGCGGTGTCGATGACTCTTCCTCCTTCTTCGTGATGGCGGGTACTTTCGATTTGTCGCGCTCAGGGAAAATCTCGTCCAGGAGCGGTGGCTCTTCCTTGATGCCGTCCTTAAGGAAGCGCAGATCGACTATGTCTGCTGCGTCCAAATTCTGCGGACAGTCGGAGATCTTCTTTCCGAGGTAGCGCGCGAGCGATGGAGCACTTACGCCCCACTTCGCGAACTGTAATTTGCAGCTATCCCACGCAGCAGGTACATCCGTTACAGCCTGATGAAGAGTGCGCTTGATTTGCGTCTTCGCAGCTTCGATCAAGTAATACGGAAGCACCGCCTGAATAGCATTGCGACGCTCTTTTGAATTAACAGCCTTACAGATCTCGCCTACAGATTGCGGATCGTAAACCGGCTTGAGCTGCCCGCCTTTTTCTTGAACTTCTTTCGGGTCGCCCGCCTTTGCAGAAATCCAACGTGCATGCTCGACGGTGTATTCCGTACCGTGAATGTAGTTAGATTCAAGGTCAATGGCCAGGCAGGCAAACTGCGACATGTTGCCATAGGTGCCGTGTGATACCACGCCCGTCTGAAGGTTGCCCCAGATACGCGCGAATTCGCGCATCGCTTTTACGTTTAGCCCTTCAACTATTGAGCTACCGCGCGGGACCTTGTACATTGCATCAGCGGCAAAGTGAACGTTCTCACAGATCTTCAGGATCTTCTTGATGCAATCTTCTTCTTTTCGTGGAAACTGGATCGCACGCTGGTTTGCAGCGTATACCATCGCCGTAACGCGCTGCATCTCAATGCGTTCTGTCGCACGTATATCCGTATCAAGGTTTGCACCGAATTGTGGAACTGCTGGTTTTTCTGTCACCGCTGCTGGTGCCTGTGTAGCTTCTTGAACTGCCTCTGCCATGCTGAAATCTCCTGTTTTAGCGGTTAGCGTGCTTCTAGTTGTCTGATGTTGTCGAGCAATTGACTCTGAGTTTTCTTCATCTGCTCAAGCTCTCGGACTAGGTCGTTATTGGTGCAAATCACATCCAATAAAAGTTTTCCGACTGCGGTCCTATATTCGAGATCTGGCAAAGTAACCAGATCCAGAACCGTGTTAACTTGTTCATTCTTCGGCATCCTCTTCGGTACCCCCCATGGTGCAAAAATTGGTGCAGTGAGCATTGCAATACTTCGCAGTGCAAAGCATTGACATTGGATTCACGGGAAACGACCAGGGATCTTTTGATTCCAGGTATTTCTCGTAGTGGCGTTGAATTTCGGCGACGGTAGACCAGAAGGCGCTCAGGCATTCTTCTGGATCGAAAGGAATCGGCTTGGGTCTGGGAAGACCTTCGTTGGTCTTCTTTATCCCTTCTCTCTTCGCGAAGTTGACACGCGCACCCTTCACTTCGATATCGTTTAGGCGACAGACGGCTATATATCCACCGAGCTGAGCCTGTGGCGATGGTCTCTTGGTGCCGGTCTTGTGGTCGTGAACAATTCCCTGCGTGTCGCGGACATCGAGAGTGCCAGTCACTCTGACAGGAATAGCCTGCTCTCCGAGCGGACTGATTATGGCGTCCAACGGAACTTCGATATGCGTTGGCGTAATGCTATCGAGTATAGGAACAAAAGAATATAAAAGACCGCGAATCTGCGCTTCCGCAGTATGTCCGTGCGGTGTTGTCTTGTCCCATATAACGCCTTCTTTCGTCTCCTCAAGAAAGCTTTCCATCGCCATGCTTGCAGCGCTGGCTACTTCAGCGGCAATGAATTCGCCGGTCGCTTGCTTGGCGCGAAGCAGATTCGCGACGCCTTTATGGATTGCAGTTCCAATTGCGGCCGCAGCACTAGGACGCGACGGATTCAACAAGAATCCGTCTGCGACTAGTGTCTCCCTAAAAAGTTTTGCGGCACTTCGCCGCGGGCAATCGCCATAAGAAGGAATAGAGCTGCATCGAATCTCGATATATTCAGGCATGTACTATGTTTCTAGCCGCATAGCAGCAGCCGAATAGCTAGTAGCTATTCAGACATCAGGGGCACCGATGGCGGTGCCGCTGGTATGTGGTTAGGGAGAAGAAAAAGCTCACCACCCCAAACGAAATTTTGCAATTTCAGGGTGGTGAACTAAATAGTACGGGTGCGGTTACTTTTCTGTCAACAGTTTTTTTACCGCTTGGCGTCACCAATGGTAGTGGCGCGCTTGCTTAATGCATAACCCAGCTTGCCGCTAGGGAGTTTATGAATGTCTCCCAAACTCGGAGACATTGCACCACCCATGAGGGCAGTCGGATAACTTTTACGCCATTTGTTATTTTTAGTGTGAATGGTTTTGTTATTACTTTCCATTGTGGAGCTTGTTAAGGATCTCAGCCAACTGCTCGTCCGTTGCGCCAGGAAACTGCGCCTTAAGGACCGGCGCTAGGACTAAAGTGGCATGCTGTGGATTTTTCTCCGCATTCGCTAAGACTTGGGTTTGCTGGGCATCCAATTTCACAAATCGAGCTGGTTGTTTAACCACTTGTTCCATCGTCACGGCAGGCTGCGAACCGTGAGCCAACCATTCCATAAAACCTACGACTGGTTTTCTTATAGCAAGCATTGCGCTTTCATCAACCAGGTTCATTACTGACTGGGCGCAATAACCACCAGCAAACCAAGCAAAGATTGCAATTAGCGGGCTAGCTTTGACCAGCAATAACTTTAGTTGCTTCATTAGTGTCTACCTCTCGGAATCAAGTATGGTAGCAAGTTGCTCTAGAGTGAGTCCTAGTGCTGATGCAATTGGCTTGTATACTTCCAAAATTCGATTGCACGCGACACCGTCTGTAACATCAGTTAGATATTTTCGAGATGTACCAATTGATTCGGCACAGTTCTTAAACTTGCCATATTCTGCATATATCAGCTTTTTCCACAGCGCTTTCCTTGCTTCATCATTTTCTACGGCGAGAACCTTTGCGCCATCATCTATGGTGCTGTCTATGCCGTCGCACACTTTTTTGAATTGAAAGAGGATGGTATGTTCGTTCTCTTTCCAAAAATCGTACATTGTTGTTTTGTGCACATTCGCCTTTTTTGCTAATTCAAAAAGGTTTGGAATTTTCTTCTCTTTCATCCTCTCTGCTATCAGCAATGGTACGTAGTCAGGCAGTGGGCGAGGCATTGCTGTCACTCCTTTGATATGTGGTCGATATAAACCAAAGTCGTACTATTAACTTCCTTTAATACGGAGGGATATGCCGTGCCTACCCCTCCGTGGCATACTGGATTTGGATAATTACCCCCAAGGGGATTCGAACCCCTGTCGCCTCCGTGAAAGGGAGGTGTCCTGGGCCTCTAGACGATGGGGGCAAGATGGATATCTGAACAGCGTGAACTGCCCGGACTGCAAAGCCAGAGTTCCAGTGAAAGGCCAGAATAACAAACCCAGTTAAAGCGTGTCAACTTGAGTCCTCCTAGTATTAACGCGCCTTACGAGTTGGCGATGCCCCAGATGGTACTTGGGAACGCTCAAGAGAGCCAGGCTGCCAGCTAATGGCTGTTTACACGAGAGGACATTTGCCTGTTGTAAACTACCTAAATGTAGTAAAGTCTTTGACTCGGGCCAGTGATTTGGCATGTATCTGCTCTCCTGCGGCGGCTTTATCCATGCGTACGTTGAATGATAAAACTGACAATCAGATGAGCAAAAACACAGGCAAAAATGTCCGGGCTTTCGCGCAGAAGACCGCAACGCCGGAAGTAGCGCCGCCAAGATATACGAGTTTTAACGGTTACTTGAAAGAAAAGTTCAAGGCACGCGTGTATCGCGTTCCCATTGATGCAGGGTTTACGTGCCCGAATCGCGACGGTACAAGAGCCCTTGGAGGCTGCACGTTCTGTGACGACAGAGGCTCTGGAGCGCCCACTATCAATCAGGTGCTCAGTGTCAAAGAACAGCTGACTACAGGAATTGAAAGAATACGGCGCCGCTTCAAGGCGGAAAAGTTTCTTGCTTACTTCCAGGCTTTCACCAATACCTATGCTCCGGAAGCAGTGCTCCGGTCTCTCTATGATGTTTCGCTGGACCATGAAGACGTTGTGGGAATCTGCATAGGCACGCGCCCAGATTGTCTTGATGACAATGTGCTTGACCTTTTGGCGGAATATGCGCAAAAGACTTATGTGTTTCTCGAGGTTGGTCTGCAAAGCGCGCACAATAAGACTCTTGACCTAATCAATAGAGCCCATTCGGCAGAAGAGTTTTTTGATTCTGTGGAACGTGCCAGAAAAAGAAATCTCACTGTTGCGACTCACCTGATCTTCGGATTACCAGGCGAAACCAGGGAAGACATGATGGAAACGGTTCGCCAAATTGCCGACATTGGTTTGACGGCGATTAAGATCCATCAGCTTTGCGTCTATAAACATACGCCCATGGCAGTCGACTATTCACTAGGCAAATTGCCGCTTTTGGAAGAAGATGACTATGTTGAATTGGTCTGCGACGCACTGGAAATGTTGCCACCAGATATGGTGGTGATGAGATTAGTGGCTGAAGGAACCAGGGAAGAGATTATCGCTCCGGACTGGTGTTTCGAAAAAAGCCGAATCATGAGCAAAATCGATCAAGAGCTGGAAAGACGCGGCACTCAACAAGGTTCTAAATTTGTAGCCAAAGTTCGCAGTTAAGCAGAATACAAAGTTTCAAGTTTTTATCTGCAATACAGGGAAACCCCTAGATAACCGGCCTGCTTTTTGTGGCAAGACATAAGTAGTCTGGAGGTTGTGGTCATGAGCGACGAGATGAGGATAATTCCAATGGACGAGACAACTATCGACGTTGAACAAGAACATGAAGAGGAAGTTTGCTCGCCAACCGATTGCGCAGGTGCATTCGTACACTCCTTCAGTCACTCGCTTGTTCAGGGACCCATCGATGGCGTGACGGAAGTCGTAAATACAATCGTCGGCTCGCGCGTGATCCCCAAAGTTGAAGTGATCAAAACGCCGGAGAAAGCTGAAATTGGAACAAATCGCTGGCAAGCGCAAAAGTATGGCAGCGGAGCCGGTTTAATCGCCTGCCTCTTCATTGTTGGACGTATGCTCTCTCGCAGACGTTAAGCCCGAGAGTTATTCAATCAACTATTTGCCTGAGCCGTTTCTGGCCAGCATAGCCGCACCGACAATACCTGCATAATCTCCCAGTTCGGCACGCACTATTTCAATCTTGCGACCGGGGATTTTCAAGCAACGGCGACGAGCATAGAGCTCGGCAGTATCAAAGTACAGATTTACAGCCTCGACCAAACCGCCTCCAAGGATAATCCTTTGCGGGTTGAGGAAATTGATGACCGTGACAAGCCCCGTGGCCATGCATCGAGCAGCCTGCTCTACTGCTCCGGTCACCATTTCATCTCCGGAGGCAACAGCCTGTGCGATTGCCTTGGAGCGTAGAATACCTTTGGTCATGTCCACCTTTTCACGAATGACCGAGTCATGCCCGCGCTGCAGGTCGGCAAGAATGTCTTTGGCCACAGCAGTCCGCGAAGCGTACGCTTCCAGACAACCATAGGCCCCGCATCCACAAAGCTTTCCGTCTGGATACAGAGTTATGTGCCCGACCTCACCGGCGGTGCCGGTGGCGCCTCGAACCAACGAACCGTTCTGCACTATGCCACTGCCGATGCCGGTTCCGACAAAGATACAGACGAAATTCTTGCAGTCACGCCCGGCCCCGAAGGCCATTTCGCCAATGGTGGCGACTTCTACGTCATTTCCTAGTTTGCAAGGCAGTCCGTAGTGCTTGGAAAGTGGCTCGGAGAGCGGAACATCATTTGCTCCGATGTTGACGGCGGCAAGAAGAATGCCCTTCTCACGGTTGACCATCCCGGCAGCGCCGATGCCAATGCCGGCGATTTTTTTCATTTCTACGCCCGACTCATTGATAGCGTCATCCACAACAGTAATGATGCGCCTGATTACATCGTCCTGCTCTTGCACCTGGCGGGTTTTCTTCTTCGCCGTGCCGACAAGACGCCCGGACTCAAGATTGACCACGCCTGCCGAGATTTTGGTGCCGCCGAAGTCGACACCTACAGCAAATTTTTCCATGACTTGGGGGTCCCCATAGGTTCATGTCTATTTTGAATTGGCGCTTACTTTATTTCCAGTAGATCAAGAACATATGCAGCAGGTATAACCGGACAACAAAGCCAGAACGATAACCAGTCGCGGCTCTCCAGCAAAAAACTGCATTCTGCAATTTCGCTAATGCTAGCCGTCCCCTGCTGAGATCACCGGAGCGAAGTGAAACTCGGGTTGCTGCTACAACTCGGGTTGCTGCTACAACTCGGGTTGCGGCTAAAACTCTGACTGCGGCTACAACTCGGTTGCTGCTTCAGCGCAGAAGCAAGCTCAGCCCCGCTTGCGTCCCAAGAAGTTCAAATTGAATGGATTCTTAAACGGCACCTTAAACATCCCCCGCCCCTCGCGTTTGAGAGACGAGTCCGTTTTGACAGCCGCTTCCGGTCTGGTGGCCGTTTTGTGAGTGGCCTGCAATACACCGCTCTCCAGCTGAGTGTCCAGAGATTGGAATCCGGCATTCGTATCATGCTCGAGGTCAGGCTGCAGGGCCGAATCCATAAGCAACGACTCCGAGAAGTCTTCCTGGAATCCAAAATCAGAATAATCCTTGCCCAGAGTACTGAGACTCTCTGAGTTGACCGAAAGGCTGGACATAACATCCTTCGCCGGCATCAAGAAGTCGGAAATATCACTTTGCGGCTTGTAAGCACCGTTGAACGGACGATAGTTCTGAGAAGCAATTCGTTCGTCCACCAATACAATCGAGCTGGCTACACGCCTTTGCGCGTTTTTCGCCCCTCTCGTAACAGCCTTACCATCGACAACCATGGTTGTCGAGCCGCCCCCATCCAAGTTCAAGGCTTCAACTGCACCCATATCGCGCAGGAATTTAGCCAAATCCCACATGGTATGCGGACCTTCGATCGTCACAAGAAGCAGGTGGTTGTCGCTTG
>DTSE01000461.1 GCA_012965515.1 Candidatus Melainabacteria bacterium | reverse complement strand
CATATATAATATCGATTTATCTGCATCTAATGATGTTGAATGGTATCTAGTTTTTAAAGTATCTGGATATTTTTCAGCAGTTTTTCTGTAAGAATTGAGAATGTAATCACTAGTTAGTCTTCTATTATTCTCCATATTATATTTGAAAAAATACCGAGTGATCTGATAACCAGGTGGATTAATAAGTGTTCTCAAAGATCTTTCAAAGGCGTTGAAAGACGCGGAGCAAGTTCAAAAACTCACGGAAGATGCCAACCACCAAGCAATATTGGCGCAAGCGCAGATCATTCTCGCGCGCGCTTTGGATAACTCTGATTTGACTTTCAATCGCATTATCTCTGCCGATGAAGAGCGTCAGTTCGCAAAAACTCTTTCTCCGGAATCCTGGGCGTCGGGCGAGGTCAACTTCGGAGACGGAACCGGCTCACTGACAGCCGTTTGGGCTAAGCGCGTAAATGGACTGCTGAACTTGACGATCGCCGGAAAGTGCAAAGACAAAACTGCACCCAACGGCAAAAAAATCGGCAATTTCGTCGTGGTCATCACGGGCCGCTCGCCGATTGAAGCAGGGTTTGACATTCAAACTCAATCGAACGTCAATTTCTGGCTAGGTCAATTGGCGTCCGCGACAATCGATTCGGATTGCTTGACCGATGCAAGTGCTGAAACAGCTCCTGCCGCTGAGGATAACGTAAAAAAAAAGTCTCTAGCGGCGCTGCCGATTCTGGTAACTGATCGCGTCGTCGCTTACAAAAGAGACCTGAACGTTTACGAAATTCGCCAGAAACAGCTGCTTGCACAGAAGGCTGAAGAAGACAAAAAGGCGAATGATGAGCGCGCGCAATTGACCGCGCAAGCTATTGCCGAGGCAACTGCAAAGGTTCTCAAAGAGTCAACCAACCGTTCGCTGACCAAAGATGAAACCTTGAAGGGCGACGCAGATGACTCTGATGAGGCAGCCGATACAGCCAAAGACGATAACGCAAAGGCTGACGCCAAGACTGCCGACACCAAGGCTGGCAACGGCAAGACCACGGCCAGTGCGACTAGCAATGGCAAAAGCGGTGACGGAAAGACCGGCGATAGTAAAACCGGAGACGGCAAATTTGCTAATGCGAAAGCAAGTGACGCCAGGTACACGGACGCCAAGCCGTCTGATGCAAAAACTGCCGATGCCAGAGCCATCGAAAACAGACCGAGCGCAGCGAAGACTGAATCGGCAGTAAAAGAGTACGTGGATAAAGGTGCGATCAACCCTGTGTCCGCGGCGCGCACAAAACCTGAGCCTCCGGAAATAGACAACAGAGCCTGGAGTTCACCCGCCGACAAGGTGGCGATGAACACTACAAGCAGCTCATCCTCGAGTTCTTATCGCCCGGAATCCAGTCGCTTGCCGGGACGAAGCAGTATGCCTTCATCCAATCAATCGGTTTGGGAAAGCCCTGCCAGCACACCGCAATCAAGGCAAGCAAGCCTTGCCGCAACTATCGTCGCGCCGGAAAAGGCGATTGCCGGACAGTTTTTGACCACCTCTATCATTGATAGAGATAAAAACGGAGAACCTTCTGTCGAATTGAGTTTTAACGGCGCAGCGCTGGCAACAGACGCCCGTGGTCAGGCACTATATATGGTTCCTGAGGATGCGACTCCGGGACGTTCGCTAAATGTTTGCCTGGCATCGAGACCGGAACTAGCAAACAGTCTCATCGATATTCTTCAGCCGCTCACGACATCTTACGAGGCGCAAGCTCCGAAGATCGAACGGATCAGTTCTATGGTTGCGCCCCGCTCGATGCTCGTAGTCGAAGGGCACAACTTCGACGGACACGCCGACCACAATCGCATTCTAATCGACGGACTGCAAGAAGCAAGAATAATTGCTGCATCGCCTGTGCAATTAAAAGCAATTCTGCCGGCCGGTATCAAGCCTGGCAGTCATTCATTCTGTGTCGGTACGGCGGGGCTGCGCAGCAACTCAGCAACAGTA
>DTSE01000460.1 GCA_012965515.1 Candidatus Melainabacteria bacterium | reverse complement strand
ATGTATGAAGAGCTGAAACTGAGACGCACATTGCCGGATGTTTTCGATAGCAATCTCACATTGATAGATTCAGTCGTGAAGGACGGCGCGTTCTCAAAGGAAGAGTTGAACTTGTCCAAGAAATCAGGGGTCAACAACGGTCTGACTCAAACTTTGATTGAGTATTTATTGAAGAATTTCGATCAAGTGAAAAACGGCGACGAGTCAATCAGTCGCGCGGACATCATTGCCTATCAGAGGAAAGTCATGCCTAAGGGATTGCCTCGTTAGACCGCTTCTCATTTTTCAGTTGAACCAACCGAGCCGCCCGGCAATTCACCGGACGGCTCATATATTTTGGGGCTTTTAGAGCCTCGAAGAGTTTCAAAATTGAGGGAGCCTGGAACTCGGCTGTATCCGGGAAGCCTTGTCTGGCAGAGGTCTTGGGTTTTCAAGATTTTTTGAAAATTGCGTTGGTATTGTGTGAGCGTTCCTCCCCCCAAACCGCAAGTCTCCCCAACAAGTAAGGCAGCTGAAGGCCAGTTGTTCGTCCTGGCGCGTTACTAACCACCTGAGGATTTCTCAAATGTCTACACAAGGCGCAGAAAGAGTTGAAGCCCCCAAAGCCACTGAAGCTCAAGCAACCAACATCGCAGTTCAAATCAACCAAGCTGACAGCAAACAACTCAATCAGGTGACTGAGGCGCAATCAGCGCAACTAAGAGCGGCAGGAATCTTGCCGGAACTGGCAATCTCCGGTGGTACCGAGTTGGACTATGTGCGCAACAATTTCGACAAGCTGGACAAATCCAAAGACGGTCATGTGACCAAGCAAGAGATCGAAGATTACATCAAGAATAACAAAGAGCTTTCGAAGCAAGAAGTAGAACTTCTCAAGAAAACGGCTGCCAATGTAGACAAGCTCGAGAACAACAATACTGATGGAGAGCTGAACCCGTATAGCGAGTATCCGACCTACGGTCCGGAAGGTGGAATCACCAAGAAAGATATTGAAGTGGCAAATCAGCGCATGAAAGCTGAAGACTATGCGAACAAGAACTTCGACAAGCTCGACACAGATAACGATGGACACGTAAACTCAGCCGAAATCGAAGCCTACATGAAGGCCAACCAAGGCAAATTGAGTAAGGAAGAAACTGCGACTCTGCAGCATCTAATCAAAGACATGGATCGCTTACAAGGCATGGCGAACGATGAATGGTTCTGGGAATCGAAAGGTTTCACTCAGAGAGATTTGAAAGTAGCAAGAAACGAAGATGGCACGGCAGGATTGCGTGTAGCTGCAGGTAACTTCAAGTACGCTGACCAGCCGGGCGATAAACCTAGTGATAAGCCCGCCGACAAACCAGGCGACCAACCTGGACAGAAAGCGGAGCCTGGTAAAAAAGCCGGTGACAATCCAACTGTCGGCGATCATGAATCCACAATCAAACCGGGAGATTCATTCTGGAAAATCGCTAAGGACAACTTAAAGGCGCAGAGCGGCAAAGAGCCATCGAATGCAGAAGTCGTCAAAGCGATGAATGATCTGGCCAAAGCAAACGGAATGAAATTGACCGACGTCATTCACCCCGGACAGAAGTTGAAAGTGCCCGGTCCTGATAAAGGCGAGCCAACAGCACACAGCGAAAAACCACCGACTTCCCGTGTAGAACCGGCTCCTCGTCGTGGTGAAACAAATCAGCGCCAGCGCGAGGCCGATCCGGTTCCAGCGCCGGGACGCGAAGATGAAAAACCGGAACCGCGCACCAGTCCGGAACCGCGGACCGAAGCCAAAGCTCCGGAATCCGCATCACAAGTACTTCAACGCCGCTTCAGCGAGATCGATAAGGATGGCAATAACAAAGTAAACAGGAAAGAAATCGAGAAGTATCTGAATGACCACGCCAAAGATCTTTCACCTGAAGAAGTAAGAGCATTGGACCTGATGGCAAGAAACGAGTCCAAGATTCGCACTCTCGTTGATGATGAGAAAGGACCTGAAAACAGCGGC
>DTSE01000459.1 GCA_012965515.1 Candidatus Melainabacteria bacterium | reverse complement strand
CAGGATGCCGAGACGGTGCTCCGCGATGCGAAGAGCGCCCTACGTAACGTCGAATTGCGCCACGCTCGGAGCCTATGTGAGTTTCTGGAAGCAGAAGACATCGAGCGCGAGACCTCCAAACGGCGACGCGATCTGGAAGACGAACACTATCAGGCTCTCAAGCTTCTGATGAAGGTTTGCAGCACCGGTGACCGCACAACAATTCTCAGCGCCGCTCATCAGTTTGCCTCCACCAACTCGGCCATTAACGAAGCCGCCCATCAGGACGCAGAGGCTTGCTTCAGCCGCGCCAAAGCCCAGATTGCGAAGCAGAAAGTCGCGGAAGAACTGCAAGCCGCACGCCAGAATCTCGAAGACGCAGAGGCAGCGGTCGCAGAAGCAAAAGCTGCTGAACAGCTCTACTGGAGCTTGATTCCCAGGCTCCCTCGCAGCCATTGCAATTTCCAGAATGCCGTCGCGGACGCTGCCGCTGCGCTCACCGGCGCCGCCATGCGCGAGTCTTTCACTCCATTCGATCCTTCCGACCTTGGTATCGAGCCGCCGGTAGATTCTCTGGCGGAGGCGACCGCAGTGCCGGTGCCGGAAACAACAGCCCCCGGTTCCGAGTTCGTGCCTCCCGCGCCACCTTCTTCCGTGTCGCAACAGGGAACCTCCTCGGCCTCTGTGAGTTCCGGTTTCGAAGCACCGACCGGACAGTATGTCCACAATTACGGCATGGACAGGGACGACACACTCAACGACTAGCTGGCGATTGAAGAGCGAACGCTGCGACATATGCAGCGTTCGCTCTTCGCAAGAAAAGCCTTCTCAGCACGAAAAGTCCTTACAAAAAAATTTGCCCTTTGAGGCACCATATACGGTGCGCTTCGAAAAACTCAAGAACAAGCGCATGCAACCCCCTCCCCGGGATAGGCTCATATAGCTCTGCGAGCCAGTTTTGCACAGTTTAGACGAAATTCCTTCCACGCAACAATTCTCAGACATAGCGCAATAACCGGACAGGTACATGGTTTCGCCCGCTGGCAGCGCACCCAGCGCCCCTTAACAACAGTCCTGCCAAGTGGCGAAAGCAGCCGCCAATCTGGCAGTTTTAGTTCTCATCTTTCTTTTTCAGCAATCAGGTATTTAAGCACTCAGAGGTTTCTCCTCGCTTTGTTTTTGAAACTCCAGCACGCGCGCGTAGCACGTGAAGTTGAGTGTTTCGCCTGAAATAGCTCACGAAATCCCGTTGTGCACTCGCTCTTGCAGGTGCGCACAGGTACGAACTGTGACCAAGGAGCTCAAAATGGACCACACGCATCACATGCCGGCCGGCGCTTTCGTCGCTCCGGAATGGCTGATCGCATCCATCGGCATTCTCTTCCTGGGATTCGCCGGTTTCTATCTCTATCGCCTCTTCCGCCCCACCATGGTCAAGAACGCCATCGGCTTCTTCGACTGGGAAGGTGAAGCGGGGCACTTCGTCTGCATGCTGGCAATGGCTAGCCACTTGGTGTTCTGGCTCATCCCCGTGCCGGCTATCGCGTGGTCGTGGATTCTCGGCTTCGGCACGCTGTACTACGCAGCGCGCGCGATGACCTGGGGCAAACGCCTCTCATACAACAAGCAGTGGTGGGACTGGACGCACTCGGCGATGTTTCTGGGCATGTTCACCATGTTCCAGCCGCTGCCGCTCAGCCCGCTTCTGCTGACCGTTTTCAACGGCGCCATGCTGCTCTTTTGGGCTTGGTTCTCCGGCTATTACGTCAAGGACGCTGTCCTGGACGCTCGCGCCGGCAAGAGCCTTTCCTTCACGTCCGACCTCGCGCATCTTTCGATGGGCGTCGCCATGCTGGTGATGTCGCTTTTCCCAGCATTTCTCATGCCGGGTCATTCGCATCACAGCACCACGCCGGACCATTCGCAGCATTGCGCACCGATGTCGCACCCGATGCCGCATCATGAGCACGGCGCCGTTGAAAACGGTCAGCAGAAGCGGGCTGAGCGGCAGCGGCTGGA
>DTSE01000458.1 GCA_012965515.1 Candidatus Melainabacteria bacterium | reverse complement strand
CTTTTGCCGTGACTGGTGTTTTCACCGCCGCCTCGGCAGCGACCATGCTGCACGGTCATGCCGAAGAGATGGCTGTCTCGCAGCCTGCTTCCTACGTAAGTGAGCAAAAACTCAGCGTTTCTTCAATTCCCAACTCCTTTCCTGCAACTTTCGCCGGCGTATGGCGCTGTGAGACGACAGTAGTCGACTCTGGCGTATCGACCATCCTGCCCGGTCAAAAGAGTATTTCTGAAATATCTTTCAAACATGCACCCGATGGACGCACGGTCGCATCGTGGGCTCAACCGGGCTGGACAGAAGCCGAAGCCAGCCAGGTGAGCTTTAGCGCAGACAAAGCACGCGTCGACCGCACCAATTATTACTGGGCAGATGGTGTGCAAGGCGCCTGGGCAGCACGCTCTAGAGATGACTTTACGCGTGTTTCGGAAAACCAAATGATATCCAAAAGCTATATCGATCAATATATCGATGGCCAGTATGTTGGAAGATACAGAACCACTTCAGTCCTCTACAGAATTTCGGATGCCGAGGGCATGTGCAAAAACCTGAAAGAGAAGAAGTAGAGTCCAAAAACAAGTTAAGGCTAAAAACGATCGGTCATTCAGACCGATCGTTTTTGTTTTCTCTGTTGGCGTACGCTGCATAACCGGGAGCCGCATGCGACTCCCTGGGAGCCCTGGCAGTAAGTGTTTTAATTAACGGCTGCAGGCACAGCGTTCTTGCCATCAGCACGGAACTGAGCGAAGGACTCTTTGCCGCGGTAAACAGCAGTACGTCCTAGATCACGTTCAATGCGCAAGAGCTGATTGTACTTTGCGGTTCTCTCAGAACGGCATGGTGCACCGGTTTTGATTTGGCCGGTGCTGCATGCGACTGCCAGATCTGCAATGGTGGCATCTTCTGTTTCACCGGATCTGTGGCTCATCATGCTGGCATAACCATGTTCGCGGCCAAGTTCGATCGCTTTCAAAGTTTCAGTGAGAGTGCCGATTTGATTCGGCTTGATCAAGATTGCATTCGCGACACCACTTTCGATACCACGCGATAGGCGAGTTGTATTAGTGACGAATAGATCGTCGCCTACCAATTGCACCTTGTGACCTAGCTTTTCGGTCATCAACTTCCAGCTGTCCCAATCATCTTCGGCCAGTCCATCTTCAATGCTGATGATCGGATATGAGCTGCAAAGTTTTTCGTAAAACTCGACCATCTTCTTTCCGCTCAGAGACTTGTTCTCAGTAGCAAGACGATACTCGCCCTTTTCAAAAAATTCTGTTGAAGCCGGATCCAATGCAAGGGCGACCTGATCACCTGGCTTCAAACCAACAGCCTGGATCGCTTCAACAATCAATTCAAGCGCGGCTTCATTGGTTTTGAGCGAAGGAGCAAAACCACCTTCGTCACCAACCCCGGTGCTCAATCCTTTTTTGTGAAGCACCGCTTTTAGTGCATGATAAACTTCCGACCCCCAACGCAAAGCTTCCGAGAAGCTCGACGCGCCTACAGGAGCAATCATGAACTCTTGGAAGTCGACTCCGTCTTCAGCATGTTTGCCACCGTTGAGAATATTCATCATCGGTACTGGAAGAATCGATGCGGATACGCCACCGACATAGCGGAAGAGCGGCATACCTACTGCATTAGCTGCAGCTTTGGCTACTGCCAAGCTGACACCAAGAGTTGCGTTAGCACCCAAATTGGATTTGTTGTCAGTACCGTCAAGCCTCTGCAACTCGAGGTCTATGCTCGCTTGATCGAATGCATTTGCACCTGCGAGTCCTTTAGCTATCACTTCGTTGACATTGTTGATAGCCTTCAATACGCCTTTGCCGTGATAACGCTTCGGATCTTTGTCGCGCAATTCCACTGCTTCAAAGCTGCCTGTTGAAGCACCAGATGGAACCGCTGCGCGTCCTGCAGCACCATTAGCAAGCACGACGGTGACTTCGACTGTCGGGTACCCCCGAGAGTCCAAAATTTCCATCGCGGATATTTCCTC
>DTSE01000457.1:773-2008 GCA_012965515.1 Candidatus Melainabacteria bacterium | reverse complement strand
TGATATGGCCGACGAGGAATCCCAAAAGAAGGATAAAAGCACGCCCAGCTCTGTGGGCTCAGGTGCTTACGGCGATCCACCGAGGGTGGACGAATCGACTCCTACTCAGGCCGATGCCAATTCGAGTAGCATGCCGACGCCTTCGGACACGTTTAATCGCGGGCTGAGAGCGATTTCAAAAGATGCCCGACCCGAGGATTTCGACGATCTTCAGGGACTTTATTCGATCATGTATATGGAGCGCAAAGCTGAGCGCTATTTGCCTCGCGATCCGGACTCTCCGCCCAGTCCCGACGATACTATGACCGCCCAGAACAAGCCTTATGACAAGACTGAAGGTTTTGTTTTCCCCTTTCGTGGCAAGGAGACAGAAAAGCTTGCCGAGGTTACAAAATCAGAGCCGAAGGCATTCCTGAATGCAGCGGCTATGTTCAAGGACTTGAGCAAGTATATTTTTGCGCCGCATTTGCTCAGACAACTGGTCGGCAATGAGATTCACTACTACGATCCGATTGATATCGATCGAGACAAAAGTGCGCGCGAAGGCAAGATCAAGAGTGAAAGGCATACATATGGTTTCACTCAGATTTCAATCTCCGCAGTCAAGCTGTATGTGCTCGAATTCCCGATTCTGCGCCAGTATTTCGAGCGAAAAAAACATATTGGACCTAATTACGAAATCAAAGGTTTATTGGATCCCGAATGTGCACCGATGATTGTGGCGGCAGTTTGCGAGCATCATTTGAAGTTGTGGAAAGATCAAAATAACGATGACGGTGTTCCAATTCCCATTACTGCAAAAACACTTGCATACGGCTACAACCCTGATGTTTACGACGTCAACGGCACGTTGGAAACTTCCCCTGTTCCCATTTATGGTGCAAGAAAAATATTGATGCCGTCAGAGCGCGTCATTGCTATTTCCAAACACGTCAAGAAAGTCTTCGAGCAAGATTACTAATCAAATCAGACCGAAGTATTTTGCGACTAGCACAAAAAGAAGGCAGTCGAGAAAGACAAGCACGCACCAAATTGCCATCGCGATGACCGGTTTTAAGTTCTTGAATCTGTATAGCAATGAGCCAAGATAAACCCCGGTTAGAGCGGGTACTGCCGCAATCAATGCGGCGAGGAACTTGCCCAAACCGCCCTTAATTAGGATCGGATATGGGTTGATGCCGGGACCCCCAGCCGGTAATCCACCGTCAGCACGCGCCAATTCATCCCCATCACGT
>DTSE01000457.1:0-763 GCA_012965515.1 Candidatus Melainabacteria bacterium | reverse complement strand
GATGCCGGGATTGAGCATATGGTACGCGGAGTCGACTAGCGGCCTGCACTTCTGTATGGCGAAGAAAACACCAAGTGGGACCACGAATGAAACCACTGTGCGCAACGTCCACCACACGAAACGCATGAATGGTCCGTCGTCACGGAAAATCTTGGCGGCACCCTTTGGCGCACTTGTCTGCGCTTCCGCCTGCGCTTCTGTAACGGCGTCCGAGGCTACCTGCGCGCTGTCTAGATCGAAATCTATTCCGCTCTCTTCTGCAGGCTGATATTTCTCAACCAATGCTGCGCCTCTTTGTGAGAGTTAGCCTTCTAAATCATGGAATTCTTCGCGAACGGCGCTGTCGCTGGTGGCAATGTAATCGAGTCGGCGGCGCTCGGCTTCCGCAAACTGCGGCGATTCTATTGTAAGCATCTTCACCAGATTTAGTGGTATCAAGTGCTTCGAATAATCGCGCGCGTTTGGCTTGTCCATATCTCCGTAAGACTCAAGCTCTATATAGTCGTGACCGATGCGCAAAACGCGACCGATAACAGTGGTGCCATCGGCAAAGTGCAATCGCACCCACGAGCGGGTGTCGGCGAGTTTTTCCAGTCTGAGCTTGAGATTCATTGTTAGTTGGGTTTCCTGAGCAAGCTTCGTGATCTCATCTTATCACCGCGTCTGATAAGCAGCCCGGGGCTCAGCGCGATCCTGAAAACGCTGACGGGGTAGCAACTGTGGCAGGATCCCACTATCGTATTTCGATCGGGAACACACCACC
>DTSE01000456.1:5267-7475 GCA_012965515.1 Candidatus Melainabacteria bacterium | reverse complement strand
CAATGGTGCCGGAAGTTGGCGAGTTGTCGTAATAGCGGACGCCGAGCTCCATGCTTGGTCTAGCTCTAGTCTTTAATGTCATCAATTTTGAAAATCCTCAGCAGGGCCGGGCTGTTATAAGTAGCCTTGGCAGAAGCCTTAATGACTTATGAAAGTAAATATCCGATTACGGCGATGAAAAGATTATGCACTAATTCAGTTGTAGACACAATCTCGATTTGTCATGACCGTTTTTAGAATACATACATCGCATATCGCCTTAAGGTCTCTCACCACTATCGACACCTGCCCGCGAAAGAATGTTTCGTTAACCAACGCTAAACTTCATCAAGTCAAGTATCCGCAAACCATTACCCAGTAGGTCTATACAGACTCTACAAATCTCGGGAGATCATATTGGTGATTTTATGTATCACCGCATATACGAATTACACACTTTCATATCAGCGCCCTCTTGATATACCGCGTGACAGGAGACTGAAATGCATTCACAAAAGCCGATGGCGACAGGTAGTCTGCCGCCATCGAAATCTTGAGCACTGCATTTGGTGCGTCTAGAATTGTCTTCCTCCTCCAAACACGTTGTAGTCGAACGTGAATTGCACATCAATCGAATCAGGTGAGTACCGTGGAAGATGCGCGAAGGGAGCGGAATTCCTGATAGATTGCAATGCAGCTTGATCCATCGAACTGTCTCCCGAAGAATGTTCCAATCTAAGACCAAGCAACTCACCGTTCAGTCCAATGGTGAAAACAGCAATCGTGCTCTTCGAGTTCGGCTGCCTGGGTGGCGTCCAAGCCCTTCGGATGCGGCGTTGCAACGATGCCATGTATTCTTTGAAATCCGGCTCTGGCGTTTCGCGCGTACCGATTCTCGGAGCATCCTTTCCAGTAGCTGTTGGATCAGGATTGCCTCTTCCCCCATTGATGTCACCAATTGGGCTGGTTATTCTCGGAACGACCACCAACCTATCACCAGGCGCAGGACCGGTCTTCGCAGCGATCGGCTTCGGTGCTTCACCGATTGAATTTCCCCTTCCATTGCCGGTTCGAGTCGAACTCGTATCAGCAAGAGTAGGCTTACTGTGACTATCACCAGTGCCATTGAAGCTGCTGGAATCCACAGCCGGAGCAGATGGTCCTCCACCCGTTTTAGTAGCATTAGGAGACTTACCGCTCATCCAGCCTTGACTGGAAGCCTTGGCAAAACTACCCATACCAATAGGTGCTGTTGCAATGGAAGGTATCTGAGCGTTAGCAATGCCGGTCTTGTTGAAAGCCAGCAAAGGCGCCGGAGCAAACGAACCAGCAGCGGCATTCATCGGGACAGGAGCGGAGTTTGGACGTACGAAACTCGCACCAGCCATACTCTTGGCCGGCAGGGGCTTCAAATTCGCAGCCATCGGGGCAGGCGGAGCCGGCGCAATAGGCATCGGACGAGCAGGCATCGGCGGAGTCGGTGCGGGTTGCGATGCCACCGGCATGGGTGGACGCACCGTCGGCAGTGGCGCAGTCGTCGGCGCAGGAGGCCTCGGTGATTCGTGAGTTTTCATCGGCTGCGGCTTCGGCGCATCTTGTTGCTGAGTTCTTACTTCAGGCTTAGGCTGCGGTTTCGCTACCTGAGTCTGCTGCCTTTGAGATTGAGATTCAGCAGGCTTAGATGGTGTTCTTTGCCCTTGGTTTGTTCGAACAGGCATTTGAGGCTTATGCAAACCTTCTGCTCTGCTGTTATGCAAATCAACTCTAGTCGTCTGTGGAGGCTTGACACGATGAGTCTCCGGCTGCGAAACGAATTCTATTTCGGTTACCTGTTGTCGTGGCGGAGCCGGAATCAGCAGGAAAACTGACAACAGCAAAAGTGCACCCATCAACGCAAAGTGGGCTAAATATGACCCGCTCGTTGCTTCTGAAAGCTCCAAAAAGTGTCCCTGATAGATTTCTCTATTCTTGATGTTCAATGCTCTGTCATAAGCATCGCGCACTGAAAATGCTATGAAAGCCAGACAGAGGGCGAAGAGAAGAGTCGCCCCCGGATGCCCGAGCTTGAAGGCTCCAAGCTGTTTTACCAGTGAAACATTTGCGGCAAAGTGGTGACTGTTGGCAAATTGCATGATTCCGTTACTGATGGCATCAGCACAAAGAATACTCAAGAGAATGATTCTAAGTGCTTTGCTCGCACTGAGGAAGTTCTGAATCTTGGCCCTGGCA
>DTSE01000456.1:931-5257 GCA_012965515.1 Candidatus Melainabacteria bacterium | reverse complement strand
GAAAGAGCCATCCTTTGAGGCGATCGCCGTTGTAGAACTGGCCCAGACCCGGTATCAGCGACAGGGCACCAGCTACCGAAGGTTCCAACTCTCCTTTGTTCGCGCTGGCAAAGTTGAATGTTTTCATAATTCCGTTCCTACTGATTACGGCGTTCTCACGCTCAAATATTTTCCGCAGACCTTGATCGGCGTCGCGGGAATGGCACGCCGACTCTGTAGCACCTTCTAACAAAGCTACTGAGAATCGAGCTGGAACGTAACATGAAAGGCGCTGAACGGATCCCAGGGTAAAGCCTGGAAATAGGTCGGGGTTTTAGCGGAAACGCCTATTCATCAACTAAAACTCACAATAAAAGAGAGCTTTTATTGAATAATGTTGATAAGAACCAATAAGGAGCAAGATAGTGGATCTTATTTTCGAACCACTTACGCAAATGGGTTGCATGACCTACTTGATCGGGTCGACATCCGAAAAACAAGCCTGGCTGATCGATCCGTCACTCAAAGAAGCCGAGCGCTATGACGCATTGCTAAAGCAGCGCGGACTCAAACTCAACGGCGTCATCGACACACATGCCCATGCCGACCACCTTTCGGGCGGTCCGAAACTTATGGATCTGACCGGATGCCATTACATTATGCATTCGAGTGCAAAACCGAAAGATGTTTCCGATAGAGTCGAAGATGGTTCTGAACTGTCACTTGGCGGCGTCAAAATCAAGTTCATACACACACCAGGCCATACGGAAGATTCCCTTTGCATTCTGCTCGACGATAAACTAATTACTGGCGACACGCTCTTTCTCGATGACGGCGGAGCCGGTAGAACAGACCTTCCCGGTGGCGATCCGGCTGATCACTTCGAGAGCTTGATGAAGCTTTCGAAAATGCCGGACAATCTCATTGTTTATCCCGGTCACGACTATCGTGGCAGACGTCCATCCACTCTCGGTGAGCAAAAACAGAGAAATCCGTTCTTCAAACCAAAGACGAAAGATGAGTACGTCCATTTTCTGCAGGAGTTGCACCTGGGCCCCGCTGATTGGATGAAACTCGTACTACAAGCCAATTTTGATTGCACTCGCGATCCAAAATCAGTGGATATCCCACAAGGTGTTTCCGCATGCGAAGCAATGGGCACTCTCAGCGATTGCGCTGCCAGTCAGGAAATTCAGTACATGGACGCAACTGATATCAAGAAAAAAATGGATGCCGGCTGGAAACCATTCTTACTCGACGTTCGCGAAACCCCAGAGCTGTACGCTGAGTTGGGTCACCTTCCAGGTATCAAGCACATTTCCGTCAAGGAAATCGCCCATCGACTTGATGAAATCGCTCAACACAAAAACGAAGAAATCATCTCCATTTGCAAAATGGGTGGACGCGCAAAAACCGCAGCTCAAGTAATGTCTGAGGCAGGTTTCTCAAAAGTTATCGTGCTCACAGGCGGAATGACAGCGTGGAATCAAGCTGGTTTGCCTGTCGTTCGCGACACAGTTACCGCCTAGTACTCAAAGGTGTGGTAGCGCTTTTACAAGGGTACGGCGGCGCGTATAACGCGTATAAAAGGAATAAAGATCATTTTTGCGGACCGGTGAATTTAAGGAACTTTTGCAGTAGTCGACTTTGTCTTAATTGAATGACAAGAGTGCTGTAAAATCAGAAATTCACTTTTCCGAGGTATCCCAGTTTGACCAAAAAGCCGGAAGTCGATATCACGAATTGCGATCAGGAGCAGATTCACATTCCTGGCTCGGTGCAGGACTTTGGAGCACTCATTTCATATCGCAAGGATGGTCAAATAACTCGTTCAAGCGAAAACATACGTGAACTCTTGGAAGTAGACGCCAAGGAGATAATCGGCAAGAACATCTCTAGTATTTTCGATGCAGATGAGTTGAAAAAAATCGACAAGTCGAGTTCAGAACTTTTGCGTCCTAGCGTAGTTTTGACACTAAAGTCAGGCAAAAAGGTCAATGCGCTCTGGCATTCTGGTGCGGACGAACAGTATTTGGATCTTCTTGCTCAAACTCCTGAAAATGGAGATTTCACCGCTGCCATTTCAAGCCTGGGAGTAAAGTTGTCATCGACCACTTCAGAGCAGCAACTGGCGCAACTCATTGCAGATACTGTGAGGGAAATTTCAAAATTTGATCGCGTAAAGATATACAAGTTCGATCGCGACTGGAACGGCGCAGTTATTGCTGAAGCACGCAAGGAGAGTATGCCTTCGTATAAGGGCTTGCACTTTCCGCACACTGATATTCCAAAACAAGCACGCGAACTATATATCAGAAATCGTTTTCGCGTAATCTCAGATGTCGACGGCGCACAATCACGCATCGTAGAAGAGCCCGGAATGTCGCCACTGGACTTGAGTTTCTCATTCGTGCGCAGCGTTTCGCCCATTCATTTGCAGTATCTTCGCAACATGAATGTTCGTGCGTCAATGTCAATTTCGCTTTTTGAAAAAGGAAAATTTTGGGGATTGATTGCCTGTCACAACGAAACGGCTCGCAGCTTTACCCTGCAGGAATTCAGCTTCTATCAAACTCTTTCACAATTGTGCTCCAATCGACTCTCCGACTTGCACAAGCTTGCTGAAAGCGAAATCAAATTGCGCTATCTCTCAACGATTCAAGAGATTGCTGCAAATCTCCTCGATTCACATGACCTCAAATCAATGATGCAGAGTCACCCAACACTCGATGAATTGATCCACAGCACGGGCAATGTTTTCATCACAGACGGAACCATCCTCAGAAAAAATTCGACGCCGGACAATCCGACCTTGCACGCGTTGATCGAATGGCTTGAATGTGGACCAAATGAAGAAATTTTCGCCTGCGACGACCTTCCGGCACGCTACGGTCACGACATCGGAGCCTATGCATGCGGTCTGCTCGCGGCAAAGATTCCCAATCACAACAAGTCTTGGGTAATGTGGCTTCGACCGGAAATGTCGAAATCAGTTCACTGGGCTGGCGACCCATTTAAACCTAGCGACGACAGCCCTTACGGGGAACGATTGTACCCTCGCACCTCTTTCGAACTCTGGAAAGAGACCGTGAAAGGCATCTCCATACCTTGGCAGCCATGGGAAATCGAAGCGGCCGGTTTTTTGGCCAAAATTCTCAGCAGATCCATGTCCAATAAGGTGGCGATCTAAAGTTTGCGGAAAAACGGGTTTCTTCGATTCAAACCGCTCATATATTGGGTGAACCTGCGGATACCCCCTAAATCCATCCTGAAAACACTAAAATCTGCCCCCTTTTGAACCCGCTAACCCCCGCCAGTGCTCAAAATTGTTAACTTGACATCCCTTTGTACCTAAAGTACAAATAGTAGGCTGGGGCAGAGAAATATTTACTAGTGGCTACACCTGATATTCCAAATTTCGGAGACGGATTGACCGAAGGCATGAAAGCCGGGCAGTTTTCCGGTCGCGAAGTTTTCCAGACAGTCAATCAAAGCCTCTCACAGCCGCTGGATGTGAGGGCGGCTCATCAGTTTTTCTCACCCAGCGGTAATGCCGGACTGCCGGACCTGCAGACTTTCGGCGGCGATACTCTGAGTTTCTCCAACCAAGCTATCAACTTCAATGCAGGCAGCGAACTCGCCTTCAATGGCGCGCAGAGCCTGTCTTTTGACGCAGCCCCCATGGCCCATTTGAACATCGTGCCCACCGGCGCTGAAGCTGCAGCTTTCGCTCCTGGCGCGGACGCAGCCATTGCAGCCCTGACTCCCGGTGCTGAGCCCATTTCGCCGATCATCCAGCTGATCATGCGAATGCCTGGCCACATCGGTTTGTTGAACTCGTTCTTCGAAGCCTTAGGCGCTTTATTCATGCCCTTGCAGGATTTCATCGGCGCATTCAACTTCGCCGATTGGTTGAACCATGCCAATGCCGGCTTGGCTTCATCCTTAAGCCGCATTGGTGAGCACATGCCTATGAGCCTCTCCATGCTTCCCTCTAATGCACCTATCTTTGCCACGCTAGGTCAGCATTTTGGAACCATGGGTCTGAACACCATGGGTACAAACATGGCTGGTCAAATGACCGGTCAGTTCACCGGATTCGATACCCTCGCATCTTCCGGCAACAATGCGATGTCGCAATTCCCTGACTTCGGCGATATTTCGCAGATGGACTTGAATGTCGGCGGGCATGCCGATTTCGGTCAGCCGACCTACCAAACGATGGATCCTAGAATTGGAAATCCGCATGAGATGATCGGCGGAGGCCAAGACTTCATCCAAGGACAGCAAATCGCATTCGACAACGGCGGCGGTGCATTCAGACCGCAACTGGGCAGCATGCAAGGC
>DTSE01000456.1:0-921 GCA_012965515.1 Candidatus Melainabacteria bacterium | reverse complement strand
GAACTAGATACAATATTGCACCAAATATATAATTTTACATAAATACATTTTTAATATAATGCATATTATTATCCAGCGGCCAAGGCGCAAATGCCACAGCAACAGTACCCGCAAAGCCAGCCGACGACTGGTCAACAGATGGAATTGCCGCGCACGGAGACAACTGTTCAACCGCAAGCGGCAGACCAGCAGTCACTTCTTCAACAACAAGGTGATGCAGGCGCAGGGCAGCAGGTCGCTCAAGGACCAACAGAAGCCACTCCTTACACCGTCAAGCCCGGCGACAATCTTTGGGATATCGCCAAGAGTCACATGGGCGATGGCTCAAAGTGGCCGGACATTTATAAGATGAATCAGGATGTTGTCGGCTCCAATCCGAATCTCATTCATCCTGGCGACCAACTAAATCTTGGCGATCACAGCCAGCTCACAGCAAATGCTGACTACACCGTGAAACCTGGGGACAACCTCTGGAACATTTCTAAAGATCACCTCGGTGGCGGCCAAAATTGGCATCATTTATATGATCGCAATGCCAGCGTCATCGGTGAGAATCCCAGCTTGATCCATCCGGGACAAAAGTTCAGCATGCCAGGCGGTGAACATCACGCCACGCTCGCCGACGCATCGGGCGCTCATGCCGCGCATCCTACCGCACACCATGCGAGTGGACACCACACTTCAGCACACCACAGCCCTGCGCATCACGGACCATCTCATCACAGTCCAAACCATTCTCAAACCGCTCACCACAAAGGCCCGGAGCATCACAGTCAGCCGGCTGCAGACAAGATGGCGCACGCCAAACCCGCGGCTGCACAAACTCCAGAGGCGGTAGAAGCATCATCCCATCAAGTGCCTCAGCAAATTGCACAAACGCCTCAGGGAGGCGCCGAGCAAGGTCTCAAGGCCGCACAAAGC
>DTSE01000455.1 GCA_012965515.1 Candidatus Melainabacteria bacterium | reverse complement strand
TGAAGTGATTCATCAAACTGACAAGACGGATCTCGTCGAAACCGCTTACGTGCACGCCGTCTACTTCGAAGCAGCAGCGGTAGCTGCCGTCTTTGAGAACGACAACGCCGAGACCGGAATCGTCATCATGAAACAGGTCCCAGATTGGAATGAGACCGGCAGCCGATGGATGTGCTCTCGGCACTGCCAGGGCTGGAAGTTTGGATTGAGCTTCTTTGCTCAAGCCACCTTCTGCTTTCGAGTTTCTTTTGAAGAGATTCAAAAGTCCGTTTTCTTTGCTGTATGAGCGGGTTATTGTCGATACCATGGTGATTTACTCACAAAAATCGATAAGGTCTTCGTCTACCAAAAAGCGGACCGGATTTGGGTCCGGGCCCGGAATATATACTTGCGATGATACGTAGTGATTGAGAACTGTCTCCCAGTAACCGCTTGAATGATTGAGTGTGAACAAGCAGTAGATGGGACCGAAGGCGCCGATGATTAGCGAGATGTGGAGCCTTATGTCTTGCGTGCCGACCATGATCGGATTCATCCAGGAATAGAGCTGGGTGGAAACGATCAATCCGGCAAGAAGCGCGATCAGCTGGTCGTAGCGTAAGCCGAACAGCTTAGGGGCGTCTTCTAGATTAAGTGGTGTGATGTCTTCCATTTCTTTCTTCTTCTGTCTCTGTCTCTGTCTTTGTCTTTATCTGTTTTAGATTGGAACTGTTTTTTGCTTTTACGATGATTTGAGTTCGTGGGTCTGATTTTGTGTGGTGCCGAGCAGTTCGTCGAGGTTGATTGGTTTTGGAAAGAAGATTGCTTCGACGTATTCGGGAGGTAATTGGACTGGTTTGGAATTTCCGTTGATTGCCTCTTGTCTCTGGTGATCGACTAGCGATTTCGGTAGTTGCGATTTGCGGTCGACTTGGTTGTAGTGCCTGACTGCTCCGTGGAAATCGCCTAAGAGTCTGCAGATTTCACCCATTATGTATTGGTATCTGCTGCGATTGCCGGTCCAGGAGTCATCGGCAAGGGCGGATTCCAGCTCTTGCCCTGCCAGTTCAAGCCACTTTTCGCAGGGTTCTCCGGCTTCGCGTGCGCACCAGGAACCGTTAAGCGCGAAGAGCGCGCGGTCCAGATGGTGAGCGCCGATTTTGCGACCGGTCAGAACTGCGTGAGCAAACTTTTTGGAGAATGCGACTTCTGCCGGTGCTACAGCCATGAAGGGAATCAGCGAATCTTCAACGAACGAGCTGTACCAGTTGGTATACAAGCAAGCCGGGCACATGGCGATGAGAGCGGCGCGCACGGAAGGATGCGGAAGAATGCGATGCAAGTCGGTTTCAACCGGTGTGTCTTTCGTCATGTTTGGCGTGTGCGCCAGCATGTCGGTGGCAAAAACAACTTCGCATTCAGGGCACTGCACTGAAACGGTCTGGAGAACGAAGTTTTCGAATTGCTTGTAGATGTCTTGCATTGCGAATTTGCCGGGGTGAAGCTGTTCCAATCTGGATATACATTAAGACTTTCTCCACCCCGGGTAAATCAGGGTTTCTCCCACGTTGGTGGGGTAATTCCCATGGTTGGAAGGGTGGACTGTGGGAGATCTACGAAAACCTGGTTAATTCTTGGATTTTGCGTTGAAAACGCAGGTCTCTAGAGACATTTCGGACGCATTAAAAGGGTCAGGCAATTGGCGAATTGAAAAGCGCCAAAGGTGCGAGAAACAGATTAGATTTCCCGGATCAGTCATTAATTCTGAATTTCGGCAGCTTGTTAGATTTTCTCGAAAAGGTCTAACAAGCAACTTGAGACGCATTTACCGGTGGTCGGGGATCCGCAAAACACGCACGTAGCGGCACTTTCGAGCAATTCAGCTCAACACACAGGAAGAAAGCGCAACTTCAGAGGCTTCAGGTAGAGAAAGCGGGGTTTGATGTCCGAGCGCAAGACTATGCTTGCATCCGTCTGGAGCGAGGATACCTGCCCCGGCTGAGCACGAAGCATTTCTACAAAGGGCGATGCATGGCATCGCCCCTACAAAAGAAGGTCGACGCATGGCGTCGACCCTACATTAGTTCGCTATCGTTCGCTTTAGAAGCGTCCGCCACCGGGTCCGCCCAGGCGCGGGTATCCATCTACTCCGCCTTGCTGTGTACGCTGAGCGTAACGCTGCTGAGCGAGTTGGTTAACGACGTTCATGTTGTTTTGCTTCAGTTGAGCATGGCTCATGCCACTGCCGATCGGAGGCGTTTGACGATATTCAGGGTGATCGCTGATGGCGCGGACGTATTGAGGAGTCGGATAGCCGCCACCTTGACCAGCGCCAGTGTCGCCGCCGTGGTCGACAATCATTTCGGCGATGTGAATATCGTGAGCAGAGATTTGATTAGGCTTCCAACCTGCATCGATCATTGTTTGAACAACTTGTACAGACTTCATACCGAAGTTTCCGCTGTCAGAGCCAAGAGCACGAGCAGTCAATGCTGCAGTTACCATCGCTTGTCTGTCACCGCCGGAGGCGTTGTAGATTTGCGATGCACCGGCAACGATATTGGGATCGCGTCTTTGAGCGTCGGTGAATCCAGACTGTTGCATTTCAACGAAGATATCGACGCCAGGTGGCAATGCAGCAGGAGCAGTTTGGGCTACGGAAGAAACTGCTTGCTGGATAGCTCCGCTGTTGTCTCCGCCACCGTTGTGCAGAACTTCTACAGTTGCATCAGATTGAATTACTTGCGGTCCGTTGTTGCCGGATTCAGTAACACGACCGATACGGACGTCGGAAGCTCCTTGTGTTTCGCCATTGACGGACATGCTGATGTTTTGTCCATTGACGTTGCCTTGCTGATGGCGAAGCTTGACGTTGACGACATTGACAGTGTTGGTCGGAACTCTCGGGATCAAGCCTTGGTTGATTACAGGCGGCAAAGCAGAGTTGGACTGTTGGACGAGAGCTTCTGCTTCGAAGTTCACAACCTGATTGGCGCCTTGCGGATTGACGATATTGACTTGAGTCTCGGTTCTTCCTTGCATCGATTCGGCAGTCAGGTTCGGTACTGCACCGTTGCTTACGCCGCGCGATTGACCGGGATTGACACGGTAGGTGAGATTTTGCTGAGTGGTGCCGCGTTGCGGTGGAACGTTGAACGAGCCACTGAATTGTGCGCCGCCCATTCCGCCGCCACCATCGGTAGGAGGTGGAAGATCTACGACTCGGCTGTAGCCGCCGCCGTTGTCTCCGCCGCCGCCACCACCATTGATGATGCTGCCGGATACTTGAGTGGTTACGGTAGAGCCGCCGCCGCCGAACATTCTGCTCTTGAGCATTTCTTCGTCGTAGGCTTGTCTCATCGGGTTTTGTACGTTGGGATCTCTCGCGTACGATGCGCCTCTGATAGCGACAGCATTGACGAAGTTCGGATTCTTCAAAGTCGTTTCCGGAGCTGCATCAAACTGTTGAATGGTGGCACAAGCATCCACGATTGCAGGAGAGAGCTTACCGGTCAAACCACCGGCCATTGCGGCTCTTTCTTCGTTGGAAGTATCTGGTGTAGCGCGCTCATCGACAACGCCTCTCATATAGTTGGCGATACCCTTGGCTGCGATAGGACGCTGCCATACGGGGATGTTGGTGCCGAGTACTCTGGCCATTGCAGCTCTGTTAAACGGATCGATACCGATATTGGCTTGCACCAATGCATCAGTTGCCGGCCAACGAGCTGTACCGAAACCTGATTCAGGCGATGTGTTGTCGGTCAAGGTGTGCATCATCCACGCTTGTTTTTCGGGAGTCATGTCGCCGAAACGTGTGCGCAGGTGATCAGTAAATGCGTTGGCGCCAGCTTCATCACCCGTCACGTAGGCTTGTGCACCGCTGACTGCTTCCGAGAACATAGCTTGTTGGAATTGACGCTTAGCGCGGTATGTTTCTCTCCAACTCGAGCCCTTATATTGCAACCAGTTACCGGCAACTCTGTCGGCGAAGCCCTTGGGTTGGTCAGCACCAGAGTCGATAGCAGATTGACGAGCTGCGTCGAAGGCTTCAGCGTCATCGGTCATGGTCTGTGCATAACCGGCTGAAGCAATTTGCATAGCTTTTTGCTCTTGTGTAGCGTTAGCGCCAAAGCGGACGTGAGCAACACCTCTGGGTGAACCGACGATGGTTGCTTGTCCGTCAGGCGATTTACCCATAGATACGCCGTCGTAAGTACGAATCAATTTCGCCATGATGTTCGGAGCAACACCGCCGTATCCGCTGTGGTCGAATGCGGTAAAGGGGTCAACCTTACCGGGACCGGCGATATCTTGCAGTGCTTCCGGAACGTTCATGGTGGTGACGTCAGGATTACCTTGAGTTGCTGCCGCTGCAGTGTTCTGTCCGAGATGGGCTGCTGCTCCGCTGATCGGTGAAGCAGTCTGTTGACCCATGGTTCCGGCTGGTCTGCTGGGCGGAACTACTTGAGCGTTTTGAGTTACAGGTGTGCGACCGCTAGCGTTGACCGGTGTTTGGGTAACGCGCAGGTTGATGCCCTGACCGTTTACGCCTTGACCAAGCGAGACAACTTGCTCGTGCTCTTGCGTTCCGGTTGCTTGTTGTTCCGGTCCGCCTTGCAGAGTCTCGGTGGTTTTGCCGTTGTTGAGGTTTTGACCTTGATTGGCACCAGCGTTAGCAGCGTCACCCTTGGGCGGTGTGAGCGGCGGAACAACAGCACCAGTGGCGGTTCTTTGCTGACCAGCATTCTTACCGGTCAAATCTTTGGCATCGGTAGTCAGCTTCGGTTCGCCAGTCTTACCGGCAACGCCTTTCTTGTCGTCTGTCTGATTGACGCGCAGATTGGTATCTCTTTGAACACCAAGACCGGCTGCTTCGGTTTCATTCTTTTGTTCAGCTTCAACCTGGTTGACACCTTTGTCATTGCCTGTGCCGTCGCCTTTTTCGGTGACCTTGAGCGGTCTGCCGTCAGGGCCGACTGCATTCAGAGGAGGAACTACACCTTCGCCTTTCTTGGCGCCAGGAATTCCACTTGCCGGCGGCAAGACAGGAACTGCGTTTTCGTTCTTCTTCTCTTCTTTTTTGGTTTCACCAGCTTTGGTCTTGTCTTGAACTTGGAGTTTAGCGCCGGCGCCACCGAGTTGAGCTGCTGCAGCCTTAGCTTTTTCAGCTTCTTCTTTTTCTTTCTCGGTCATCGGCTTTTGACCTTGCTGACCTTGCTTATTTGGATCTTGGTTGCCGCTGGTGTCCAGACCGAACATTGCAGCCATTTCGTTGGCACGGTCTCTGGCAGCTTGGTCGGCGTTGGTACCGGTTGTATTTTTCTTTTGAGCGTCAGAAGCTTGCGCACCAGCCAGAACTGCACCGATACCTGCTGCCGCCAAACCACCCTTGACGCCATTTTTCAGACCTTCGGTCATTGCGTCTTTCTTGCCTGGCGGAACTGCAGTGGTCGTGCCATCAGCACCGGTTACAGCTTTAGCTTGCTCAGGCAAACCTTGCCCTTGCATCTTTTTCTTCTTCTCTTCCTCTTCCTGTTTCTTTCTGTCAGCTTCGGTGAGAGGCTTGAGGTTTTGACCGTTCGGATTTTGTTCTTGCTTGTTTTTGTCCTTGTCGCCGGGTTTGTTGCCATTGTTCAAATCGCCTTTGGCAGCGTTTTGAATCTTATTGTATGCATCCGGGTCTTGCGGAGCATGCGGCAAGCCGTTCATCTTGACGGATTGAGTTTGTTGCGGACCACGAGCGCCGCCGTCCTGCAAACTGCCGCGCCATTTGGCGAAACGGTCCATCAGGTCGCCGCCCTTGGTGGCAAGCGCTTTGCCCATGCCGAGCAATCCACCGGTGATCAGACCGGCTGAAACGAAATCGGACATCGGGCTGATTTGAGCACGAGCGAGGAACGACGGCACCTGAATCATCAGCTGCAGAACGCCGATCGCCATGATGATTTTGCCCCAAGGGTTGAAGTCGGAGAAGAGGATGATGACCATAATCTTCAGCAAGCCGACCCAGACGAATGTCCAGAGGCTGACTTCAACGAAGGACTTAACATAACCAGTGGCCACGTTTTCCGTGTCAGGTGTTGCGAAGAACACCAGGAAGATGGGACCAAACATATATTGTGCGGTGAGCAGCGCAGTTTGGATGGCTTTCAAAACCAAGATGTAGATAAGCTGCGCAATGAGGATGCCGCCGATGATCAGATAGATTACGAGACCGGCGAAAGCGACGATTTCACCGACCAAGCCGAGTGCCAAACCGCCGGCCGCACCGCCGACGATAGGAGCGAAGGCATGGGCGAGAAGTCCGGCGCCTGCCATCAAACCGCCTTTAACAGCGGAAGCCATAGCAGCGTCCAGACGCATAATGTCGTCTGCCGAATTGAAATAGATCGCCTGGATCATTTCATTGGTGATTTGGATGATGAAGGCGTAAATAGTTGGCCACGCCAGCAAGAGACCTGCTGTGAAAATCAAACGACCGACCGAACCCATCAGTCCGCCGCCGCCGCGCCATGCGGCTTCTGCCCAGAATTTCCAAATGCACAAAATGAAGAGAAGCAGGAGCAAGTCGACGGCGATACCGTACATCACGTCTGCAGCAGCGCGGATGTAGGGAGAGATGTCGTCAGCTTGTCCGGCACCAGGTCCGTTCTGAATACCGTTGACTGCGATGTTCGGGTTCAAAACAAAGGTGCGCAGAAATGCAGTAAGGAAGCGGACCGTGTCGGCCACCCAGCCGTTGATCCACTCTGAAATCCACTTACCAATGAGTTGACCGATGTTCTGGAACAAATTGCCGATGATGTCATCGCCCCAGAATCTCTTGATACCCATATAGGTATCGTTGATGTAGCCGAGTTCGCCGGTTCCCAGAAGAGTATTGGTGACGTTTTGAATGACGCCTGTAGTGTTGTTTGTCGCTGCGGTGTAAACGAGCGGCACTTCGCCTGGTGCATCGGCATAAGCACCGGGAACGGTGTTCTGCGTTTGTTGTGCGCCGGGCGAAAGATTGCCAACGCCTGGATCGACAGGAAGTGTGTCGGACAGGGTGGGCTCTCTGGTTTGGGCAATTGCTGACCCCACAAACACGAACATCGGCGCCAGCGTCAAGAACAACGCAAATAGCGCCTTAATTGTTTGTTTTCGGAGTTGATTGCCTTTATTCACGGGGTGAATTCTCTTTGTCATTTAGAACCATGGCTAGTCGGCTTGGGTGCGTGCCTTCTTGGCGATGGTCAAATATTATGTCTAATGCAAGACCCTGTCATTGGGGAAATTCCCATCCGGGACAAAAGGCCGGTATCTTGGCGATACCGGCCCTTCAGACCTTTCAGATGATTCCGACTAGTTGGTTTTTGTCGGCTCTTTTTCCTTCAGGAGAAGTCCGGCGAGCAATGCCGAATTCTCTGTGTGTTTTTCAAACTAGGTTTGTTTCTATCGACTTTATCGAGCTGGATCTTTTTAGAGACCGCCGCCCAGTCCGCCGAAGTTGTTGATAGCGAAGGTACCGATCAAGTGAAC
>DTSE01000454.1 GCA_012965515.1 Candidatus Melainabacteria bacterium | reverse complement strand
TTGATTAAACTTTTGCAGAAATCATGGAAACTTGCTCGTGGCCTATTGAACTTGACATCCGTTTGAGACAGAATTAATTCAACTTCTTCTATTACAAATCAGCCAAGCGGCGGGGCTCAACCCGCAGCAACCGCGTCTCAGCCTATCTAGAAAGTACGCTCCATGAACGATCACATCCTCAACTTCAACCAAAGATTGCTCGGAATGTTTGAACGCAAAGCCGAAGAATTCACAAGATATTCGCAGGAAGAAAACAATTCTGCGATCGTTGCAGCTCAGATTGCAGGCATGTACAGCGAACTGGCAGAGCTGGTTAAACAGTAAGCAGCTCCAACTGACAGCACATTTAACGGCGCGGTAATTCCGTGCCGTTTTTTGTTGCCGAATGGAGGTTGAAAACATGAGCTTCTCACGTTTGCAGCCTCGCTATTGAGTATGATCTTTCCTCATCTCAACCGAGTGCTCAAGAAGGGAGTTGGCAATGCCTTATACGGACAAGTCGTCGAAAGAAATGGCCGATGAGTTTGTGGACATCTATCTGAATATTCTTCAAAAGGTCGAAGCATCGGGGCTGTCTATCAGCACAGCCGATGCCGCAAGAACCGCTCTGGATATCATCGCCAATCTGCACGGATTCGACCGCCAGTCGCCTGACGCAAGCAACGGTTAAGCATCCAGCGCTCCATCGATTTTGCAGCCTCAGCCCAAACCGTGTCACTAGATGCGGTGCGTGATGTTTGAGAGTTTCAGCAAATTAGCCCCCGCTAGCTCAGATTGCCTAGCTGAGCCTGATTAAGCTGGGTTTCTCTAAAAGTTTTGCAAGAAAAGCCCGAAAACGCCCACTATTTCCACTTTTTAAGCTAGTCCCCGTCCAAATTGGGGCATTTCCCATGGACAAGCTGGACAGTTTCATTTAATCTACAACTACTTGATTTCCGCGCCCTCCAGGCAGCGAGAAACCAGAGGAAGACCATTCCACTTGCCTTATGCCGAAAGCATGGGCAAAAACTCCCCTGATTTTTGGGGAGGGGCAAGGGCAAAGCCAAACAAGGCGGGGTAAAAGCATGGATTTCTTCTATATATTCGGCGGATTGGTTGCTCTGGTGTTGCTCGTCTGTATTGCAGAGCCGCAACGCTTCCTGCCTGAGCCGAAAAACAAAAAATTCAAAGTAGGTGCCACTTACTGGGGTCACTACGTCGACACGGCAGCTGAAACACCGAAAGAACAACAAACCATTGAAGTAACCAAGTCGTCAGGCAAGGAAAAGACCGCTATCGGTCACACCACCTACGCAATGGGCCGCGGCGTCAGCATGCGCGGCGCGTAAGCACTCAGAGTCGCAAACGCGTAGAATAATGGACGATGCGGAGGTCTGTAAGGCCTGCCCTGTGTCGCCCTGTACCCTTGCCTGGTGATAAACGTGTCATTGCCTACTAAGTCATCGTTTTTCCTGACGATTGCAGCTCTGGCGCTGCTCTCGCCTGCCGGTCATGCTATGCCGGCCAACGACATTAAACCGCCGCCGCTCAACGAGAAAGACTTCGGCAATCGCGTCGGCATAGACTTCAGCAAAACCTCCGCGTACAAGGAGGAGACGGATAAGTCGATAGCCGACGCTTACGCAGCCTGCAAAAAATACCTCAGCGAAAAGGAAAAGGGAGCCGCAAAAGGCTTACCGGCTGTGGTTTCGGACCTGGATGAAACCTTAATAGACAATCGCCCGCATTTTGAAAAAACACCGGAATTCAATTGGCCTGCATTTGAAGCCTGGATCAAAAAAGCAGACGCCCCGCTCTTGCCGAAGACTGCGGCTTTTCTTCAGTGGGCTCGCAAAAATGGCTTTGCCATCTTCTTTATCACCGGACGCAGAGAAGGATTGCGCGCCGATACCATAAACAATCTGATCAAGCGCGAAGTAGCTTACGACGGACTTTTGATGCGCAAGGATGGCGACAAGGGCAGTGCAGAAGCAGTGAAGGTGCCGCTTAGAGAGCAAGTAGAAAAAATGGGTTTCACAATTGTCGT
>DTSE01000453.1 GCA_012965515.1 Candidatus Melainabacteria bacterium | reverse complement strand
GAATAAAGTACTAAGAGAAGGAAGTTATCGGCAAAGGGTGTGGGGGATGACGGGGGAGCGGGCAACCACAGGGGGGGAAGAAAGGGGCGGGAGCCAGCACGAGCGCGGCGCACAAAGACGTGCACCCCAAGAATGACAAATTGCAGTATGTTCTCGGTGGCGGGCCGCAACTTTTGCCCAAGCTGACGGCTAAGGATGAAGCCTTCATTCGCACGGGTAGCGATGGGAAGCAAGTTGATTCGATTGGCTGCAACAAAACTGCGGCTCGCACCGCCATTGGTATCACCAACGACGACCATTTCCTGATTTTGTGCGTCGCAGGCAAGGGGCAGGATGAGTTTTCTTCTGGCATAAACCTCGAGCAATTGGCGCAGGTACTGAGCAATTTAGGTTGCACCAGGGCGCTCAATTTTGATGGCGGAACATCAACGACCATGGCAATTGCTGATAAGGCTTCTGCGGACGGTGCGTTGAAGATGGTTTGCGGCAAGGAGCCGGAAACACGGGTCAAATCGGTCCTCATGATTGTCCCGACCAAATAATCGACGTCTGCTCAAAAATCGACTGTTCAATTACACATTAAACTCGCCGTTTCCCTGCGGCATACTGTCTCTGGAATCGCGGAGTCCATAAAGCTGCCGAAACGCAAAATGGTCACTCTGTAGAGGTTAGAAGCCTGGATGGGTACAAATATTGGGGGACGGCTCGAAGGCTTTCGGGCCACGGACCAACCCAACAACACGATACGGTTTATGCCGGAGTTGTTCATGACCAGTCCGGAAGAAGAGCAAAAGAGAGCTGCGGAGGCGAAGGCGAAGGAGCAGGCCAAGCCCGAAAAGTCCAGCGCGCCCGGCGACGCTTTCAGTTTTGTAGGGCAACTCGTCGGTGATGCGAAGAATCTTGCCGTGGACGCGGTCTCCGGGCAGCACTCAGGCGATCAAGTTCTATCGAGCATCAATCCCCAACTGGCTTTGCAGTATCAGCGCGGCAAGGAGGTTCAGGAACGCATCGCCAGTGGCGCGCTGAAGAGCACTCAATTGAGTGAAACTGACCGCAAGAATTTGGACGCCTTTAACAACGTGCGAAAGAGTATTTCACAGGTGCCGCTTTATGATCGAGATTCGCTGACGCGATATGTGGAAAAAGGCATTGAGCAAAAGGCGCGGACGGCTCCGCAAGAGGCTGTGAGGGCACCTGCTCATGATGCGGTGAAACCGACTCCGCGTGACGCGACGAAGCCGACTGCACATGATGCTAAGCCGTCGATTCGCGAAGCGGCAAAGCAAACCCCGCATGATGTTGCGAAACCGGCGGCGCGGGATGCTGCGAAGCCCGCCTCGCATGAAGCTGCAAAACCCGTCTCGCATGAAGCTGCAAAAACTAATTCGCATGATGCTGCGAAATCTGTTTTACGCGATACAAGCAAACCCGCGCCTGAGGGCGTTAAAGAAAGAGCTACGAGTGAGGGTGCTGTTAAATCTGCAATCGCTCCGGCAGTGGCTAAACCGGATGCTTCGTCTGACTCAAAGCCCGTTGTCGCCAGGCTCGTAGATCAATCCGCAATCAACTCGATAAGAGATGGCGAAAGTAAGTCTCCTGCTGTCAGCGCTTTCGAACGGCGCACTGGATATGATGCGCGTGTCCAACAGGAATCCAAGGCTGAGGTGAAACAAAACCCGCAGCAGAGCCAGTCGAGTCCGCGGCTAGATGCGCAAGATAAAGTGTACGGCTCTCCTCAAGAACGACAGCTTTCAAACCTGCAAGAGAAACAGAACACTTCCAAATCTGTAGATATTGGTTCTCCTGGTGAAACGAAAACTCAAAACGCTGCGCAACGTGACGGTTCACAACGCGATGCCCTACGACGCGATGTTTTACAGCGCGGCGAGGGCGTTCAGCTTCGTACTTCGTTTGAGAATATGCGGCGTGTGCTGGATGAGAGAAATTCCCCTGGAAACGGCCTGGAGCAAAGGGTCAGTGACAAGGCGCTCAAGCAACAGTCACAGTACGCTGGCATGGAAGTATCGCAAAACCCTCTTGGTTCCGAACGTCGACTGACGCTGGCGGAAATTAGAGGTCGAATGCCAGAACAACAGGTGCAGCAAATCGTTCGAATTTCGGAAGAGCGTTTTCCCTCGGGGTTGCGCTGGCAAAGCAATCTACAGCAGCCGGATGTCTCACCACAAGTGAGAATGCCACATCAATCGGAGAACTCAGCGCAAGCAAGAGTTCCACAGCAAGGAGAGAGCTCAGCGCAAGTAAAAGTTCCCCATCAATCTGACGCAGCTCCTCAAGCTAAATTCTTGCATACATCTGACGCTCCTCCTCAATCAAAAACGCCAGATGGCCCCCTTCCGTCTCGAGTGCAAGGCGACGCCGCTGGACCGGTCAGAACGCCTCCTCAAAGTGATGGCGGACCACAGGTGAAGACGCCGTTTCAATCGGATGCTGCCGCGCAAAGTCGACCAAACGCGGCGGATGGAAAACTTGACTCGAAATCCGGGACTAAGTCGCAGTCGAGCACTGGTCGCCAGTCCGATGGTGTTCGCCAACCTGAGGGTGTTCGCCAACCTGAGGGTGTTCGTCAACCAGATGGTGTTCGTCAACCAGATGGAAAGATGCCTGCTAGTTCTGCTCGTCTTCCGGAGAGTGCGGCAGCGGCAAAGCAGACCCAACCTGGCGCGGTACGTGACGGGCAATCAGCGAGTGCTAGAGAGCAAGGCGTTTCCAGTTTGGAAATACGAACTCTTACTTTGCAGGGGCGCATTCAAGACCGATATATAACTGGAGCTGAAATTGCACTCGCGGCAATCATCGCCGCTGCCGGAGCTAAGCGTGTACGTTTTGATGAAATGAACCCGCAAGGCTCGGATGCCAATAGTCAGATTCCGAAAGTTCAAGGCATCGAAGCATACTTGCCAAACATGTTGAAACCAGAGCAGTCACAGCAAGCTATTTCTAAGAATGAAGTGTCTGGTCAGAACCTTTTGGATTCGAAAGGACATAAGGTTTCTCAAAAATACGATGGTGACGCGCTTCGCGACAACGATAGTGATGATGTTCCGGGTACAAAACGCTATTTGCAGATACATAAGTACAATCGAAACAAAAGACTCATTGGTCCTCACGAAACTTTTGTCAGCATTGCCGAATCAACCTTCGAGTTGCACCATGATGCACGCTATGCCTGGCTGATCGCGGACATCAATTTGCCGAACATCAAAGAGAACTATATCGACGGCAAGCGCATCGTTGAAGTTCGTTCTCGGCAACTGATCGATATTCCATCCGCTGAGGATGTGGCCGCATTCGATCGTCTCTACAAGGAAGAGTTCAAACCGGAGAATTTGATTACGATAGTTATTGAAACTCAGGTTGACCGCGAACTGCTCAACGAACATTTGGGCGTGTTCGTAGAAGGAGGTGAAAAGCCGACTGTTTCTGCAGGTCCCGGAGCTTTGCCTGTGCCAGGTGCGGCACCATCTTTGTTCAGTCGCAGCACCATTGGCGGTGATGCCGCTGTTTTGCCACCATTAGCACTTAACTCTGCCGGCATTCTGAGAGTCGCCAGGCAAAAGCTCATGGACATTGCGCAACAATTGGTTGCGTCAAGGCACAAGCCAATCTCCAAATTCAAAGACTCTCTCAATCGCGATCACATCAAGCGTAGGTTGTAGGGGCGATGCCATGCATCGCCCGCCTCTGTAGCCGGCGCATTGCATGTGCCTCTTAGGTGCGGGCGAGCCGCCCGCACTCCCAAGCTTAATCCGTGTGTCCACAATAGAGACAGAAATTAAAACTGGGATCACGATCTTGGCTGCACTTCACGCACCTGTCGCCCGCCGCTTTTGGTGCAATTGAGGAAGATTTGGGATCGGGCGGAGAGAAGTTAAGAGTATTTGTAACCTCGCCCGGTTGAACGTTTAATCCAGGAAAGCTTGCATCAATTGACGGCATCTGGATCTCTGGCATCCGGAGTTGTGGTATCTCAGATGCAGCAACTGGTTTGGTATCTTCCACCTGTTTGGCTTCATCAGCTGGACGTAACTCCGCGAATGTAGGTGTTTCCTGCTTCGCCTTTTCTGTTGCATTCGCGCGGTTCGCACTGATGTCTGCCTGCGAATCCTGGAACAATTTCTCTTTTTCCGTCTGGCTAGCCTTATTTTGTACGTCTAAGCCATCAGCGTCGCGCTTCAGCGCTTCATGCGCAGCGGGCAATACAATGCTGGGACTCTCTGTTTTTGATTCAAGAAATTCAGCCTCTTCAACATCGCCCTGCGCAGCAAACAATGCAGCGCGAATCTCCAGTGTCGTGTTTTTATAAACGTCGGCTTCGAGAATTGAAAGCCCAGGAGGCTCAAAGTTGGGCGCCATTATCACGTAATTCCATTCAATCGTGCAACCACCGGCTTCTTTGCTTGTGGCAAGCAAATTGAGCAAGAATGAAACTCGTCCTTCCCCACCCGACAGGTTGAACGGCACAGTGAGCATCGCTTGATAGCGCCCAACTTTCTCCACCTTTTCAGTGGTTTTCCACTTATGGCGAATCGACTGTATGTGTGTGACGCGTGCCTCTACAACATCGAGCGCTTCTTTGCGAGACAGACTGCTCGAAAATGGCGGCGGGAATCTGTAGGCTGCGTTGCCTAACTTATTGTTTTTTGGAGAAACGTATCTGAAAAGAAGTAGCACCGGACCAAAAACAGCGAATACAAAGACGCCCAGGATTAAAACACTGGTAAAGAACCCTTCGCCCGACACGTCCCGCACCTGCCTCTTAGTAACGCTATTAAGCTAATTATCCTGCATTTCGACTCTTACATTAGAGTTTGGTACTTCTAACCTCTCCGTGTGCTATAAACCGCTTCTTAATAAGCCCTGCGTCTTGCGCGGCGGCGTCCCAAGGGCGTCACTTGGCAGCGCTACGATTTAAGGAATTTGCATATGGAAAATACGGCAGTAAGGGTTGAAGACGACCGCACAGGGATGAGCATTCCCACTTTGCGGCGCGCACTTGAGGACAACCTCTACTACGCGGTTGGAAAGTTTCCTGAGATTGCCAATAAGCGCGATCTTTACATGATGCTCGCGTACACAGTGCGCGATCGTCTCTTGCAGCGTTGGCTCAACACTCTAGAGACTTACATCAGAAAAGACGTCCGCGTTGTCTGCTACCTTTCAGCAGAATTTCTTATGGGGCCTCACCTGGCCAATGCAATGGTGAATATGGGCGTCGAAGAGCAGATGGAGAAGGCGCTTGCCGAGTCTGGGCTGGACGTTAATGAGTTGATTTTGCAGGAAGAGGAGCCTGGTTTGGGCAACGGCGGTTTGGGTCGTCTGGCTGCTTGCTATTTGGATTCTCTAGCGACTCTGGAAATTCCCACCATTGGTTACGGCATTCGCTATGAGTACGGCATCTTCGACCAAGAAATTCGCGACGGTTGGCAAGTCGAAATCACAGATAAGTGGTTGCGCTACGGCAACCCGTGGGAGATTGCGCGTCCTTTGTCTGCGGTGGAAGTCAAATTCGGTGGATATACCCGCAAATACAAAGACGATAAAGGTCGCTACCGAGTTGAATGGGTGCCGGATCGCACGGTCAATGGTGTTCCATATGACACACCGATACCAGGCTACAAAAACAATACCGCCAACAATCTTCGTTTGTGGAGAGCCGAATCACCTGAGTCGCTTAATTTGCAGGCTTTCAACCGCGGTGACTACGCAGGAGCTGTTGCCGAGAAAATCGCTTCCGAAACAATCTCCAAGATTCTCTACCCCAACGACAATTCACAACAAGGAAAGCAGTTGCGTCTTGAGCAGCAATACTTTTTCGTTGCCTGCTCTTTAGCCGACATGGTCAAACTTCACTTGCGTGAGAATGAAGACATTTTGAATTTCCATGAGAAGTTCGCCGCGCAGATGAATGATACGCATCCTTCGATTGCCGTTCCGGAACTGATGCGAATTCTTGTAGACGATCATGATGTTGAATGGGATACGGCTTGGGACATCACCACTAAGACTCTCGGCTACACCAATCACACTCTTTTGCCCGAGGCCCTGGAACGGTGGCCGATCAAGTTGTTGTCTGATCTGTTGCCGAGGCACATGGAGATCATCTTCGAGATCAATCGTCGTTTTCTCGACGATATTGCCGAGAAGTATCCCGGTGATGATGGTCTAATTCAAAGACTTTCGATCATTGATGAAACAGGCGAGCGCTTTGTGCGCATGGCAAATCTTGCATCGGTCGGCAGCCATTCAATTAATGGTGTTGCTGCACTGCACACAGAACTTTTGCAGAAACACACCCTGCACGACTTCTACCAGATCTCGCCAGAAAAGTTCAACAACAAGACTAACGGGGTGACCCCGCGCCGCTGGATGGTTCTTTCCAATCCCAAAATGACCAAGTTGATCACAAGTAAGATTGGTGACGGTTGGATCAAAGAACTTGATCAGCTCAAGGGGCTGGAGAAGTATGTCGAGGATGCCAGCTTCCGCAAAGAATGGAGTGACGTAAAGGCGCACAACAAAGTCGTTTTGGCTAACTGGATTCAGAATCGTCTGGACTTGAGTGTCGACCCAGAATCGATGTTCGACATTCAAGTGAAACGTATTCACGAGTATAAGAGGCAACATTTGAGCGCACTGCATATAGTGGCGCTCTACAATCTGCTTAAAGAGAATCCGAACTTGGATGTTCAACCACGAACATTTATCTTCGGTGGCAAGGCTGCGCCTGGATATTACATGGCGAAGCTCATCATCAAGTTGATCAATTCGATCGCAGAAGTGGTCAATAACGATCCGAAGATAAGCAAGATCATTAAGGTGGCGTTCTTGCCTGATTTCTGTGTCAGCCTTGGACAGCGTGTTTATCCTGCTGCCGATTTGAGTGAGCAAGTTTCTCTTGCCGGAAAAGAAGCTTCAGGGACAGGTAACATGAAGTTCGCACTAAATGGAGCGGTGACGATAGGTACTCTAGACGGCGCCAATATCGAGATACGCGAAGAAGCAGGACCGGAAAACTTCTTCCTGTTTGGAATGAACGCAGAAGAGGCTGCGGCGCTGAAAGCGAAGGGATACAACCCGTATCACTACTATGAGAAGAATCAGCAATTGAAGAATGTAATCGATATTCTTAGCTCTGGTCACTTCTCGCATGGCGATCCGGACCTGTTCCGCCCGCTTATCAACAATTTGTTGGCAGACGATCCCTTTATGGTGCTGGCAGATTTCGCGTCATATGTAGAGTGCCAAATGAAGGTCGGTGCGGCGTTCAAGCGGCACGACGAGTGGACTCGCAAGTCTATCTACAACGTAGCGCGCATGGGCAAGTTCTCATCTGATCGCTCGATTCGCGAATATTGCGAGGAGATTTGGAAAGTAAAACCGGTTAAGGTCGAACTGAAAGAATATTGCCAACACGAAGCCGGACTGAAGGTTCCACAAGGCAAGACTTGCTTGATCTAGAAGCGCAGGGGCGATGCCACGCATCGTCCGGTTTGCGCAGGGGCGATGCCATGCATCGCCCGGTTTGCGTAAGGGCGCATTGCATGCGCCCAATTTTGGAGGGTGTATGCAATGCGCCCCTACAGGAATCCTCAATTTCATTCGGACCATTTGTAACGAACTTAGCAGCACAATCTGTAGAGTAACTTGCCGATTTTAAAATCGTTTTTTTTTGTGCTCGCTGACACGTCACGACTAAACAGCATGTTTGGGAACTCTTTAACACGCGGTAGAGCGATTTTGAAAATTGCTCCACCGTTCGGACCGTCCTCTACCCAGATGCGCGAGCACTTCGATGGTATTGCCGAAAGCAGGCAAAGTGAAAATAGGCGGGGGCTTTGCTGTAGGCGTTTTGTACCGTTACAGCTTTCTATTTTGCGCTCCTTGGCAAGGCGGGGCAACTCAGATCAACTCAGAGCAACTCAGAGCCTAAATGAATACATGTTAGGATTTGCTCGTATGTCGTAGCCTGTTGAGAGATCTGGAAATGGATCGAAAAGTTGTTTCAGAAGAGCTCTCACGGTTTTTCGGTGTGTTAGCGCATCCACTGAGAATTCTTATCGTTCAGGAACTGCGTGACGGTGAGAGAACTGTGACGGACCTGAAAGATGCCTTGATCGTTCCTCAAGGTTCTGTATCGCAACATTTGGCTATTCTACGAGCTAATCGAATTGTGCAAGAAAGACGTGTTGGCAGGAATGTTTACTATCACTTGAGACAAAAGGAGTTGGCGGATCTCGTTGTACAATGCATAACTTTTGTGATTCCTGATGATAAGGAATCGCGTCGCATTCTTACTGCTTTGGATTCAGCGCGCAGCAAGTGGTCTCAAAATTCGTCATCAAAGAAGACTTCGAAGCGAAATCGTAGTTAGTGGTTTTGGTACTTGACACGCCAGAGTTGAGTTGATAGGGTGCAATTATCGTTCATATTGCAATATTGCGATATGACAGATTGACGACAGCAATGCAAGCTTTGGTTTGCGCGATCACCTGTGTGAATCGTATTAGTGCATCAGCTTTCTTGTGAAGCTCCTTGTGCTGCGACGACTCGTCCTGGTGAGCAGAGGGATGTGAGTACTACGCGAAGGTGCATCTTGCACCTCTGCGAAGGAGGTCGCACATGGCTAGATATCTGAATCGCAGAGGCGATCGAACGGGATCGATCCATTCGGAAAGTAGTGCAACTTTGCACGTGCGAAAAGGCGCGACTATTCTTCTGCCGATCAGGGATTACGAGCATGGGCAGCTCGCGTGCGACATTCTGGGCAAGAATACAGACTCGCACATCGCATCCATTCATCTATTTCACTCGGTTGAGGACAAACTGGCAGGAGCTAGACTGATGTTGGCTCTGGAGATATCTCGCTTGGCAGACGAGCAGAAAGATGCAAAACACGAAGCGAAGCAGTATTTGAAAAGGCTTGCTAACTCATTGGAGGAGGTCTTTCTCGATGCAGGCATTTTTACTCGAGTTGTAGTTAGCGAATCAGTAGCGGATGCAATTCTAAGTGCCTCCGATCAGATTCTCCCTGACTTAATATTGCTGGTAATCCATCCAGAAAGGCAGAGACACTGGTTTGTCCCTAGTGTTACAAATCGCGTATTGAGCAAGGCAAGATGCCCAGTGCAGATAATCAAACCCGGACAGGATACAAATTGGCTCAGCAATCCAATTTCAGTAACCTGAAAAGTTCTGGCACTGATGCAGGGATACAGGCTTGATTTTTTTTGCAAAGAGATTCTGATGTACAAGTCCTTCTTTTGTAACTGGAAAGGTGATATCACCGGCGGTATTATGACCACGGTTGTAGCTCTCCCTGTAGCAATGGCATTTGGGGTCGCCTCGGGATTGGGCGCGGCCGCTGGTCTATACGGGGCCATGTCCTGCGGCCTTCTCGCTGGCATCTTTGGAGGTACGAGAGGCCAGCAATCCGGGCCCACAGGCCCTATTGCAGTAGTAGTAGCTGCGATGCTTGTCGCTCACCACGATCGCCGTGAATTGGTGTTTGCCGCAACTATAATCGCAGGGCTGCTGCAGGTAGTTTTCGGCAAACTAAGATTTGGTGAACTCGTTCGGTACTTTCCATACCCTGTGGTCTCAGGGTTTATGACTGGCATCGCTCTCATTATCATTTTCCTTCATATCAATCCGTTATTTGGGATTGCTGGCAACAAAGACATTATTTTGAGTTTGAAGCAAATTCCTGCTATCCCAACAAGCATGAATTTGGCGGCGCTGCTCATCGGACTATCAACCATTCTTATTTCAGTTTGTATAAAACAAGTGTCAAAGCACGCTCCTGCTGCTTTATTGGCGCTTGCTGCTACCAGTGCAGTCACTGTCATTCTAAAACTAGATATACCGAGAATCGGAGAGATTCCAAATCAACTACCCCTGCCGCAGTTGCCTGCAATTGGTGTTTCTGATCTCTACATCGTTCTGGCAGGAGCGTTGACGATCTCGGTATTGGGCTCGATTGACTCTCTGCTCACGTCTTTGATCGCTGATAAGATGTTGCGTGAGCACCACAATAGCAACAAAGAACTCATAGGCCAAGGAATCGGTAACATGGCTGCAGGTCTAATAGGCGGGTTGCCTGGCGCCGGTTCGACCACAAGAACAATAGCTAACATAGATGCTGGCGGTAGAGGTGCTCTTGCCGGTGTGATTTATGGAACACTCATCTTTTCTGTTATCGCGTTTTTTGGCAATATAGCTGCGGTTATTCCGTTGTCGGCGCTAGCGGGTATTCTCATTTCGCTGGGCTTCGGAATAATCGATTGGCGTGCTTTTAAGGACATGAGAGCAGCACCGAAGGCAGATACATGTGTGATGCTAACGGTGTTAATTTTGACTGTCGCATTTGATTTGATATCCGCAGTGCTAATTGGCACTGCTCTAGCCTGTGTATTTTTTGCTAAAAGAGTTTCTGATTCGAAACTCGCGAGAGGCAAGACTCTCGACACGATATATGAATATCTGGAACCAACTCCCGGCTCTGCAGAAAGCTCCATGAAGAAAGCGCTGGTATATGCTTTTAGTGGTCCGATCTTCTTTGGTGAAACAAAAAATCTCACAGAGATAATACGTGCTCTCGATAAAGAGCAGACATTGATATTTGACTTTGTCTGTGCTTCTTCCATTGATGTGAGCTGCTGTTACTACTTGGAAGACGCAATCGCACACTTGAGAAAGTGCGGCAACGTGGTGATACTTTTAGGACTGCACGGTGAGATCGAAAAAACACTGCAAGGAATGGCTTGTGAATCAGTTTTAGACGAAGCATTTATGGTAGAGAGCTTGGATGACTTGATTAACATACTCCCAAAAGCAAACTCCGAAACTCGTTTTTCGAATGTAGCAGGGTGATTGAATGAAGACTGATTTTTCTTACTCTCTTTCGGTTGAGCCTGCCGGATTCAAAATAAGTGAGATTCATACCATTTTGATTTCGTGCTCTGAACCTAACTCGAGTCCAACTTCAAAAACCGTGGAGAAGCTAATGCCTCTGGCTCACCTTGCGGTACCAGCTGGCCTTTTAGCTAGAGTTTCACATAATCAAAGGAGTAATGCTGCCGATTTCCTTCCGGATCTACTAAGTAGTGGCAGCGGTGTGGCAAACATAGTAGTTTGTTTGCATACAGGTTGTTCTTTGATGAAGCAGGTTTTGGACCGGGAAATTTTTCGCATTGATGACTCTGCGCTTGCCTTAGGCGCTGATTCCAGATCGGTCAATGAAGGTGAGATTATGTTGCTGCAGAAGACGATAAAGATCGAATTGAGGGATATCCAAAAGCAACTGAGAAGAGACGTAGCGCTTATGAAGCGCAAAGTTAAATTTCAAGGCTGGGTGTTTGAGCCCGAAATAGACTGGGTTTCTTTCTACGATATCGAAACCGGTTTGCTACTTCCACTGAGTTTTCGGTAAGCCTGTTGCATGAATTTATGCAAGAGCTCAGGAAATATACTTCAATTCTCAAGTCACCGTTCGGTATAAGCTATTGAGCGAAGTCAACGCTGCAGACATTGCAAAAGGTGAAAGTGAAAAACGTTTCTCAACTGAAAAACTGCCACAAGGGCAGGCGCTGCTTTCTCATAGGCAACGGACCCAGCTTAAGCTCAATCGATCTTGAGAAACTCAGAAACGAAATTACATTTGCTTGCAACAACGTTTATCTGGCCTTTTCAGAAACGAGTTGGCGACCGAAGTATTACACGGTTTCCGACCCAATGGTTGGAAAAACATTTGCACAAGAGATAAACGCACTTGCTTTGAATAAGATTTTCAGCAGTTCAGTGAAACCATATTTTGTAGACTCACCTGACATACTTTGGCTGGAGCAGATTCACTATGCTAGCCAAGACGATATCAGCGATTTTGCATTCTCATTTGACCTTGTAGATGGGGTTTATCATGGAGCTACCACCTTATACATACAGTTACAAATTGCATTCTATATGGGTATCCGTGAAGTGTACTTATTGGGTGTCGACTTTGATTACACGATTCCTCAGGAACAAGAGCGAAGTGGAATGGGAGTTCTCGTAAAACATAAGAACGAGATCAATCATTTTCATCCCGATTACAGACGCCCAGGAGAACGCTGGTGGCTTGCTGACAAAGAATTTCAGTACAAAACTTATGCTTTTGCTAAAGGCGTCTTTGAAGAACATGGAGGCAAGATTCTAAATGCATCAAGAAAAACAGCGCTAGATGTTTTTCCGCTGGTAGATCTGGATGCAACTATTGTGAAATGAGCCTGAGTGACCAGAGCTGTCCCTGGGTGGCATTAGAATGGAGCCAATTTTGAAAGCGTTCTGCAAGATAGCAAGGAGAGAATGTCTTGCGATATTTTGCAAAGACATCGAAGTTTTACCCCATGTTGAACTCCAGAGGTCGATCCGAAGGGATCGGCCTCTTCACCCTTTAGTGGTGCTCTTGACAGTTTTTGAGCGTATGCTGTGGCAAATGTGTTCAAAGGAGATAACCAGACTTCATGACCAGCGTATTGCTTGCAGAGGATGATGATTACTTAAGCAACGGGTTACAAAAGGCGCTCAAGAAGAAAGGGTACACGGTAACTGCAGTGGACAGCGGAACCGATGCTCAAGCGATCCTGCACGTGCAGAATTTCGACATCGTTCTGCTTGATTTAGGGCTGCCTGGTTTGGATGGCACTGAAATACTTGCTGAGTTTCGCAGAAGAGGTTCCACCACCCCAGTCATTCTGATTACAGCAAGAGACGCCCTCGATGACAAAATCGCAGGGTTGGACCTTGGTGCTAATGATTATTTGGTCAAGCCCTTTCATGTTTTGGAACTGGAGGCTCGAATGAGAGCCGCGCTGCGTAAAACTAATTGGGAGAATTTGACAGTAATAGAACTAGGAAAGGTCAAGCTCAATACCAACAACGGTGTTTTGACTTTGGGTGGTGAAGAGATAGACCTCACGCCCAGAGAAGCAGTAGTTCTTCAGGCCCTGCTGTCGAATGCGGGACGCGTAGTAAGCAAGCGGAAGATAATGGACCAAGTTCCTGATTGGGCTGATGAAAGCAGCGGCAATGCTGTTGAAATTATTGTGCATAGGCTTAGAAAGAAACTCGAAATCGCTGATGTGACTATAAACACAGTCAGGGGATTTGGATACATCATTGAGCGGACCAATTAATGACGGGAAAGTCTATCCGCAAACAGCTTTTAGTCTTGTTTGTGCCTTTTGTCTTTGGGCTCTGGATTGCCAGCGCTGCCGTTGGGTTCTGGCTTATCTCCTCGATTTCAGCCGAAGCATTCGACAAGGATTTGCTCAACTCCGCTGATTCTGTAGTTGGACGTCTGCGCACAAAAGATGGAAAAGTCGTGGCTGATCTGCCTCCTGCCGCCCAAGCGATATTAAAGCATGATGAATCGGACAAGCTCTTCTTTCGCGTCATAAGCGTCGATGGGAAACACATTGCAGGAGACACTGTCTTGCCGCTTCCCGTAGGCATATTTGCATTAAACGCGCCGAGAGTAGTTTCAGGAAAGGTTGCAGGAAAAGATGTCCGAATAGCAGAAATCAAAGTACCGGTCGACAACGGAGAGAATGTAATTGTCCAAGTGGCCGAAACTACCAATGTGCGGCGATCCTTTCAGCAGAAGCTTTTGCTCAGCATTGCAATCCCGCAATTAGTGATAATTGTTCTAGCTTTTGCAGCCGTTTTTTATGGAATTGACAGAATCCTTGCACCACTACGGTTATTGCAGTCGCAACTTGCCTTGCGGTCTCAAGCTGATTTTAGACCTCTCGAAGAACAAGACGCTCCATCTGAGGTTTATCCTTTAGTGAAAGCAATCAATAACCTTTTCCAAAAGACAGAGGAAAAAATAAATTCCCAACATCGCTTCATCGCCAATGCCGCGCACCAATTGAGAACTCCTTTAGCGGGGCTAAAAACCTATACAAGTATGGGACCGGAAATTAGCGATCTAGATGAACTTCAAGGTGTCGTCAAAGACTTAGATAGGGGAGTAGACAGGGCAACGAGAATGGTTTCTCAGCTTCTTGCTCTCGCACGCACAGATGCGAAAGGCGATTCCACCCCAGTCCAGGTAGACCTCAACTTTCTGGTATCAGATGTGGTGAGTGAACTAGTCACTCAAGCTGTATTGAAAGGCATCAATCTGACTTTCGAATCGTCATCCACGGGCGCCTATCTATCTGGTGATGCAATGAGCCTGAAGCACCTTGTTGCTAACCTTGTGGAAAATTCCATTCTGTATACACCTGAAGGTGGTCAGGTTTTGGTAAGGGTGCAAACAAACGGTAGTGTAAAGCTAACTGTAAGTGATACGGGTCCCGGTATTGCGCCGGAAGAGAGAGACCACATCTTCGAGCGTTTCTACCGAATCGTCGGCACAAAAGGCGAAGGAAGCGGCTTAGGACTTTCAATAGTCAAAGAGGTGGCCATGAAACACAACGCCCGAATTTCAATTGAGAATGGTGCCGCGAATCAAGGCACAACTTTCATCGTGGAGTTTCCAGCAGAATAGGACCATCAATTTGAAAGCATTCTGCAAGAAGAGCAGGCTAGAAATATACCGGGAGCAATCTCGGGCCGCGACATACTCGTCACCTTATCTCAGTCGTTTATCTCTCGCCAACCTGAACAACGAGATTCTCTCAATTTCTAAAGATTGTCAGCCTTGTCGTCCAAACTCGATAAAATAGACTCGTTGAAATGAGTAGTTAAATGCTAGTTTGGATTGAGTTTTTCGTATGTGCCGGGGTAATCCTCTACTCTGGCAGCCGCTTGAGCATCTACGGTGATGTAATAGCCGAGAAGACAGGACTTGGCAAAAGCTGGGTTGGGCTGGTTTTGCTTGCGACTGTTACTTCACTTCCGGAACTCATAACTAGCGTAAGTGCTGTAACGTTGAACGATCTTCCCGACATGGCGGTGAGTGGAACAATCGGCAGCTGCATGTTCAACATGATGGTGATTGCTCTTTTGGATTTTCTCTCAAAACACAGACCAGTTTCAGATTTAGTACACGACGGACACATGCTTTCGTGCGGCTTTGGAATTGTTCTTCTAGGCCTGGCGGCAATAGATATCGGTTTTGGCAAGTACTTTCCTGTTTTGACCAGCCTTAATGCAATCGACCCCATAAGCCTTCTTCTCCTTGCTATCTATCTCCTTTCCATGCGACTAATCTACGACTATGAAAAAGCTCGGCTCAATGAATTTGCAGGCGAGTTGGGAGAGTCAGATGACAGAGCAACGGCAAATCTCAAAAAAGCGATGACGATGTTCATTCTCAATTCGGTGATAATCGTTGTCGCTGCCTGCTTTTTGCCGGAGCTAGGCGAGCAAATCGCCAAGCAAACCGGATGGGCAGAGAGCTTTATTGGTTCTTCATTTATAGCTATAACGACGTCGCTTCCCGAGATAACTGTTTCTGTTACAGCAGCGAGAATGGGCGCTTTCGATATGGCGGTAGCCAACTTGCTTGGCAGCAATCTTTTCAATGTGGCAATTCTTGCCGTAACCGACATTTGCTATGTGAAAGCACCACTGCTTAGGTCAGTGTCGCAAGTCAATTCATCAACTGCGATTTGCGCGATGATTGCTCTTTCTATCGTCGTTATCGGACTTGTGTATCGCTCGAAGAAAAAGTTTCTATTTCTGGCCGGAGATGCGATGGCAATTGCAGTCGTGTACATAATTGCCAATGTCATTCTTTTCCTTGCTCGCTAAGAATGATTATTCAACATGGGATCTTGTTTTAATTCATCGTGCACTCGTCTGTTATTCTCTTTCGTGGGCAGCGGGGACTGAAGCCGGTTTTCAAGATGATAATGGCAAAACTTGGAAGTAAGTTCTAATCTCAATTTCTATTTGCTTTTTACGATGCTTCTGCTGGCATCGGGCGTAGCTATCGTCACAAAATGGATCCGGCTTCCATACTCAATTGCGCTCGTCATAGTGGGCCTACTTATTGGCATCTTCCATTTCTTGCCAGTAGTAACAATGACGCCAGAGCTAATTTTGCTCATTTTTCTTCCTGCATTGCTATTTGAAGCGTCCTGGAATCTTCATATTGACTGGTTGAAGACTTGCCTTCGGCCGGTTGCATTGCTCGCCACCGTCGGCGTTTTTGTATCAGCAGTCTGTGTGGCGTTCATTGTCAGCGCGCTGACAGGTCTGGACTTCAAGATAGCGCTTCTTTTCGGTTCTATGATTTCTGCGACCGATCCAATTTCGGTATTGGCACTTTTCAAAAGGCTTAAGGTCAACCGAAGGCTGCATACGATCTTAGAGGGTGAAAGCCTCTTAAACGACGGAACAGCAGTCGCGCTCTTTAGAGTATTGTTGGCGGCAGTCTTGCTGGGCGGCGATTTGTCTTGGTCGAAGATCGGACTTGATTTTGTAATACTCACCTGCGGTGGCACAATCGTAGGCGCCATCGTTGGCCTTGTCGCTTCGAAACTCACGCAGTATTTTGATGACCATTTGCTTGAAACAACACTTACAGTTCTCGTCGCATATGGCTCGTATCTTCTTGGAGAACAGCTGCACGTTTCTTCCGTAATCTCTGTTCTTGTAGCGGGCTGTATTATGGGAAATTTCGGCAGCCGCAAAAGCATGTCTGCAACAACCAGGCTTTCTGTGGATTCCTTTTGGGAGTACGCAGCTTTCATTGCAGAGTCACTTGTCTTTCTACTGATCGGCATGCAAATCAAGTTTCCACTTTTGGTTAAGTATGCGCCAGTTATAGGAGCAGGCATAGTTGCCACTCTTATTGCACGGGTGTTGGTGGTTTATCTTCTAATTTTCATCGCCAGAGAGAAGAAACACCCAATTCCTCTCAGCTGGCAGCATTTGCTCTTTTGGGGCGGACTGAGAGGCTCTTTGTGCATGGCCATGGCATTGAGTCTTCCGGCGACTTTTCCTCACAGAGAGATGCTCGTAGTGACAACTTTCGGAGTTGCTCTATTTACTTTGCTAGTTCCTGGTTTGACGATGGAGCCGCTCGTTAAAGTTCTCAAGGTCGCTTCCTCTCGAGTTTCTAAAAATACAGAATTGCAAATCGAATTGACGAAACTTAAAGATGAAAAACGCAATCTGGCAAAGGCAGCAAGAGCAGCAGGTCAGGGAAAAAAGGAATATCGGAGGAAAGAAGAGGAAATCGATCAAAGAATTTCCGAAACTGAGCAATTGATCGAGATCCTTGATTCAAGCGTGGGTGACAGTGATGAAACCGAACGTCTTCAAATCGAAACAGCTCTTCTTAGAGCCCAAAAGGACTGCTTGATTGCCCTGTCGAAAAAAACGAATTCCAAACCAGAGGTTTTAGGCGAGTTTAGAGAACGCATTGATTCGCGTTTTCTGCAATTGCGCGCGAAACAACATGAAAAGGAGCTACTGGCAAAAGACGAATAATGCCACGAAATGAAAGATAATAGAAACTGCGGCAGTTTCTAGCCGGCAACTCTTCAGGCACCCATGCACGATACGTTTCACATCGATCTTTTCGTCGTCCTGCTAATGGTCACAGCAGCGGTGGCGATGGTTGTGAAGTGGATCAGGTTGCCTTATTCAATAAGTCTTGTCATCGTCGGTCTTTTCATCGGTGTGTTTCATCTGCTGCCAATAGTTGAGATGACTCCTGAGCTCATCCTGCTGGTTTTCCTGCCGGCTCTTTTGTTTGAAGCTTCCTGGAATATTGATCTGAAAGAACTGAAAAGAAGTTGGCTACCTATCCTAGTTCTTGCCGTGCCTGGAGTGGTTATCTCCATGGCTGTTGTTGCTTTTATCATGCATTTTGCAATAGGCATGCCCTTGAAAGTCGCCTTCCTTTTCGGCGCCATGATTTCGGCAACCGATCCCATTTCTGTCCTTGCCTTGTTTCGCAAGCTGGGCATGAATAAACGGTTGACCATGATTTTGGAAGGGGAGAGTCTTTTCAATGATGGTACGGCCGTAGTACTGTTCAAGATTGTTCTTGCCCTTTTGATAGCGGATGCCCAGTTCTCATTTACCGAGAGCGCAGGCAACTTTCTTCTTGTAGTTCTCGGCGGCACATTTGTTGGCTGCGCACTGGGCTATACAGCTTCCAGAATTACAGCTTTTTTTGACGACCATTTGCTTGAAATTACACTGACGACCATATTGGCGTACGGTGCTTTTCTAATCGCCGAGCAGCTGCGAGTGTCGCCTGTTATAAGTGTGGTGGCTGCGGGCATCGTCATGGGTAATTACGGAAGTAGAGCTGCAATGTCTGCCACGACAAGGCTGGCTGTGAATTCCTTCTGGGAGTACGCGGCTTTCCTTGTTAATTCGCTTGTGTTCTTGCTCATCGGGTTGCAAGTAAAATTCGACCTGCTTCAGAAATACGCCTTGCCTATAGGTCTGGCAATTGCGTCAGTGCTTGTATCAAGGGCAATTGTAGTCTATGGATTGACGCCATTTTTCGCTAGAAAATCAGCTCCCATTCCGTGGAGTTGGCGAAATCTACTTTTCTGGGGAGCGTTGAGGGGTTCTCTATCAATGGCTCTAGCGCTGAGCTTACCTAGTTCTATAGCGCACCGAGAAGAAATTCTTATCACCACATTTGGTGTCGTTCTATTCACGTTGTTATTGCCTGGACTGACAATCGAGCCCTTGGTGAAGCTCTTCAAAATGAATCCGGGTGACCCGAAGATGACAGCGTACAAAGAATTGAAAAGCGTTCAGATGTCTAACACTAAGGCGCTGGACTTTCTTGAAGGTTTAAAAAAACAGGGTTCAATTACAGACCATGGCTATAACAGACTGAAAGAAGAGTTGAGTCAGTCTCAGCAAGAGACAAGAAATTCAATAGAAGATCTGCACGTTGCTGATTCGTCGATACAAGAGCTCGAATTTTCCGAAGTAAAACGCTCACTTCTTGAAGTCAAGAAAGACTATTTGATCATGTTATCTAGAGAAGGGCTTCTTGCTCAGGACAGCCTTGAGAAACTAAAGCTGGAGATCGACCAACACATTCGTGAGCTGGATGACAAATTGCAGAATCCTTAGCTTTCGTGTCGATTTTCCCGCATCAGCAGGGAGAGAGCGATTTTGAAAGCGGTTTGAAAGCTGTTTGCGAAAAAATTTACTAGGGGTAGAGACAGGCAACAATTTGATTACTGTCTGGGCAGAAGAGTTTGATGCGATCGCAAAGATCATAGAAGGCAAAAGGAAATTTACATAGATTGGAAAGTGCTATTTGGCAGATTTCCAACGAGGCATGCATTTTTAACGTGTTAAACAGCTCACAGCGGAGTTCGGCGCTCAGTCGTTGGTTCTTCAAGGGACTTGAATCTGGTAAGCATCTGCAACCGTCACATCAGGATGCCTGGTGGAAGGTGATGTGTCTTACAGGAGTCGACTATTTCTCGACGCTTGGATATCAGCCCGGCATCGCCTTTCTGGCCGCCGGGGTGCTTTCACCGATTGCCACTCTTTTAGTCGTACTTCTTACGCTCTTTGGTCTTGTTCCGCTTTATTCCAGAGTGGCAAGAGAGAGTCCATTTGGTCAAGGAAGTATTGCCATGCTGGAAAATCTACTTCCTGGTTGGCATGGAAAAACCTTGATTCTGGTGCTTCTAGGCTTTGTGGCGACAAGCTGGATTATAACGATAACATTGTCGGCTGCCGATGCTGCGGCTCACATAGTAGAGAACCCGCTCGTGCCATCCTTTCCAGGCAACCGAATGGCGATCACGCTTGCGATGCTGGCAGTACTTGGGCTTATATTTTTGCGAGGCTTTCGCGAAGCAATTGGAATATCGGTTGCTATCGTCTGCTTTTACGTTGTTTGCAACAGCTTCGTTATCTGGCACTGTCTTCAAGAAATTGCCACCAAGCCGATTTATGTTCAACAGTGGATAGATAACTTGTTTGCTGTTCATCACAATATTCCAGCCATGATCGGTCTGTCGATGATTTTGTTTCCCAAGTTGGCACTGGGCATGTCCGGTTTCGAAACCGGCGTTGCAGTGATGCCGCTTGTTAAAGGAGAACTGGATGATGAACCGTCTCAGCCACTGGGGCGCATCAAGAATACGAAAAAACTGCTGATTACTGCAGCGCTAATTATGGCGCTGGGCCTTCTGGGAAGCAGCTTTGTTACTGCAGTGCTAATACCGCCAGAACTTTTCAAGGACGGCGGAGCGGCAAACGGTAGAGCGTTAGCCTACCTCGCTCATCATTACTTCGGCGAAACCGCCGGCACTATATACGATATCAGTACCATCTTGATATTGTGGTTTGCAGGTGCATCCGCGCTAGCCGGATTGCTTACTCTTGTTCCTCGCTATTTGCCCAGATACGGCATGGCACCGGACTGGGCAAGAGCGGAAAGACCGCTTGTTCTGGTCTTCGTTGGCATTAGTATTCTGGTTACTCTGGTTTTCAATGCAGACGTAGACGCGCAAGCTGGAGCCTATGCTACAGGCGTCCTGGTTTTGTTTACGTCGGCAAGCTTTGCAGCGGTCCTCTCCGCGCGCAAAGAAAGCTTCTACAGGCGCCTTTTGTATGGCTCGATTTTAGTTGTCTTTGTCTATACTTTGTTCACCAATATGATCGAAAGACCGGAAGGGGTTCAAATCGCAGCGCTTTTCATAGCCGCGATTTTATGCACTTCTTTGCTCTCTCGAGCAATGCGCTCGCTTGAGCTCAGGATAGAAGAGGTCAAACTGGATGACGCGGCCAATGCCTTCATAGAAAACTCACTTGCCCACAATCGTCAGGTGCACCTTCTGGCGAGAAGGCCGGGTGGTGCGGATCATATGGAGAAAGAAGCGGAAACGCGAAGCCTGCACAAGCTGTATGTAGAAGACGTTGATTTCATCTTTATCGAAGTAGAGCTTAGCGATCCTTCTGCCTTTGACGAAGAGACGCTTTTCATATCAGGTCAAAAGATAGAAGGGTTTCCAGTTCTCAGCTGCAAAAGCCCCGCTATAGCAAATGCAATTGCCGCTACACTGCTGCATTTGAGGGATACTACGAACACAATTCCGCACGTTTACTTTGGTTGGACCGAGGGCAATCCAGTCAGTTACATCTTCAAGTATGTGTTTTTAGGCGAAGGAGAGACTGCTCCCGTAACCCGGGAAATCTTGCGCAGAGCAGAAAGAGACCCAGCTCGACGGCCTAAGGTTATTGTTGGCTAGGTCTTATTGAGCTTACAAAAAGCCCTTTTGTACAAGAAAGAGGTAAATGGAACTGAGAATCAAGGTCTCAATTGTGATGATGATTCCGACAAAGGAAAACTCGGCAAAAGAGATCTTTTCACCGTTTGAGTGAGCGATATCGGCAGCAACTACATTTGCTGTCGCTCCGATAAGCGACCCATTGCCACCAAGGCAAGCTCCTAAAGAGAGGGCCCACCAAAGGGTAGGGTTGTGCTCACCAGCTTGAATTGTTTCCACAATCGGGATCATTGTTGCGGTGTACGGAATATTGTCGATAACAGCCGAGCAAAGCGCGGAAAGCCAGAGGACCATAATTGAAACGGCAAAGGGACTGTGTTTGCCGACAAGATTCAAGAGGTCCTGAGCCACAAGCTTGAGTGCACCAGTAGCTTCAACGGCTCCGACAATGATGTACAGTCCTATGAAAAAGAAAATTGTGGTCCATTCAACATCGCTCCAGATGTTTTTGCGATGCTCGAATATGAGCAGAGCCGATGCGCCGGCGACGGCTATTGTTCCTGCTTCGAGATTGAGCGTCCCATGAAGAATAAATCCAACTATGACCAGGGAAATCACAACCAGTGCTTTGATCATGAGTGGACGATCCGTTATTTCGTCTCGTGCAGATAGGTTATCTAATTCCTGTTTAGCGTCCACTGCTCCTTGTAAGGTCTTTCTGTAAATGAGAAAGAGTGTGCCAAGAATCACAGGAAAAATGATCAGGATAAATGGAGCCAGGGTGACCAGAAACTGGTAGAAATCTAAACCGGCGGCGCTGCCGATCATGATGTTAGGCGGATCTCCAATTAGTGTGGCAGTACCTCCGACATTCGAGCAAATTGCTTCGCAAATGAGAAAGGGAACAGGGTTGAGCTTGAGTCGACGAGTGATAACACAAGTAACAGTACCCAAGAGTAAAACGGTTGTTACATTGTCGAGAAAAGCCGATAAAAAGCCAGAAAGCGTAGAAAAGGCAAGGATAAGTTTGGATGGACTGCCACCGGTTGATTTGGCCGCCCAGATAGCGATGCAGTTCAAAAGTCCTGTGTGACTTAGTATGTTGACGAGAATCATCATTCCGAAAAGCAATGCAATGACGTTGAAGTCGATCGCATTGAAAGCTTCTTTTTGAGTGATCACATGGCAGGCAACAAGGGCAGATGCACCAAGAAGAGCCGTTACAACACGAGGTATGCGCTCCCACAGCATGAAGACATAGGTGAGGAGCAACACCGTGACACTAAAAATGAGTTTCCAGTCCAAATTGATTCCTGAGAAAAACTAATGGCAGGCACGCAAGCCTGCTTTCGGAAGTACGCGTCAATTATACAGTTGCATTAAAGCAGGTGATTTGAATCACATCTGCGATTGGCACGATAATGCGATAAATGGACTATTATTTTTTGACTATCAAGTCGCCGGAAAAGTTCGGATAATTTGGATGAATTTGTACGTCGGGTTACTTTTGGTCTTAGCGGTTGTGATGGGCTCCGTTTTGGGACTCATCTACTTTCGTAGATGCCTAAAAGCTCCTGAATTCGCGGTTCAACATGACATTACAGACCCGTACTCGCAGTTTGTTGCCATGTTGTTTGCTGTATTGCTCGGCTTCATGGTTGCCGATGCCATGCAGAGGTTCGGAGATGCAAGGACGACAGTACAGCAAGAAGCGTCGGCGCTTGGTAATGTCTACAGACTTGCAGAAGGCCTCAATGATGCGCAAAAGGACAAACTGCGCAGCCTTTGCAAACAATATGCAAAGACAGTGATAGAAGACGAATGGCCAAAATTAGCCGATAAACAAGATAGTCAAGCAGCTTGGAAAGTATACCGAGAGTTATGGGCCGAATGCTCTCAGTATGAGCCTAACAGCTCGCGCCAGAGCAACGCTCAATCGGCTCTTTTAGATGCGATGAAGGCAGTGGGAGAAAATCGCCGCATGCGCGTCGAGGCTCTTCATAGTGGTCTTCCTTTCGAGTTGTGGGCAGTGCTTTTTGTAGGCGGCGCCGCAACAATATTTTTCACCTATTTCTTTAGGGCTGAGAACATCAAAATTCAAGCTCTAATGGTCGGCATGGTCAGTCTTGTCATTTGCTTGAACCTTTTCTTGCTGATGACCTATGACGACCCGTTTTACGGGGATGTCATGGTAACGCCTTCTGCTTTTGAAACTCAGCTCAGGCTGTATGAGTTGGATTGATGGTTCCCAGAATGGCTCTCAAATCCCGTCATGGAAATTCCCTTGGGAAGAGTAAAATCGAAGCACCAGGGACCAGTCAGCCACCTCTAATAAACTTCTTCAATCAACCTTAAAACCTAGAGTTTGTCTGATCTGAGCTGGGTCGCTTAGATTTTGACAATAAAGCGCTTTACCCTTCTCGACATGCCTGATGATTACAGGCGTATGGATGACTCCCAGCGATCTGGCCAGAATCGGCTTTTCGTTCACATCGACAATAGCCAGTTCGTAATCAGTGTGCTCGTGATGTTCGAGAGCCTTATAGAGAGAGGCTAAGGCTTGCTCTGACTCATCTTTGCGCACCAGTAGAGTGAGCTTGAAATTTGGGATCAACGCATTATTACCTGGTCAAGTAAATCGATAATTTCAGTTTATATTCAATGTGAGAAATGCTCTATTCGCAACGAAGTATCAAAACAAACCCAGGAGTGTGACTTTTGAAAGTGTTTTGCAAGGAGTGCGTGCCTTGGCAGGCGTAGAGAATTATTGAAAGTTTGATGAAGTATCGTAAGGTCGAAAAGAAACTTCCAAAAATCTGATGACTGTTTTTAACTCAATAAAAGAAACTGTACGCACAAATCCGCTAGGCGATCTGACGGGCGGATTGATGGCGGCAATCGTTGCTTTGCCTCTTTGCCTGGCTTTCGGTGTTGCCTCCGGTCTAGGTGCTGTTGCTGGTTTGTATGGGGCAATCGCTTGCGGGATTTTTGCTGCGCTGTTCGGTGGCACCGCCGGACAGTGCTCTGGCCCTACCGGTCCGATGACAGTTGTAGCCGCTGCGGTTTTTGCCACTGCATCGGGCAGAGCAGACCTCGTCTTTGCATCTGCAATCGTGGGCGGACTTATACAAATGGCTATGGGTTATGTCAAAGCGGGTCAACTGATTGGATACATACCGTATCCGGTCATCTCCGGCTTCATGACAGGAATTGGCGCCATCATCATTTGTGTGGAGATTGCGCCTCTTTTCGGCATGCCTACATCCGGAAGTGTAGTCAATGCACTAACATCGTTAACTTCTCTACCCACGGCATGGAATCGAGATGCTGTTCTGATAAGCGCCGCAACCCTTGCACTCATTTACCTGCTTCCTTTTGTCTCCAAAAAAATTCCGGCATCACTTGTAGCTCTAGTTGCAGTGACATTAGTGACGCATGTGTTTCAGCTCGAAATCCCTAAAATCGGAAGTATTCCTGGTGGTTTTCCACAACCGAAATTGCCGAATGTAACCTTTGCTGACTTTCACCTTGTGCTGCAAAACGGGCTTACTTTGGCATTTTTGGGAGCTATAGACTCTCTTTTGACGTCTATTGTTTTGGACAAAGTTACAGGCAGACGGCACGACAGCGATCGCGAACTGATAGGGCAGGGTATAGGTAACATCATGTCCGGCGTTATTGGCGGATTGCCAGGCGCCGGAGCAACCATGCGCTCGATGGTAAACGTGAAGTCGGGCGGCACAACTGCGCTTTCAGGTATTTTGCATGGATTTTTCTTACTGCTCGTACTCATCTGTTTCAGCAGAATAGCTGCTGAAATACCCCTTTGTGCGCTCGCTTCAATTCTTACGACAGTTGGGCTCAGTATCATGGACTGGCGTGTTTTGCGCAGCTTGAATAAGACACCGAGAGCAGATGTTGCCGTAATGTTTATCGTTCTTTCTTTGACGATTTTTGTCGATTTGATTGTTGCAGTTCTGGTCGGTGTTGCAGTCGCGTCCGTACTTTTCGTCAAACAGTTGGCTGATGCCAATGTTTCATCCTTTGGTGATCTCGAAACGCTCGAAGAGTTGAAAGAGGTGACGGAGCATATTCCTGAAAGCGTGCGCAGAAGTACCTATTCGTATGTCCTGAACGGCCCTTTGTTTTTCGGGGAAGCAAAAAACTTCACTGATGCCATAGAAAAAATTAGCGGTGCCAGATATGTAATCTTGAGCTTTTTGAACGTTCCTCTCGTAGATCAAACCGGAGCTTTTGCACTGGAGACGGCAATTGAAAAATGGCAAGCCAAAGGAATAAAAGTGCTTTTTGTTGGAATTAGTCCGCACATTAGGGAAGCTCTGAACAAAATGGGGGCAAACATTGATATGGAATATTGCTTTGAGCGTTTCGAAAAAGCGCTCGATGCAATAAATTTGTGGGAAACTGAAAGATCTGCGCAAGAAGAATCGGATGTAAAGTAAATCGTGACAGAAGACAAAAGTAAAAACTACAAAATAGCAGTTGGGCTGGATGGTTCGGATAGTTCCTGGAAGGCACTGGAAGAAGCAGTCAATCAAGCAAAGTCCAAAGAAGCGGAACTGCATATAGTGTCTATTCAGGAGTCGGTTGATGCCTCCTACAGCGCAAGTGAGGTTCTGGCGGCCGACAAAACTTCCAGAGAAAAGCTTGAGCGTGCACAGATAAAAGCAAGAGAACTTGCTGAAGGCGCCGGGGTCAATACTTTTACTGAGATCACGACCGGTTCTTCAACTGCAGCAATGGTGGAATTCGTGAAAAAGAACAGCATGGACATGTTGGTTATAGGCGACACCGGACATTCAAGCATTTGGGGCGCGCTTCTTGGAACGAACGCAGAAAAAATCGTGAGGAACGCTCGCTGCTCTGTCCTTATCGTCAGATGAGTGCTGTTATTTTTTTGACGTAAGCACAATAAAGAGAATAGTCCAGAAAATCGCCAACCCGGTAAAAACGCTGATTACCCAAGCAAAGAGCTGCTGTTCGTATGGATCGCCGTCATTGAGCATAATATCATTGAGATAGAACATCGCGGCAATAGCCAGAATTACTCCCACTGCTAAAATTGAGTACTTCGTAACTCTACTATTCATTTGCTTTTTGGGTAGATCACAGCGCTATTGAATCAAGCCGGTATCGGTTCACTGTTGAAGGGGCGACGCATAACGTTGGCCCTTCAGTAAAACCCAGGTGAGTACACCCGAGGATCACAGAGTATCACGGTTAACTGAAATCATACTCAAGCCTAGACAGTCTGCAATTTGCGCCGCATGTTGAAACTTTAGACAGCCTCCTTTGCCTCTGCTCTGAGAGTCCAATGTAAGGCAAGAGCAGGTCCCAAAAGGACGAACAAGGCAAAGAATTTGATTGTCGTGAAGAAATTTACCATCTGCGGGCCAAGCGACTGTGGAGACGTGTGGAACCACTGTCCGGTAATAGAGGTCCAGGTGTCCCAAAGTCCAAAAGTAGCTGTTGCCATCAGCAGATTCAAAACAAATGTCACGGCAAACGTTCTAAGCAAGATGTTGCGAATTTGACGGATAGTTTCGGTTTTCATACATCGACGCCTCCAATGCGTCTAACCATATTGAAACTCAAAAAATAGCGGTTAGCAACAATGAATAGCGACAAAGAATGGCAACCACAATCTTTCTGCCGCGCCCTCAGTACAGAGTGCCGATTGTTCTGACTCGCGTCCTAACGACTAGGAATCGGCTCTTCTTGACACAATAGCTCGCCTGTTTCGAAACACAAAAATTGCAGCAATTGGCGTACCCACTGCAATAACACCAGCTGCGACATATATAGAGGTGAGAATCATTTTGATTACATCTCTCAGCTCGGAGAGTTTCAAATCTAGATTCCTCAATCTTGTATCAACCTCTGTTATTGGTTTCTCAATGCGTGAAAGCGGCGCTTGCAGCCTGGTGATCGGACCTTTTAGATCAGCGATTGGTTGACTCAGTGACGTTATTGGATTTTCTAGTTTCGCTATTGGCTTCTTAACTTGGTCAATACTGGAGCGCACAGAACCAATGTCGTTGCGAATTCCTTGCATGTCACCGCGAATAGAGCCTAACTGAGAATTGACTCCTTCTATGTTGCCTCGAGTCTTAATGAGTTCAGTCTTCATATCTTTGAGATTGCTTTGTAGATTCGAAATTGTCTTATGTACATCGACAAGCTGATTCTGCATCGGCGAAATTTTTGCTCCAATATTGCTTATGTCTCCTTTCACGTCGGTCATTCCGCTTTCCAGAAGTGTCATTTTTTGCTCCAGCGATTTTAGAGAGGGATTAAGCTGCATTACCGGCTCGGTCAATTTGACCAATTCCTGTTCTAATCTTAATGACTGCTTTTGAAGCTTGGTCACTGGTTCGAGGAGCATCTCGAATGGGTTCAACTTACCAATTGGATTAAGTGCGGAAAGAGGATTGAAAAAGGATAAGCCATCGTTCGACTTATGATCCGATTGTTTAACAATGCCTCCCTTTTGCAGTCTAGTGTGAGTCGCATCTTTACCATTTGAAGAAGAAAACGTCTTTTCTGATGAGCTAATGTGCTCCTCAACCGGCGACGCTTGAATTGCTGAAGATTCGGCATTAGGTGCCGCATCTCCATTTTGGGTAAGCTTTTCGTTTCTAGTGACAGAATTGCCGTTCGTGAAACTTGATTGCGAAGACAATTGATTTGCAAAAGGTTCGGCAGAAACACTAGCGCCGCCAATACCCATGCATGCAAGAAGCAGAAAGACAGGGGAAAGATAGGTGGCCCCAAGTCGGCGTAAGCAGGCAGGTGAGCACGATTTCATTGCAGAGAATTTCATTTCTTCACCTCATTTCTCTTTGGCCGGCGGCGTAAATCCCTGAACGAATTAGACTGCCAACTTTCGAAGAGGCTTGTTTGCCACTTTCATAGGAATTTAGACTCGTAGGTGAATTTACAGTTCCATCAGGGCTGGGTAATTAAGTTATTAGAAGACTGCGCGCACAGTAGGGGCTCAAACAAGCCGCCCTGCATCTTCTGACTCGGAACTGCCAGCAATGTTGAGCGTCACAGCTGAAAGAGAGAGCGCGGAAACCGCTGCTGGAGTGCCATGTCAAAGAATTCCACAAGACAAGTTACCTGCTTGATTTTCTTCACCGTGTTGCTCACCGGTTTGTGCACGCAAGTATTGGCTATGGAAAGCGGAAGTGCAATAGCTCAACCACCAAGCGCTAAAAAGACTTCCGCTCCAAATATGCTCAAAACCCCAACGAAGATACGCCTCGCCTTGACGTTAGCTGGTGGAGGTTCAAGAGGAGTAGCTCATATCGGCGTACTAAAGGTATTGCACAAAGAAGGCATTGAGCCTGATCTCATTACTGGCAGTAGCGTCGGAGCGATGATTGGCAGTCTCTATGCGGCAGGTCTCACACCGGAGGAAATCGAAAAATTAGCCCTCAATGGCGACCTGAAAAAAGCTTACTTTCCCAGACCGAGATTTCTGCAGTCAATCATATACGGTGCACGCTATGGACTTTCTCGCCTCATGTTTCTGAAACCAAAAATCGGGTTGTACAGTGGAAGGTCAATAGCAAGATTTATAGAAAACAATCTGCCTTCGGGAGTGACGGAATTTAAAGACTTGAAAATTCCACTGGTCGTCACTTCGCTTAATCTCATCGATACAAAGCCCGTCTGGATAAGTAGCGGAAAGGTCTCATTTGCTGTAAGAGTAAGCAACACAGTTCCTTTCATGTATCGTTCACCAGGCTCAATAGAAGGCCCACAATTGGTTGATGGGGGGATCAGGTCCAACCTGCCTACCGGCATCGCTGATGCTCTAGGAGCACCACTTGTAGTGGCAGTGAAGCTTCATTCGTATCTGGAAAAGTCTCCGAGAAAGGAATTTGATACCAATTTAGAGTATGCTGACCGTGTAACAAGCATATTGATGGCTGAGATTGAAGGAAAAGCCGTTGGGACCGCTGATATTATCATAGAACCAAAAGTGGAGTTCATGACTATGCACACTTTTGACGAGGAGCATTTGAAGTGCGCCATCAAGGCAGGAGAGTTGGCTGCGCTTCAAAAACTACAGGCAATAAAAGCTGGTCTACACGCAATTGAACAGAATAGAAACCAGATCGATATTATAAAGTCTCGAGTGAATCATCCCAAGCGAATTTAACGTGCGGCTCTTCGTAAAACGCGCTATTCTCGAAGGAGATAGAGCGCACTTGCGTTGAGATCGCTTTTCTCACTCGTTACCCCAGGCGGATAGCGAGGCATGTCATTGCCTCGCTGTCCGCTCTAGGAAAATTTCTGGTTCTGAGCTCGATCAGTTTCTCGAAGAGCCACAATCAAAAGGGTCAAATTGAATCGAAATATTGTGTTCTGGCTCGTACAGATTTTCAATCTTGCGTCCAGAAATGTCGACGCGGTAGTTTGGCATTATTTTTGCCACAAACGCAAGAAAGTTCGACGCGGATTCCGTAGTGGTAAATCCAAGGCTCTGTGCGTGTAGAAGCCCAAGTGCAATCTCCGAAACAAACGGAATATAGATTTTACTTACGTCTTCCGGCCACGGTAGATTCCAGAAAAATGTGCTGCGAAAGCCTGAACAGTTATAGAGAATTTGCGGACAGAGAGCGAGATGATACCCGCTGATAATAATGGGTTGCACAATCGATAATTGATCGAAACCAAGCATACTCTGTGCAAAAAAGATATTGAATTGATGAAACATCTGGCGATCTGGCTGCTTGAAGTGAATGGACTTATCCAGTTCATGAAATACAGGCCAGAGAAATTCATTACAGTAAAGCGAATGCCCTTCCACCACCGGCTCAGGGAAGTCACAGATGGAGTGACTAAGAGCCGTGTCGGTTGTGCAACAATGAAATGAATTGTCTTGCATGAACCACCATTGGTGTCGCAATTCATTCGAGCTGCAAAACAATTTGCTCAGCGACTTAGCTGCGGGGTCCGTGGCTATTGGGCCTTTGTACGACATTATGTTCATGCGAATTTCCTAAAGATTGCGGGCCAAAGTTTCACCATCTACTCAAAATAATTCGTCTGATCATCCTTGCTCTGCGCTTTCGCCTTACCATAGAAGCGCTCAAAGGCGCGTCTTGCATCATTTAGGTGCAGGTAAAAGAGAGCTTCTTTGCCCACGGGCATTCTTTCATTTTTCACAAGCCAGTTTATTCGTCCAAGCACTCCATCTGTTTGCTGTGGTGTCATGCCTATCGAAAGCAAATTTGAACGTCCAAGAGGCGTCGAGAAACGGCTCTGAATGTCCTTTAGATAGGATAAGGTAGTGCTGTCTAATTTCTTACCCGCAAGATCTCTATACAGCCTTGCATTTATCTTGTCGTAGCCTTGCCTGACTCCAGGTGTCGGGGTTACGTCAAGTAGGGACTCAGCAGGGCGCAGACTATCGCCTAAATCAATGTTTCGGACTTGTGGTGCTCCAGGGTTCTTTTTGTTCACAGTCATATTGAGAGCGTGGTTGTCCCACTCACCGAAAATCATTCTGTGCAGCCAGGCATTTGAGTAGCTTTCATGAAGACTTTGTTTTGACTGAAGCAGCTCTTGTAAATTCCGTCTTGAAGGGTCGTTTCCTAGCCTTTTCTTTGCAAAGGCAGCCAGGCTAACTCCTTCCATTTCTTGAATGTATCCGGAGTAAGTTTTTCCACCGATCTCTACTTTTCGTGCAACGGTCACCGGTACAGCCATCTTCAAACCAAGTGTCTGCAGTCCGTAAGCTGCAATTTCAGATTGCATCCGGTGAGCGAAAGCCTCAGTGCCGTTGCTAGGTCTGAAAACGCTGCGTATTTTTTCTCCGCTCGAAGTGTGAGTCCAGCCGACCCAAGTCTCTGTTGTTAGAGAGGGCAGTTTCTTGTCCAGAATGAAAGTTCCATCCCTGAGGGCAACCTGTGCACTGTCAGCGAGCAAACCTTTTTGAAATGGGGTGGCACGTGCGCTTGCTCTAACTTCAGCACTGTCTCGGATGGCAGGAATCAATTTGCCATATCTACGTGTTTGCAGTCCGCCCAATCCACCGGCTAGAGCGTCAAACGCTCCTCTGGTCAGACTCCTTTGCATGAGTAAACCAGTGTCAATGTGCCCTTCTGCAGAAACTTGGCGATGCAATTCATTACCGAATTCACTAGTCAGTCCCATTGTTCCGCCAGAAATTGCATGTGTTATCTCTGGTCTGTACCAGGCTGTTCCTCTGGAATTATTCATGATTCTCGCCCACAGGACATCTGATGCTGCGAACGTTATGGCATCCATAGCCAGCGCTTTTGGGTTGAACCCAGCAGAAAGTGTTGATTGAAGACCCCGGCTCAGATTGAAATTCTGATCGGAATCAATGTAGTTAGCGCGACTCAAGGCAGTATCTGTGATTCTTGATGTTATTCCGATACCAACACCAGTCATACCAGGTGTAACGCCTTGTCCACCTAAGGCCCTAAAGGTTCCTTTTAAAAGAAGTCCCTTGGAAGATCCAAGGCCTGCGTCAAGCAACTGATTTTGTATGGAATCATTGGTTTTTGCCTCATCTGCAGCATAGGTGATGAGTAGTCCAGCAAGAGGCAAACGCCCCTTCATGAACAGCGGAAGAGACTTAATGAAGCCTTTTGTATAGCCGGTCAACTCCTCGGAATACTTATCACTCTTTGTAGTTAGCCTGGTCAAAGGATCGAAGATTGTATGAACTGCTATGTCTAGATAACTCTGATTGTTTTCCTGGTCTAACCTTCTCCTCACGGACGCATCAGCAAGAATGCCCCCATCGTATGTGGAGACATCCTTGCTTTCGCCTGAGGATGGAAACGGCATGTATCATCCGACTTTGGTGTGATGCGCCTAGGAAAGTCTGCAAATGGCAGATGAGAAATAAAAAGTAGCGGTGGCTATGGAAAAACAGGTAGAGGAAATAGGAAACATCCATAAGGAGGACCACCGCTTCAACTAGAATAAGTTATTGGTCTTTCGGCTTTCTTTCCGAAAAAGAAATCGTCTACAAAGTGTAAATGACTCCAGCAAATGTCAACGCTGGTGACAGTCTTTGATCTTTCTAAATAGGAACGCCAATGGTGTAATCATAAATCCTCATCGTAACCGCAGTTGAGTTTCTAGTGCTAAATTGAAGGTGTAGTCATCTAGATTGATTGAATTCAAATGAGCGATCAAAGACCGGCTTGGCGAGTAAATAGTGGAATGTTCGCCAGCCTGACTGGCTCGTATCGAGCGCAGAGAAAACCTTCAACACAGCAAAGTTTTTCCGATGAATCGGCGAACCCGGAGATTACAGATTTTCAGCAAACAAGAAACAAGATTTATCTATCGTGTTGTGAAGCCTTTAGATCTCAACAGCCTATTAGCCTCATGGTACTTACGATTGATGAGTTTGCTGCATTTGAGATGAATTATGGCAGCGAAGCTGCTGCCAGCGTGAATCTGTTTATCGAGCAAACACTTTGCCACCATCGCAACCTGATTTTTGGCGGCGATAGTGGGGTAATAATCGGTAGATACGTTGAGAGCCGTTATCTAATTCTTCTGCCCGGAGTAAATGGTGCGATTGCTACAGAATATTCCGAATACATACGCAAGTCGGTCGTAGCGGCAGAATTCATGTGGAATTATCGCTCACTCCATTTTACGGTCAGCATTGGCATTTCACATAAGCCTGGACACAAGGGTGATCAAGACATGCTCATTCTTCAAGCTGATCAAGCATGTGATCAAGTCATATCGACTGGAGGAAATCGAGTTGCCGTTGCGAAAATCACTGCGTAATTCTAATTGCGAAGAAACGAAAGAGTGCCGAAAGAGCCAGACATATAATCAAACGGACAATATCCTTGAAGTGCCGTCGGGAGCCGTCCTAGAAAGGACCATAAATTGACTTCATCGCAAATAAAACTAACTCTTTTTGTGCGAGGTGGTGAATCCACAACCGCACTTTCTCAGCTTTACAAAGCACTGGAATATCATTCATTCAATGATTATGAATTGACCATCGTGGATGTTACCAAAGATCCCGAGTCAAAAGAAAGTCAAGGAATCAGCAACACTCCAGCGCTCCTCAAGCACCTGGACAGCAGTAACGTTCACTACGCAGGTAATTTTGCTGATTTCGAGCGGATGAGACAGATCTTCGGCTTCAAAGCAGCACCTTCAGACATTTGTCATTGATAAGGGACGAATGTTAGGCGTAACAATAGCGACAAACTGGTTTCTGGTTGAGTAGTTTGTACATTAGCCAATTCACATTCACCGGCGCCGATTCCGAAAAGTTCGCGAAATATTCGTGTTCTAAATTGCAAGGTTCGTGCGCTATTTCTCGCTTGCGAGGCAACCAGATGTCAAAGACGAAACTTAAGGAAACTTCGCGACGCTTTCTTCAGTTGCTAAAACTGAGCATAATTTCTTTTGTCAGCATGGGTATTCTCGTTGGTTATCACGGAGCACCACTGATAAATTCTTTGATTGGTGTTTTCTGGTTCGTATTTGCGGTGGCTTCTGGTCTGGTTGTAATGTCTGCTCTTTCACGAGAAACAGAAAGCATTGAACCCGCAAGCGTAAGTGAGAAGCAGTTTGACGAAATAGAGTTTGCGTACTCTGAAAAACGAGCCAACGAGAAACGCAGGAAGCGCTCCGACTATCGGCGGAAGGTTTCAGAATCTGCCTAAAGATCCGTTCTGCCAATAAGTTAATCGCCAGGAAAAGTGCTTTCTCGGTGCGGACTCTTCCCTTGCAACCTAGATTTTACTTGGCAAAATTAGTTAGCATCTTAAGGCTTAGCGGTGGCTGAAAACACAGTTGGGCAACCGAGGTTTCATGTCGGAGGGAGAGTCCACCGCTGGCCAGATTATTACTTATCGCTCTTTCCCTTATCTTTCATCATCCCACCGGTCAAGACACCTGACGTTCTTCTTTCATACCGCTAAACGTTATTTTTACAAGCGTGCCCTTATGACCGTGGGGATCGAGAAGTTCTACCGTTGCTCTGTGTGATTGAGCAATTTCCTGAACTATTGCCAGGCCCAGGCCTGTTCCATTCACTTTTGTTCCCAAAACGCGATAAAAGCGTTCAAAGACTCTCTGACGCTCCTTGAGAGGAATTCCTGGTCCATTATCTTGAACGACCACTACGGGAGGTGGTCCGGCTTTTACAGTTACGTTTACAACACTGCCGTTGGGAGAATATGTAATTGCGTTGTTCACGACGTTGGTAAGCATTTCTCGAAGCTCAGCTTTGTCCCCCAGGACGACGCTATGCCTGGAAGAAGGCTGGAAAAATATTTCAACTCTCTTGCTGGCTGCTTGCCTTATCAAATCCGATGTAACTTCAGAAGAGAGGTCATTCAAGTCGACGTAATCCAGTTGTTTGATTCGCCTTTCAGATGCTCGAGCAAGTACAAGCAGCCCTCCGACCAACTCTGAGATGCGGTCTGTGCCAGCGTCAAGCTGATTAAGCACCTCACTAAAATTAGGGTTATCGTTTGATATTCTGCGTCCGTATTCAATGTAAGCACGTAGGCCTGCAACCGGGGTGCGCAGTTGATGAGCCGCGTTGGCAACGAATCGTTTCTGCTCTTCGATGTGAGAGTCAATGCGATGAAACAAAGAATTTAGCGCGTCAATAAAGGGAATCATCTCAGTAGGGCAATTTGCAACATTAATCGAATTGAGATCCCACTGAGAACGTTGACGAATCTCATCGCTAAGCTGAATCATCGGATCCAAGCCATCTTTGACTCCATACCTAACACACACAACACCTAGCAGACCAAGAAAAATTTGTGGAATTACGATGCTTAGGAAAATGCAATGAACGAGTTCATTTCTAGCATTTAGCGTGCGTGCTGCTTGCACGATTACCAGTTCATCGTCACTGTCATGCAATGGCACTCGAATTCGAGCAATACGAACGCTTTGCGAATTGACAACAGCATTTCTGAAACTCGGTGTATCTGTATTAATTTCAGTCACAGGCATTGGCAATATGGCATCTCCAGCGAGTCTCTCTCTCCTGGGATTTAAAACCTGATAAAAGAATTGGTCTCGATCATTGTGCCTGAGCACTTCTTGAACTGCAGCAGGAAGATCTGCAACCAAGCCATTTTCGTCCTTTGACAGCCTTGCAGCCACTGCGTGCGCGGCATTTAGCAGCTCTTTATCATATGAGTCATTGGCGAACCAAGCCGCCAGATTGTAAGCAATAAGCGCCGTCAATACGAACATTACACAGAGAGGTACAAGAAGCACTCTCAATAATTTCTCGCTGATGGATGAAGGAGGGCTCAACTTAAGGCATATCCTAACTTTCTAATAGTTTTGTCTTGAGAGCTGACCTTTTTCAACGAGCGTGCACAAAAGAAAAAAGAAAACTTGCAAAGCTGTTGCAAGATTCTCGGATAGTGGTGCTCGGCAGTGTTCGGAATCTTTGCTCATAGACGCTCAAGAATCTGTATTTGTCTTGCTCTTACCGTTGAAATTGCCTTTTGGTGCACAAGGAAATGTCACTGTAACGGTTGTACCTTTACCCCCTGGGCAATCGGAAATCTCAACAGTGGCTTTATGCGCGGTAGCGATTTCCTTTACAATTGGCAAGCCAAGCCCGCTTCCAGGAGCAGCCGTGCCAAGCACCCTGTAAAAACGCTCGAACACTTTTTCTCTTTCTTCTGCAGGAATCCCTGGGCCATTGTCTTGCACCATCAAACGAACTGCATCTCCGTTACTTACCCTGACAGTGACGTTGCCTCCACTTTGTGTATAGATAACTGCATTTTCAATTAGGTTAGATGTTAATTCGGCAAGATCAGTCAGTTCACCAAATACCAGGGCTGGTTTTTCAGAGCTAATAAAGGTTAACTCCATACCCTTTGGAAGAGCCTCTGATACAAAGTCCGCAGTCATTTCAGATGCAACAAAATTCAAGTCTACGGCTTGATGATTCGCATTGCCTATTTGTGGCTCTGCTTTCGCAAGCGTGAGTAATTTGTTTGCCAAATGTGTCAAGCGGTCAACTCCTGACTCAATTTTCTCCAGCATTTCCGTCATTCTCGGATCACCTGGCAATCGTTTTGCCGCATAAATATAGGTCTTCAAGCCGGCAAGTGGAGTGCGAAACTGGTGAGCGGCATTAGCAACGAAACGTTGCTGCTGGTCCAAATCGTTTCGCAACTTATCCAATAGAACGTTGATTGCGCTTACTACCGGCTTCATCTCAGATGGAGTTTCACTTGACTCCACAGGAGTCAGATCAAATTGCGAACGCGCGGATAAAGCCTTTTCGAGCTTAGAAAGCGGGATCAGTCCTCGCTTAATGCCGTACGAAACACATAGCGCTCCAAGACAAATCATAAAAATCTGTGGAACAAGAATACTTAGCAATATTTGTTGAGTCATCTCATGCAAGGCATTCAAAGTCATAGCCACTTGGACCAAAACCATCTGATCTTCATGTCCCTCGAGATTCGCTTTTACTCTAACAATACGGACATCTTGTCCATTAAGCTTCGCGTACCGAAAAGACGGCACTGGTGAATCAAAATGACGAACCGGCTTTGGCAAGACGGCATCGCCTGAGATCCGTGTGCCGTCGGGCTTAAGGACTTGATAGTAGATTTTGTCTCTATTGTTGTGCCTTAGGATTGCTTGCGCAGCGGGGGGCATATCTACCCAAATCTTTACTGGATCTGATCTTAAGCGTGCGATTACAGAGTCTGCTGAGTTGAGCAATTCACGATCAAAGGTGTTGTTTGCGAAGTGTTCAGCAAGAAAGTAAGCACCACAAGCCGTCAAGATCCAGATTCCACCCAATGGTAGAAGCAGCCAGCAAAGTAATTGACTTCTTAGAGATGTATCACGGACAAAGTTCAAGACGACATCCGAGCCCCCGTGATGTTTTTATAGTGATATTTGCTTCTTCTAACTTCTTTCGGAGCCGATGAATCACGATGCCGACGGCATTTTCTGTTACCTCTTGATCCCAAGAAGAAATCAAACTGGTAATCCTCTGTTTGTCAATGGAAGTACCCAGCTTCTGCAAGAGAATTTCCAAAACGGCTAGTTCCCTTGCGGTCAGGTCAACAGTTTTCCCGTCAATGGTTGCAACACGTTCAACTGTATTGAAAGTGAGAGAACCAAAACTTATCTCCATTTTGTTCGACCAATTCTCTTTGCGAATTAGTGCACGAATACGGGCCTCTAGTTCGGGCAATTCAAATGGTTTGGTCAAATAATCATTGGCACCCAAATCAAGGCCTTTTACTCTGTCTTGCACCGCATCGCGAGCGGTAAGGATGAGAATTGGTATCGTTTCGCCTTTCGAACGAATTCTCTTCAAAACATCGAATCCATCTAGATTTGGCAATCCCAAATCCAAAACTAAGAGGTCATACTGCGTGGTTCCAACTGCGATTGGGACATTCGCTCCATCCGCCTCTATGTCGACCGCGTATCCACTGTCTCTCAACACCATGGATAACCCGTCAGCCAAAAAAGTGTCGTCCTCAGCAAGAAGTATTTTCATGCGCAATCGCCTCTTCCACTTATCGTAACTCGTTTCCAGCATCGCAATGCGAACGAAATTTTCGCGAAATTTTCAAAGACTACACTGATTTTATAGTCGAAACGCAGGTGTAATGCTTACCGCGTGAGCATTTTACGGACTTTGCGTGATGCGAGGTAACTTGAATGAATATTCTGTCCTACCGTGGTCCATCAACACCAGGAGGCGTGTCTGCCACCCTCTCACGCGTGATTGAACAAACTCATGGCGGGCAACAATGGTGGTTCCTTCATGGTTTGCAGCTGAGAAAGAAGGCAAGCAAACTAAATTCCACAGAAGATGTCTGTCAAATACCTTTCAAAATCGTAGAAGGTCATTATCGATATTGCAATGAGTTTTTGTGGCCGGTGCTACATGAGCTATCGGAATACGCTTCATTAAATGAATCGGACCGAAAGATGTACGAGCAACTGAATGTTAGCTTCGCCTGGAACGTGCTTCACACCGAACAGACTGGCCCTCACGCTCGGGCGTTTGTAAATGACTATCAGCTGGCGCTGTGTCCGAAGTATCTAACTCAATACTCCCACAGAGCTGTTGACGTTTTTTGGCATATTCCATGGCCAAAATATGTTGATTCTCGATTTGTTCCGTATCTAGCGGAAATAGCGGTTGGACTTCTATCTGCAGAAAAAATTGGCTTTCATATAGAGCAGTATTCATCGAACTTTCTGAATTTTGTCGATAAGAATCTGCATGAATACACAGTCGATTTCCCGTCAAATAGAATCACAAGGCCAGACGGTGGCAGCGTTTCTGTCGTTTCACATCCACTCGGCATTGACAGTGATTACTGGTTAAGCAAGTCCAGAGACGAAAGCTTCAGTTGCCGAGACTTGAACATCGAAGGTCTTTCCAATGAGAACTTTATTCTATCTGTCGATAGAGCAGATTACACCAAAGGAGTGATTCACCGATTGCAAGGGATTGAACATTTCTTCTCAGCCAATGCAGACAAAATTGGAAAAGTAACTTTTGTTCAAGTCTGCCAAAGAACTAGAGCTGGTCTTCCAGCCTTCGAAGAGTATTGGCAGCAATGTAGAGCGCTTAGCGATTCGATTAACAGTCGATGGGGGTCAAAAGACTGGCAGCCGATCGTTTGGATCGACACACCGGTTTCGGCAAATGTATTAGCGTGGCTCTACAAACGCGCTTCTGCGATGCTTGTAACTCCTTTGTATGATGGACTAAATCTCACCGCTAAAGAATTTGCTCTGTGCTCAAGGGACGGCATACTGATCCTTTCCGAACGAGCAGGTGCATGGAATGAATTGAGCGAAGGCGTACTCACGCTTGCCAATTTACGTCCAGAAACGATTTCAGAGCAGATCTGTAGTGCGTTAGCGCTTTCGAAACAAGCCAGGAAGGAGCGAATAGACATCCTTAGAGAAAGCGTTTTGTCTAATACACTATCCAACTGGTGGCAGCGATTCGGTGGCGGTATCAAGACGCCCGAAAAGGTTGTACCGCTGTCCGGGAGAATTCATCACACTACGAGGCGCGATGTATGGATGGCAAAGTGAAATCTACTTTTCTCTGATTAGAACAGTTTGGCTGTTCTGGTTTCTTTGTGGGCGGTTGATATGCAGGAAATTTCTTTTGAAGTACGAAGTTTTTTAAGGGATAACATCCAGTCTGTTTGGCAGTTGGATCTCTTGATCGCGCTAATGAACATCAAGCATCCAATCGATGCTAATACACTTGCTCGCCACCTTTACACCAATCCTGTGGCTATTGAATCAGCACTTCAAAGATTCGCTAAAACTGGAATTGCCAAAGAACATCCAGGCAAGATCTGTACTTACTCTTACGCTCCTGCATCGGACGACAAACTGAGAACAATTGAAGATACAGCAAAAACCTACGCGATAAGGCGAGTGGACGTAATCAATTTGATTTTCTCGAGTCATTCTAAACATGGAATACGGTGACCTGAAGACTATCTACCAGATTACAGACGAATAGAAATTCCTGAGTTTGAAAGAGATACTTTTGGACTTTAGATTTTTCTGTTTTATGAAGAAAAGGGGGAGAAAGACTTTGAAGGAAAATGGCACCATTACTCAAACACGTTGACGAAACCCGACTAGTCTCACTGCAGACAAGACTGGAAGAAATGACCAAAGTAAATGTGGATTTTCTTCTTCTTTTGTCCGGCTCAAGCTTAATAGCCACAATAGGACTTTTTCAAAACAGCCCGGCAGTTATTATTGGCGCCATGATTATTGCTCCTTTGATGCGTCCTTTGGTAGGGCTTTCGTTGGCCACAATATCTGCTGATACGAAATTGCTATCGCGCAGCATAATCACTCTATCTATCGGGACAACAACGGCCATCTCCCTATCGATGCTAATCGCAATGTTGTTTCATTCACTCGAATTGACGCCTGAAATCATGTCCCGTACGAATCCAACGCTGCTGGATCTGGCAGTAGCTATGTTTGCAGGTTCAATCGGAGCCTATTGTCAAACAAAGAAGAAGCTGGCCGATTCGCTGGCGGGTGTCGCAATTTCAGTTGCGCTTGTTCCACCTCTAGGTGTGGTAGGGATCGGGCTGGCAACGGGAAACTTTTTCGTATGGGCAGGAGCGCTCTTACTTTATGCAACCAACCTTGTCGGGATTGCCGTCGCTGGTTCGTTAGTCTTTCTGTTACTGGGCTATACCCCCCTAAAACAAGCCAAAAAGGGGCTGCTTATCTCAGCGGCAGTAAGCATGGTATTAGTCATACCGTTGGGTTACAGCATGAGTGAATTGATACTGGAAAACATAATCAGCTCAAAGGTAAAAAAGCTCCTGATGGAGAAAACCTTTACGTTTAGAGGGCTTCAGTTGCAAGATGTTCAGGTGAAGCGTTTCAGAAATCCGACTGTAGTGATTGCGACTGTAACCGCTCCGGAGCAGCCGATAAGCAACCGGCAGGTAGCGCTCGTGCAGGCATTCTTAAGTCGAGAAATTGGAAAGGTTATCGAATTTAGGCTGAGAGTAATACCGACCGATGAAATAACCGCAATCGAACCTATAAAGGTAGAGCAAGTCTATGCAGTCCCTAATCCCGGAACTAGCGTCAGGTTATACACAGCTCCAGCGACTCTAAACTCACAGACAGAGGAACAGTAGAGATTGCGGACCAAAGTTCAACGATTCGAGTCTAAGATGACGACAAGACAAATTGAGAGCCAAAATAAAACAAGTCCCGAAAATATTGAAATAAAGATCGCGAAGGGAGCAGGCGTCGTATGACCACTAGTTCTCAGAAAAACGTCAGCCAATGAAAATGCTAAAGCCAATGCGCCTGCAGCGCCAAAGAGAAGAATAACTGCACGCCTAGTTCGTCTTGCGATCTGTTTTTTCTCCTCTGATTGTCCTCTTGTGTTAGGAAGCATATTCAAACTCTTTTGCAGAGTGGCCCTACAAACACCGCTCATACTTACGCAGACCTTTATTGAATCCTTGCATCAACTGAACATAGACCGATTCATACTCTTGTGTCATGCGCTCTTTGCCGAAAAGCTGTCTGGCGCGAGTAATACAGGTATTGTTAGAAATTGACTGAATTTCGCAGAATCTAGATACAAGCTCTTCGGTGGTGTCGGCGACAACTCCAGTCTCTCGATCCGAAACAACCTCCGTCACAGAACCTCTTCTCAAAGCAAGTACGGGAGTTCCTGAAGCTAATGATTCAGCCATAACAAGCCCGAATGGCTCCTCAAAAGCAACTGGGTATAAAGTAGCGATTGCGCTGCTGTAAAGCTCTCGTTTTTGCTCTTCTGTTATCTCACCTAAAAACTCGACACCAGGAATTGCCAGTCGTGGTTTTACGTGGCTTAAAAAATAGGCTTCATCTGTAGTGTCGATCTTACCAGCAATCTTGATTGGTAAACCTAGCTGCTGAGCGATATCTATAGCCACAGATGTACCTTTCGCTTCAGAAATTCGTCCAATGAAAAGTAAGAATGATCGAGCTTCCTTGCTCCTGCACTGATATTGATTTGTGTCGATGCCATTATAAATGGTGGCGACGTAGTTCAGTTTGTCGGGATAGTTGGAACGTCTGTAAGAACTGCTAATAGACACAAATGGAAGCTGAGAAAATGCGAGGTATGCATCTGCGCAATAGTCCAAAATTGGATTATGGTTTGTTGTTATCACAGGACAGTTAAGCGCTTCGAGAAACGGTAATGCAGGGTAACCCATGTGGTTATGAACGACATCGAACTCGCAACTCAGCTGGCGTAGCTTTAGTAGTGATCGCAGGTCAAAAGCTGGCCATCTATAGCGCTTATCAGGATATATTTTTCTAAGTCCTTCCGCTACGACAGAGACGAGACGAGCGCTGGTTGAGGAGTTTCCTGTGGCAAAAAGAGTGACATCGTGCCCGCGCTCAACCAACTCCTCCGAGAGTAAGCTGACGACCAGTTCAGTTCCACCGTAGCCGGCTGGTGGCACACTTTCGACTAATGGTGCCAATTGAGCGATTCTCATGTTTCACTCCCGTGTCTAGTTCTCGGAACGATGCTCAGTAGTTGAGCTAAACTGAATTCGTGCGAGTTAGGCAATGAGGTCGGTTGCTCGTATTCGAAATCTAACCGATGAATTTTTCGCGAACATTTCAACGGCTTTCGATTTGAAGACTATTTCGGAAATGGATTTTCGGAGAGCTTCTGCTCAGCGTTCATCGGGGAGCAGCTGAAGGACTGGAAAGCAAATTTTCATTGCTATATCTCTCAAACTTTCAAGCTTCACTTTTACAGATTGGTGTCACAAATTTGACCTCTGTTTTTGCAAACAAGTAAGGCAATATACTGGACGAGCTCCCGATGGTTTGAAAGGGACACGGGTTATGGTGCCACATTCATGACACGCCACTTCAGTCGAACTGTCCAAGCTCTTTCCATCTTTGATCAGTCTATTCTTTATGCGGCAACCAGAACAGCGCGCGGGCTGGTTGACCAGTCCTTTGGAAGCAAAAAACTCTTGCTCGCCGACAGTGAAGGCGAAAGCCTGGTGACAATCACGACATTCTAGAGTTTTGTCTACAAATGGCATCGTCATAGAACCGGTTAGTTTTCTTCCATCATCCTATCAATGTGACCTCTTGCATAGTGTGATCACGAAAGAAACAGTGCTACTGTCGAGAAGGGAGCGCAAACACTCTTGCAACTAATCATTGAGTTGTTGCTGAAACAATCCGCCCTTCTTCTCGTCTTACAAGCGGCAATTGAAGGAAGTCAGCGCTGAGTGCCAAGCTGCTATGCACAAAAGGAACGTTCCATGAAAAGTAAATCCTCGATCGTAGTCTCTACAACTATTTGTATTTTTATCCTGACTCATTGTGCCTCAGAAGCTCGGACAATTTTCGTAGCGCCACCTGGAGTTGGCAATCATCAAAAGACGGTCGTCCAAGAGAACCTTGATGATATTTTTAGGCTGTACGTAGCGAAACTACGTTACGCGAGATCGATTGATGATCTAGAAGACTTTTTGCCCGTCTCCAGAGTAAGAAAGTTTCGAAATGAGTTTTCATCTGAGCAATGGATAGACTGGCTGCGCTATAGAAAACAAATGCCTAAAGTCGGAAAGCTAGTCAGCCTAAACATTCAAAGGGACACCGCCCAACTTTTGTATGAAACCATAGAGAAGCTCGATCGCCGAAGCAAAGTAGAAGTAAAAAATTTAGCGGAAATCACAATGATTAAGGAAGAAGGGCGATGGAAGATCTATCTTGAACACTTCCGTCCCTCGAACGCGGTACGTGACAAGAAGAGTGAGACGTGAAAACATTGCTAGCTACTATTTATAGAGCATTGACCTGAAATTGCGCCGCATGGTACTGATACGCGCTGTTTAATCACAACTGGTTTCACCGCGCACGTTACTGTTGAGAAAGCGCTACAAGCCAGAATGTTAGCCGTCATTTCTAGGCTGAATTGGAAAGAAGTCGGAAAGACACCGATTCTAAAATAGATACATGCGTCCGCAACTGTTTTTCGTTTTTCTATTTCTCAGTCTGATTTTGGCTGGCTGCGCTGTCACCTCTTCCAACAAGGCTGAGCTTACACAGGACGAGAAGTCTGAACAAAGCCAATCTCCAGAGATCAAGTGTGAAATTGTGGATGTCCGCCCTATGTCGCCGACCGTTCACTGTACTGGTCAAATCAAGCCACTGTTTGGTAAGGAATATTTAGTCAGCACTCGTTTGGCGGGGCGCGTTCTAAAAATTTCTGCATCCCCGGGAGATTACGTTCATGCTGGTCAGAACTTGGCATATGTAGACAGCCAGCAAATTAGTGAGATTCAAGCCGAGGCAATTCGCGCATCTTCCCATCTAGCAATAGCCAAAGCCCATGAAGAAAGAGAGTTGAGAGTCTATCAAGAAGATTTAGCCAGGCCGAAAGCACTGATTGCGGCTAAGACAGCACATCAACAAGCAGTGGTCAGCCAGGCAGCCGCGCAACGGAATTACACCCGGTTGAAGAGCCTCTACAAAGAAGGAATTGCAGCAGAAAAAGATTACATGAACGCCAAAAGCGCTTTAGAGAAAGCCAATCTTGACCTTGCGCAAGCAAAGCTAGAAGAGCAAAGAGAGCAACAACTTTTCGACAATAAAGCGCTCATCAAGAAGAATTGGCAGCTGGCACATGCCGAAACGCAATCTCGCGCAAATGAGCTGCAGACTATAAAGGAGAGACTCCATTTCTTAGGTGTAGATTCAGACATTGTAGGCGATTCCATCGTCGAGAAACATTTGCAGCCATTGATGCCGATTTTGTCACCAGCTAACGGAACTGTAGTGCAGCAGTTCGTTTCTCAGGGTTCAATGGTCGGACCAGATGAACCCATCTTCTCAATATGCGACATGAAGGTTGTTGCTATTTCCTGTGAGTTGCCCGAATCAGAGCTATCGCTCGTGAGAAAAGGTCTTCCGGTCACTGTTGCGGTAACTACATACGCAGACAGCACATTTACAGGAAAAGTAACTTACGTAGGCAGTCGTTTGGATCCAAAGACTCGGACTGTTTCTGTGCGGGCAGTCATCGACAATGCAAAAGGACTGCTCAAGTTGAATATGTTCGCGACCGTAGATATTGTTGGGCAAGCAAGAACGGTTTTATCCTGTCCTCGCGATGCTATTCACGAAAGCGGCGGAAAGACTGTCGTTTACGTAAGAGACGCATCTGGAGAATTTTCAAAGCGAGCTGTTTCTACTGGTATTTCAAGCGGCAATTCAGTTGAGATAAAGAGAGGCTTGAGAAGTGGCGAAGCCGTGGTAACAGTTGGCGGTGTACTGGTAAAAACGAAATTGCTCATGAGTAGTCGAAGTGATAAATAACCTCATTAACTTTGCACTTAACCAGCGGCTAGCAGTAATCGCCCTTACGGTGATATTGATTGTCGGAGGTTTATTGTCATTTGCAGCATTGCCGATGGACTCCTTTCCCGATGTTAGTAATGTTCAAGTGCAGATCATTACTGAACCTGAGAGTATGGCAACGGAAGAAATTGAATCGCTGATTACTATCCCGATCGAAAATGCCATGGCCGGCGTGCCAGGAAAGACCACCATCAGAAGCAATTCCAGCTTTGGTCTCTCGGTCGTTACTGTGATTTTCCAAGACAGCATGGATGTTTATTTTGCGCGACAACTTGTGCAACAACGATTGAATACTCTCAAGTTTCCGAAAGATGTGCCAGAACCGCAGCTTGGACCAGTCGTATCAAGCTTCAGCAATGTTTTTATGTATTACTTGGAAGGCTCGCAAGACGACATTTCGCTCAGAACGATACAAGACTGGACAGTGGCTCGCAAACTAAAAAGCGTACCCGGCGTGGGTAATGTAGTCTCCTACGGGGGCTTCGTCAAACAGTATCAAGTGCTGCTCAATCCGGATCAAATGAAGGCTTACGATATTAGCCTCAAGGAAGTTATCGAGGCGGTTGAAAGCAATAATTCGAATGCCGGAGGAAACTTTGTCGAGCAGGGCGGCGAGGAAATCATCATAAGAGGACTAGGCCGCATCAACACTGAAACCGATATTGAAAATATTGTTTTGAGGGAGTATCAAGGCACGCCAGTTAAGCTGAGCCAGATTGCCAAAGTGACTATTAACGGAGCCTTTAGGCGAGGTTCGGCTTCGATGAATGGTCTCGGCGAAGCTGTTACAGGCATAGTCTTGACCAGAAAAGGAGTTAACACAAAAGAGGTAGTTCTTAATGTCGAAAAGTGTTTAGCGGAGATCCAATCAGAACTTCCAGGCGGCGTTCGCGTAGTTCCTTACTACAACCAAATGGAATTGGTTGATAAAACGATGGACACGGTAAAGGAAATTCTTCTATTCAGCGGCGCTCTCGTGATCGTAATTCTAGCCGCCATCCTATTGCAGATTCGGGCTGCCATAATCGCCGCAGTAATCATACCTTTGTCCTTGTTGTTCAGCTTTGTGATGATGAAGTTCACCGGACTATCCTCGAATCTGATGACACTGGGCGCAGTGGATTTTGGTGTAATAGTTGATGCTGGCGTAGTTATGGTTGAAAACGTCTTTAGGCATTTAGCCGAAAAGCAGCACGACGGTCGTTCGCTCAGCAGAGAGGAAACTCTTCAGACAACGATGCTTGCTGCCAAAGAGGTTGGCAAACCAATTTTATTTTCAATCCTCATCATCATCGCTGTTTACATTCCGCTCTTCACTCTTGAAGGCGTAGAAGGCAAAATGTTTCAACCGTTGGCATTGACTTTCATTTATTCAATTTCTGGAGCACTACTCTGCTCCTTAACAATCATTCCTTTACTTTGCTATTTTCTTCTGCGTGGAAAAATTGTTGATAGAGAAAGTCCAGTTCTCAGCGTTCCGCGCAAACTCTACGAAAAGCTTCTGCAAGCAGCGCTCTCCAATCCCAAAATCGTTGTTGCATCTGCGCTTGGCGCTTTAGCCTTTTCGTTGACTCTTGTGCCTTTCCTGGGTTCTGAGTTCATACCTACTCTTGATGAAGGCTCAATCCTTTTGCGTACGAAACTCGCTCCGAGTGTCGCTCACACTGAGTCGATTGAGATGTCTCGCATAATCGAAAGTGTGATTAAACAGTTTCCTGAAGTGACTATAGTAGTCTCCCGAATAGGGCGCTCAGGTATGGGATCGGACCTTGACGGTGTCGATAACGCCGACACTTATGTAGGCTTGAAGCCCAAGCAGGAGTGGACAGTTCGAAGCAAGGAAGAGCTTGTTGAAAGAATGTCGAAGAAGCTCGATCGCATTCCCGGTCTTGTTTACAGCTTCTCGCAACCTATATCCGATATGGTTGACGATCTAGTTTCAGGAGTAAAGGCCGATCTGGCCATAAAGGTGTTTGGAAACGATCTTCACGAAATAGACAAAATTTCACAGGATGTAATGACGGCAATAGCACCGGTAAAGGGTGCTGCGGATCTTCAAAGAGAGAGAATGCTTGGTTCTCCACAGCTGAACATTCGCTTGGATCGAAATAAACTGGCTCGATTTGGTCTCAATGTACAAACTGTTCAAAGATATGTGCAAACAGCGCTGGCAGGAAGCGTGGTAACTGAGGTCTTCGAAGAACACAAGAGATTCGGGGTTCTAGTTAGATTGCCACATAAAGAAAGAGACTCGATCGAAGACATTCAAAACCTGTTGGTAACGACAGCTTCAGGCGCTTCAATTCCACTCAAGATGCTGGCTGATATCACACTCGAGCCCGGTACGGTTATGGTCAACCGAGAAGAGGCACAGAGACGAACAGCGGTTCTTTGCAATATTAGAGGTAGAGATTTAGGCGGGTTCGTTCAAGAAGCGCAAGAGAAGGTTTCCAAACAAGTTCACCTGCCGGACGATTGCAAAATCGTTTGGGGTGGACAGTTCGAGAACCAACAGCGGGCTATGGCAAAGTTGGCGGTTGTTGTACCAATTGTCTTACTTTTGATATTCATACTTTTGTTTGCTGCATTCAACTCTTTCAAAAACGCGTGCTTGGTAATGGCAAATGTTCCCTTTGCCATTATCGGCGGTATCATTGGACTTTTTCTGACCCACCAGCCCGTCTCGGTTCCTGCCATCATTGGCTTTATTGCTTTGTTTGGTGTAGCCGTGCAGAATGGTGTTATTCTTGTCACTTATATAAGTCAGCTGCATGAAGGCGGATTGTCACCTCAAGAAGCTATCAAGGAAGGAGCCACCATACGATTTAGACCAGTTCTGATGACTGCACTTGTAGCTATTATGGGTCTTCTGCCAAAGATGTTTTCCACCGGCACAGGCTCAGAAGTTCAGCGACCGCTAGCTACCGTTGTGCTAGGAGGATTGGTTTCGGCGACTTTTCTCACACTATTAGTGTTACCTGTGATGTTTAAATTGACTGCAGGCAAGAAAAAAGCTTTGCAAAGTTCTGCAGAAAGTCCGTCAAAGCAGAGTTTCGAACCATTGACCCATTCTTACAGTTACGAAGAAGCCTCTTGGCCAAACTGATGAGTTCTAAGCGAGAGAGCAAGAAGCCAGTTGTTTTGCCGCTCTATGCCGGTGTTGAAAGTTGAGAAACAACGAAAATAGAAATGCCGGTATGGGAATTTCAGTTTTGATGTGAGCCCATTATTAACCAGCTTTTGTTTGGAGGTCATCAAAAGTTTCCAGGTGCCGTTAAACCGAAAGGAGTTCTTTTCGGTAGCCATCAGCTTCTGCTTGAGTCTGAATTTCAAGACGTTCTTTGCGCTCGGCTTCTTCATCGTTCCCACTTCTTCTTTCAATGTCTGCTTCTCGTCGAAGTCGCTCCGCTTCCCACGCTTTGTGTTTGTACCTATCCATAAGGTCAACTCGTCGCATGTCTTTCCTCGCAAGTTCTTCTCTTTCCTTTACTAGCTCTTCAGCGGCTTTCCGTGCTTTCTCTGGGTCCTCGACTGCGCGTTCTACACCGAGTGCAAGCTGATTCGCAGTCCTGACCAAATAGTCATCTTCCGCCTGCTCAGAAGTATGGAGAAGCATGGGACGAGACAGTTCCGCTGTTTTGGTTTCTTGAACATTCTTGTTGTACTTTTTCATTTCCTCCGCATCGCGCTCATACTTCTCTTCAAGCTTCTTCTTCCAAGCAGCATCTTGGGCGTCGCTCCACTGAGCATAGCCGGCCTTCATTGCACGCAGTTTTTCGTGATGATTTCTAAACAGTGCATCTCTCTCATCATCAAATTCCTGCTGCTCCTTTTTATCCTGCTGAAGCCGCTCCCATTCTTTCTGTTTTTTTGCTCTGTACTTGTTGTCGAGATCCTCTTCGTGTGCCGTTTTTCGCCCAACAATTGTTGGGAACAACGCCGCTACCAACATGCCGATTCCAATCGATACAAATAGAAGAAACTTCGCCACAATCAAAAGAACTTCGTTTGCAATATAGATATGTTCCCGAATCGCTTCCAGGAACGGTCTGGCTCGCTTGCTAATTACAAGTACAAGTGAACAGATACCCTTGAGCGAGATTGCTATAAGCTGCCCGGTTACGTACATGAACTCGTTGAATGAGTCGATATGAGGATTTCCAGCTGAAACAAGCTGACTCATACAGCGCTCACACACAACCTGATTGTCCTGATGAAAATGGTCCGGAATTGGTTTAACTTTGATCAATTCAGGTGTCATGCCCGTCTCCTTCGCGCGAACAGCATCAACACAGCAATGCTATTGCTGTGAAATTTGCGAATAATAGGTGGTTGGTTTCCCGAGCTGAACGTCAGGAAATTGAACACCAGCCTAGCATTACAGAGCAATGCCAGATAATGTTCAATTGCACAGTCGCGCCTTTCGTATTTCTAAATCGCAAGGAAAGCGATCTTGCGCGGCGCTGCGGGGTTGTGTCGGTTGAATGGTAAGGGAACGCTGCGATGGCTCACCCGAAACTCTCAGGCTTAAGTGCAGCTACTTCTCACTGTGGAGTTGAAGTTCAATTCCTTCCTCCTTTAACCTGTTCTGTAGATCTTCGATCTCTGCATCTAACTTTTTCAATGATGCTTCCGATTCCTTTATCTGCTCTGCTAGCTGTTTTCGCGCTTCCGTTAAGCGCTTCAAGTGTTCTACCAATCGCTTTGGCATATTGACAAGTTGCCCCCCGTCCCCTTTGTACACTTATTACATAAAACAACCTGCAAATTCGTCAAGACGTCTGCAGTTAGGGTGTGTGTGAATCCCCCGAATGGGTAATATCTTGTACATTCACCTCCATGATTAAATCGAAAAGTGGGCTGATTGCGCAAATATGGTGTCTCTGTGTCAGAAGACTTGCTAAAGGTTCTTAGCGAAACTAAGGCTGCGCTAAGTGCACGTACGATAGAGCGCGATAGCGCGCTGAAGGAGCTTAAAGACAAAGTCGCCGAACTGAACAAAACGAAGAGCGGTCTGGCCGATACGAATACACAACTTGCACTTGCTTCTAGGTCCCTTGAGTCCAATCAGAAAGACTTGAGCCTGACTCGGGAGCTGCTCACAGAGACGAACGTTGCTCTGTTGCATGAGCGACAACAAGTGCAGGAAGCAACTGATTTACTACAGACCAAAGACGAAGAAAACAGAATTTCCCAGCTGACGATTGCTGATGGCAAAGCGGAGCTCCAACATCGCCACGTCGACTTAGTCGAACGTAGTGCGCAGCTCGCTTCTTCGGCGTTGGAATTGTCTCGAATTACTGCTGAACTCGTCATCTTGAATGAGCTCTCCGAGAGCAAAACTGTCGAATTGGAGAAACGAAACCTCCAACTGATAGAAACCAACAGTGAGTTGAATGAATTGCTTCGCCAGCGGGATGACTTTGTGGCGTCCTTGACTCACGACCTGAAGAACCCATTGATAGGAGTCAATCGCATCCTTGAAGCGATATTGTCCGGCGGGGTGAGTCCTGAAGATCAACAGCCCTTGCTTCAGCAAATTCATAGCAGCAACAACTTTATGCTGCATATGATTTGGAATTTGCTCGATACCTACAAGCATCACTCCGGTGCACTGGTCCCTCAGCTCAAGCAAGTCAATCTGGTTGCTTTGTTGCACGCAATCCTGGGAGAGTTTTCGTTTCATATGGCATCGAAACGCCAGCGTGCAAAACTGGAAATTGCAGCGTCATTTCCTGATATTCAAGCCGATGCGATTTTGCTGCGAAGAGCTCTCTTCAACTTGATCGATAATGCAATCAAATTCACGCCTGAAGATGGCTATATTGAGGTCTTTGGTGAATTCGATAATGAGACGGTCCGTCTCTCGGTTCGTGATTCTGGTAGGGGAATTCCATTCGAACAAAGGGAGAAGCTATTTGAGCAATTCTGGCAGGGAAAGAGAGATGTTGAGAACCAGATAGGTACTGGTCTTGGCTTGTATCTGACGAAGAACATCGTTAAC
>DTSE01000452.1 GCA_012965515.1 Candidatus Melainabacteria bacterium | reverse complement strand
TCCGCTTTTGTCTTCCATTTTTGCAATGGAAAGCCAGGTCTTCTGCCCAGACTCTTCGGCAGCCTTGAGCAAGTCACGAGGGTTCGAAAACCATCGATATTTTGGCCGTGGTTTTCCTGCATCTATATAAATTTGATCAATCAAGTGCTCGACGCGAGTACGGTCAATTTTTTCTGTGGAACAGTAGTCCGCGAGGATAGAATCTCGCAGACCGTCCAAGTAGCTCTGCAAATCTACCGGGTCGAGTTTCTGTTGCTCGGAATTCATTAGTATGTCCCTGACTGGCCCTAGGGTGTAATGAGATTCCTTAGATTAAAATGCCCGGGCCTGACCTACTTTAGTCGGTTTACTCGGCTTTCTCGGAAAGCTTTTTGACCAGTGTCGTCTCAATCTTCTGATAGTTGATTTTGAGTCTCTTAAGAAGCTGATATGCGCCGCACTTGGGGGTTTGCACGATGGCCAGCAGCAAATGCATATCGTCCACGCAGTCACTGGAATGTCGCCCGGCGAGCGCTTCAGCTGCGCGGAGAAGTTCGTAGGCGGTGGGTCCCCAGACGATGTCGGATGCGTGCGTCTTGTTGGGATTGAGCTTCCCTTTTACCGCTTCCAGCTCTAAAAGCGCCCTTTCCGAAGAGAATCCCTCTTCTGCCAGCAAAGCGGCTGCACGTGACTTTGGCAGCTCGGCCATCGAAATAAGCATGTGTTCCGTGCCGTAACGCACATACGTCAATCGGCTTTGGTCTTCCAAAGTTTTTGAAAGCTCTCGCAGAGTGACGAGATTGTTTGAGAACTTTCTTCGAGACATTCTGGGCTGGATTCCTTGGGACATAATGCGGAGCTATCGCAGTCATCATGCCCCAAACTGGGCTTTTCCTTTCAGTTCTATTGCGGACAAGCCCAATTGGTGAAGGAGCCGGAACGTCCAACCCGGCGATTTAATCTTCCGCTTGCCCCGAGGTGGCCCCTCAAGCTGTTGAATGTCCGTAAAGCCCCGCTGGCGCTTCTTCTTACTTGTCTGCCTGCGGCGCGGGCGGCAAGAATGCCGCCCGGTCATTCTATGAGAGCCGTCAGTCAGGAACGGGACTTTTTTGTCTGGATATTCTAATATTCAAGAACCGCATCAAATCTGCCATCCCAGCGTTTCATTCGCGTTTTAGTGTACGAAAAACGCCCATTAGAAGCCGTTAATCTGGGCATTTATTCGCCCTGTGTACACGTTTTCGTTATTGACTTCTTTGCTCAAAAATCCGATAGTGTGACCAGCAAAGCGATGCGATGGTTTTCGAAGCAAGTGCCTAGCACTCCATCACCAGAACCCCCTTAATGTTCAGGATTCGATTTGCGGGCGCCGAAGAGATTCGCCGCGTTCCACTTACTAAGCAAATCTAGCGACCTACCGTTCATCTAGAGCGTGCCCCCGCGCGCCCTGCCTCGAGCGGGACTACCACTTCACGAAAGGGGTTCTTTCTCATGCTGCACAATGTACTTTCAAAACTGGTCAAAGACGATGTCACCCGTCTCCAGCGCTACAAAAAGCTCAGCGCTTCATACTCCGGACCCAACAGGCGCTTGAGCAGCCTGGTTCCTCCGGCAGCCAAAGCTGAAGACGAATCCAAAATGCAAGCCCGCCATTTGATGGTGAGAGAGTTCATGCTCTCGCTGGCGGCCTTCGAGCGCACCTGCTGCATCCACATTTCCTCTTCGTGGAGAAAGCCCCGCGCTTCGATGCTCGTTTTCCGAGGCAGAGTGCTCGGATGCATCTACACCAGAAAGGATCTCGATGCTCCTGTATTTGCGGAAGAGGGTTTTACCCTGGCTCTGGCTGAGCTTGGCGAAGTTGATACCGAAATCAGCGCGTACGAAATCGATGAAGAAGTTGCTCTCGCATCGGCAGCACTTTTCTCCAGTCAGACTGTGGCTGAAGCATCCGCCGACGTGCTCCGCTCGCCCTTGCAAGAATACAAACGGTTTTTGGAAGTCGATGCTAGCGGTTGCATCCTCGTTAACGACGCTGAAAATCAAACGAT
>DTSE01000451.1 GCA_012965515.1 Candidatus Melainabacteria bacterium | reverse complement strand
AGCTGGAAAGCAAACCAACTTCCCAAAAGGAAAACATATGAACATAAGACGAGGTTTTCTCGCCCTAGCGGCGATGATTCTCGGCGTCGGCTTCTTCGGCGCTTCATCGGCATATGCAACACAGACATATTTCCCCGGAAACAATACAGGCTGCAAAGGCTACACCCAAGCCGGTGCTGACTGGCCCCTGAATGGACATTTTTTCCTGTGCGATGGAACCACTAGCCCCACTGGAACTGCAAACAACGTCAAGACTACCGCTTCAGCAGTCCACAGCTCTATGAAAGCGAAATTCGATGCGCAGGGAGTGGACGTCTTTGTTTTCAAGGACGCTGTAGCAGTCAACAGCTATCTCGACTTTCGACATGCTATTCCGGTCACGGGACTGAGGGCTGACGACTATGGAGCAACCTGGCCTTCACAGGGCCAAGATCATCCACACGCCGCAATCGTTCTGATGAAGCAGAGTATTGGCGGAACCGTCTACACGTCTACGGACGTAGCACGAGCAACAGCACATGAACTTGGCCATGGGCTAGACCTTGTCTATAACTTTCCTTCACAGCAGGCCAATTTCAACAGCCTTCTCGCTGCTGACATTGTCGACTTCAACAAGGTCACCAATCCGGCTCCTAACTTTGCTGGTTTGAGTGCAACCTGCCTGAGCAAACCTAAGAATATGGATAAACTGCTCTGCCATGAGCAGAATACTTCCGGCAATGTCAAAGAACTCTTTGCGGACCTATATGCCAGCTATCAGCCGGGGACTGGTACTTTGCCCCCTGAGGTTGGCTCCCTGTTGAAAAACTACTTCACGAAGGGAAGTGGACAGCCACAAGTGAATAAGTACAGAAGTCGGCAGTACGTCATTGATCTTGCAACCGGTGCACGACAGCCGTAAACGAAATTAGGGCCTTGAGCAAGCCGTAGTTTCACCATTGACTCAACCCTCCAGCCAGTTTTCTATAATTGGTTGGAGGGTTTTTCCATGAATTTATTACCAATAATTTTGACAATCGCGGTGGCATCTTCGACTGCAACAACAGAAAATCAAAGTAAATCTGCTGCCTTTTTAGAGGCCGCTATGTCCTTAAAGAAAGAGGAAACCAGAAAATCACCCAGAGGAATCTCTGTGTTGATGAATTTGCGAAAAGCCTGGCTTGCCTGTGACACTGAAGGTGCAAAAGTGGAACAGTTTGAGAAAATTCGCAAGGAATTAGTTGCGCAATACAAGCGACTAAATTCAGCAGCATTGGCAGATTGGTATGCAACAGCCAAGCCAGATGAGATAACAAAAAAAATGAGAGAGAAAGAAAACGAGTCTAAGACGATGTTTCAGAAAGACTGGATGATCAGAATGGATGAATTCGATATGATCACTGTCTGGAAACCAGAGTCACTAAAGGCGAACCCCGTTTTTTACCATTACAAACCAGGCGACAATGCTTATGGCGAAGTGCTTGCAATGGCAAAACTAAAACGTGGAACCGAGAAGCCTGTTGATTTCGATCTTTCATCACTCTTCATAGCGAATGGACCGAGCTTTTCTATAACAGAATCTTTGTGGTGAACAATTACCCACATCAAATCCAGTCTCTTTTCTTTTGCCGTCTTGCTAGTAGACTGGTCTGTCTAATACTTAAAATCGGTTATCGGACGCTGTACCAATCGGGGACGAGCGGGTTAACAAGTGCCCGTGTTACTTTTCTTTCTATTGATTCCCGGGACCCGAGTCTCGTCATTTCCTTGGTGTTTCGCAGGCGACTATCTAAATCTCCTGTGTGCTTTGCATTAGCAACCCTCACGGATTGGGAATTCGCAGGTGATAGCGACAGCAAATGACATCTATTTGACGTCGCGCCCACGCGGCAATAGGGCGGAAACGACCGGAAATCACTAAACAATAATTCACACCAAAAGTGGGAGAAACAATTAACCAGCGGTCGTTTCCGAGCACGCGAGGTAGTCATATTTCTCGTGCTAACATCATCACTTGATTTCCTTTTAAAAGTATCAGAAGCCTTGTTATTCACAAGCTATCAATATTTGCTTTTCTTGCCGACCGTCGTGGCGCTGTACTGGGTCTTGCCACAAAAGTACCGGCTGCCGATGCTGTTGCTAGCCAGCTATTTGTTCTACATGAGCTGGATTCCGATTTTTGGCGCGCTGATTTTCGGAATGACCTTAGGTAATTGGGTTCTCGGCAAATTCATCTTTAAGTCGGAGAACAATAAGAAGCCCCTACTCGCGCTCGGCATCACGCTCAATCTTCTGTGCCTCGGATACTTCAAATACGCCAACTTTTTCATCGACAGCGCTCAAGCACTTCTCAGCGCAATCACCCATCATCCAAGCGCAAACTTTACTCTCAACATAATTCTGCCCCTGGGCATTTCATTCTTTGTTTTTGAATTCATCCACTACTTGGTGGAACTCTACAAAGGCAAAAAGCCAATTGATTCCTTTGTACTTTTCGGTCTTTTTGCCGCGTTCTTCCCTACGCAAATTGCCGGTCCAATTAAGCGTTACGACGATTTTGCGGCGCAAATGCAAGAGAAGAAAAAATTCGAACTGTCGTACTTCGATGAAGGTATCCCGCTCATCGTCATTGGTTTAGCAAAGAAGTTGCTCATTGCAGACAACCTCGCAGTATTCGTCGACATGTTTGCAAAGACGCATTTTGCCTACGGCTCGCTTGAGACATGGCTCTTCGCCTACGCTTTCGCTTTGCAAATCTATTTTGATTTCTCCGGCTATACCGACATCGCCAGAGGCTCTGCACACCTCTTCGGGTATCACATTCCAATCAATTTCAATCTTCCGTACATCGCAAGCAGCATCTCCGATTTCTGGAGACGCTGGCACATTTCATTATCCAGCTGGCTCAGAGACTACCTTTTCATTCCTCTGGGAGGCTCGCGCGGCAGTAGTTTTCTGACCAACCGAAACCTACTTTTGACCATGGCACTGGGCGGTTTGTGGCACGGAGCATCCTGGAATTTCGTTCTCTGGGGCTGCTATCACGGTTTGCTGCTCATCGTTCATCGAATGTTTTCAGAATGGCGGCAGCGTCAAACAACGCTCAAACCAATGCTGGAAAGCCGCACATTCAATGTATTTTCGATGCTTTTGACGTTCCACTGCGTGTGCATCGGCTGGGTATTCTTCCGCGTCAACGACATAGGCGCAATATTCAGCATGGTTCGCAAAATGGTTCTGCTTTCGCCAATCATGACACGCGCAGAAGCCGGTCAATTCCTACTATTGAAGCCCGATCTTCCAATTAGCATTCCAATTGCCATGTTGATGGTCGTTCTCTTGCTGATATGCACACCACTCATCGGTCGCGCCCGCGAAACAGGTTTGATCGCCCGCATTCCCGCACCAATAAAGGGCTTATACGTAACTGCCGTTATCCTCGCAATCATCACTTTCCTTCCAGATAATTCCACTCCGTTCATTTACTTCCAGTTCTAGGCATCAATACTTGAGCAAACAAACCAAAAGCTTGCTGAACAAATTAAGCTTCGGAGCGATCGGAAGAAACGCCCTCACAGCGCAGATTTGCGCGTGGTCGATTGTGTCAATATTGGCAGTGGAAACAGGAGCGCGTATAGCGTTCGAGAAGCAAAATCCTCCACCCACTCTTCCACGTTATGAAGAATTTCTCCGCTCGCAAGAAAGACCGGATTTGTTGGTGTTAGGCTCTTCTGTCGCCCTCTGCGCGTCGTTTTGTGCAGATGAGACACTAACTCGGCTACCCGAGAACGAAAAGTACCGCTACACAGGCGCCGCTTTCCTGCAAAGAACGCTGAAGGAAAAGACCGGACAGGAAGTCACTTGCAAAACATTAGCCAATTCAGGCTCTATGGCTTCCGACGCGTGGATCTTGACCAACAAGCTGATGGAATTCGGCAAAAAGCCGAAAGTGATTCTTTACGAAACAGTTTCACGAGATTTCTTCGACGCGAGCATGCCACAGATAGGCGATACACCGGTATACAAAACAATTGCATCACTTCATCCAGAGAGCAAAAACCAGTTTTTACCCAAACCAATCGTCGAGGCGATGGACTATGTTTGGCGCTCTCCACTTGTAACGGCGCTTACAATAACCTTTGCTGACACTCGTTTTCTGACTGATCCTGAGCGATTGCAGTTCTGTGTAGATTCAGTTCTCTCTTCCGTGTCGTATGCATACAAAGAACGCACAGAACACCGCAACTGGCTTAGCAAGCAATTTTGCGCACTATTGAACCGCAAATCTACTCTGCACGAATCGGTTCAAGCCGAATACATCAAGAGAAAAAAGAGTAATCCATTTGGCTCTCTGCAAGCGTTTCAAGTCGATTCTCGCCCGCAAGAAAAACGTTATGCCGATGAACTTGTTTACTTTGAAAAACTGGCGAAACTTTGCAAGGAAAACTCAATTGACTTGGTTGCTGTGTTTTTGCCGGTGGGCAAAGACTACGAGGCAAAAGTCCCTCCTCAGCTCAGGAAGCGTTTCCCCGGAGATTGCCTGGAAGTAGCGAAACGCTACAACATCAAGACATTCGATTACAGCAAGGGCGCCGCATTTCGTCCTTCAGATTTCTCTGACTTCGTCCATCTAAACGACTCGGGCGCAATCAAGCTAACTAACTTGATCACCAGTGATTTACTCAAGGGATCGCGGCTTTCCAGCCAACGAAAGGAAGAGCACAATTACTAGTTTGTAGCATCCAGGTTCATTTCAACTAAATACCACGCTCAGTAAAAACGTCCCGGGGTGCGGTCCAGGAACGCATACGACACGCGAGGAAATTTCAGTTTTGTTGATTGAAAGGAATTGCACTACTCCAAGATCACCAAATGTAGCTGCGGAAAACTTGCTCGGAAACACATTCGAGACATCTGCCACGAGTTCAAAAACCAGCACACCATTCAACGTTTCGAGTCCCAACAATCTTTGAGTAGGGAGATCAATGGAGCGTATTGCTCCTCTTTCATCGACAACAATTTGACCTACCGGCAAGTCTTCAACCGTGTTTCGGCAATGCCTAACGCTCGCCGCAATCATGAGTTTCGCATTGTCGAATTCAGGAAAACTAGACATACCAATCCAACGGAAACCCGCAAATTGATGCAACGAAAAATTCGCAGCTCAAAACTTGCGCAGCATTCCACAAAAATGCGTACAGCGATGCCACCCACCCGAAACGCTCTGACCAAGCCGATTGACACACACGCGACAATTCAGCCAGTCACCTTTCGGTGCAAGCAGATATATATTTGGTTGTGCATACGCATTTCAACGAGAACGCTGAAAACGTCCTGTTGATGCGTATTTACTCGGGAGTCGAACTAGCGGACTTTACACTGCCCGCATATCAACTCTGACAAATTTTCGTGGAAAAGTTGTGGAATTTGCGCTTGGAAAGCTTAAATCTGCACTTTCAGTTTCCGCGTCTATCACTTTATGACGACAGAAACGTTTTTCGATTCGAAAGGCGTAATGGTTTCTTTGAAAAGCATTGTCAGCAATTCACGATATAAACCATAGAGCGGAATGCGCTTCGCCACTTCATCGCGAAGCGTATCGCGAGTGAATTTGAACGAGCGATGCGACGGACCAGCCATATGATCCAATTCCAAATAGTAGTTTGCGAGTGGCTGAATTTGAATTTCGAACAAGCAGTCATTCCATTCGACAACACTCTTAATCGCGCGCCAGCCTGTCCGTTTCATCTTGCTGGCATCGCATGTGAGATAGTCCTTGGTTTCGATAAACGCTAAAAGAGGGTGCGAAACATCCTCATTCACGGGCAACCCGACTTCATCGAGCATGTTGGCCAGGGTTCCGTTGATATCGCCAACCATCAGGTTTTTCAACGTCTCATGCACAGCCATGCAGGTGACGTCGTCTTCGCATACTATTTTGATACCGAAGATATCTTTGACAAATTTACTATACTGACGCAACTGCTTATCACGTGCGACAAGTTCGTCCAAGGCGAAGATTTCATCGGCGACCTTGTTCGAAAGCTCTTCTTCAGCCTTGACCCGACTAGTCAAACGATTCACCCCGGTAATCGGGCGATGCAGCGGAATGTATTCGACAAAGTTGGCGGCAAGCGCCAGTGGTACCCAGGATCGATCGCGCTGGTAGCGAAAGTTATCCAGCATGTGATTGCCCAGATCGATATCCGTTACAGAATAAAGAGTTTCGCGATTGATTCTTTCACGGATGAGAAACTGGCGATTTTCCTCTCCAGGCAAATAACCAATGACGTTGCTGTGCAGCTCGAACTCGCCCTCCAGCATTATCGAAGCTAGAAGATGCGCCAACAAATGCAGTCGTCGCTCACCATCAAGAATGTCTTGCTTGAAGCCCTCGCGCACTCTTTGAATGAAGTCGCGCGAAAGTTCTATGGTCAAATGTTGATCGGGATTCGCTTCCTGCTCGCTCTTTTTCTGCGTCAGGTACGCAATAAACTCGTGCAGGACAGGAGAATTCATCGCCAGAAGCAACGGTGAATTCGAAATCGGAAGATCTACGGAATGGTTCAAGGGGGACTTCCACGCACGGCGCCTGCCATCTGGCATTATATTCTGCCTCAAACGCCGAAAATGCAAGCGCTCACGAGCCGATATTTAAGGCATATGTTCACAAAAATTGTGGCTAGCGCGGCGTTTGTCCAACCAATGTCCCACCCTGGCGCTAGATTGGAATCAACCCGACAGCGAGCCAAGTTCCACACCGACACCCCGGACTGCATTAACTTTCGGGCTAAACGCACCGCAGCCACAGGTCTGCCACGGATGCACCGATAGTGTACGTGCATCAAACGTAACCGACCCCGCACCCCTTCTTTCCACCCCGACTTAAGCCAATACCGAACACGTCGGTCCGGCTGGAGGTATTTAGATGCGCCGAAACAGAAACGCCAAGGGCAGCATGTTCGTCTTCATCAGCGTTTTGCTCCTCACCATAGTCACAATCGGCGTCGGCTTTTTCGTCTTAACGAAGACGCTGGGCGGTATGCGCGAACTGCAGAACGCCACTGAATCGGGCAACTTGAACGTTGCTAAAAAAGCGATTAAGTCGCCGGCAATAACTTTGTCGCAAGGCGTCGAACAAGAAAACTTCGCCGGACTGGTCGACGACGACGGCACAATCAACTTGCGCACGTACAATCGAGTAGTCGGACAAGTACTTCTGGTGGCGCTAAACGCCCAATCGCAAGGCACTGCTGAAGCGCGCCAACATGCTCGCACACTAATTCAAGCGCTTCAAGTCGGTGGCAACAGCATCGGACAAAGGCTCACAGACGAACTTTCCGATGGATTTGCACAGCAAACGCCGTTCGACAAATTGGCTGGAGCCAACTTCCTGCGCTTGCTCGGACAGAAGAGTCCGCTTCACAAAGCCGGTGAGTTTCAGACCGGCTATTTGAAGAAAGGCGCATCTGCCAACGTATACCTTGACCCGACAATCATTCCCGCCGGCTCTAGTGTGCCTTCTGCAACATACAGCAGCGGCTCGGCCGACTCCAGCGGATTCCGC
>DTSE01000450.1 GCA_012965515.1 Candidatus Melainabacteria bacterium | reverse complement strand
ATTCTGTCAGGTGGCTCGACCTGATGGACCCGGTGAATGTATGCATAGAATCATGCTTCCCGAAGTAATCGAAAAGATCGATATAGCTTTAGGAATTGAGAACGATAACGTGATTCGGGACTAAATAAGCCCTTTCTTTCTAAGGCGGTCGCATGCAATGCGAACCCAAAAGAATGCAAATCGTCGCATGCAACGCGACTCTATGCTCTACACGCTGGCAGCATTACCCATGAAAATATTGACGTATGCATTCCAGTTGCGCACAAAGTCTTCTCTTGCCATTTCTTTCACCACGTACGGTGGCAGGTCGAGTTCCATCGATTTGATCTCGCCGTACTTATTGTACAAATGGCGGCTAGTTTGACCGTGACGGCATTCATAAGATGCCATCGGCTTCCACTGTCCGTTCCAACGCGCTTCAACGGTGATGCTGAAGCAGTTTTCCAATTGTGGAAGATCGTTGAGAACGAGACGCGTGTAAGACGAAAGTTTTTGCACTGTGGTCAAACCGCCTACACCTTGTGCCAATGCTACAAGCGCCGGCGGAGGTGGAGTAGCGATTTGCTTTTGATGTTGAACACATGAGAAAGCATTTTCTGCAACGCTTGCATTCGAGGATGCCGACTTCGATGTTGTGGTCAACTTTTCCAAAAGCTTGTATTCAGAGAGTTCCTCCGTGGTGGGAAGAACTATGAATTGACCGGCATGCAGATTTTCAACTGGCTTGCCGAGACCACCTTCTTCAATTTGGAAACCGTTGATTTTTGCAAGCAGTTTCCACATGCTGATGTGGCCCATAGATTCGAGAGATGCTGCAATCGACATCAACGATTCGCCTTCGCGCACTTGGTAGCACTGACGGTGGCTTACTTGAGTCGAAGCGTATTCAATTTCATCAAGTTTGATGCTTCTTCTGTCACCAGCGTGGCGCAATCTGTCCAGATTGCCTGCCATCTTGCCGCTGCCGCTGATGCTTCCGGAATCACTAGTAGAACCGCTGTTAGAGCTGCTTATCGAACCAGCTTGAGGAACCATTTTCTTTACTTCGTAACCGGCAGACATGCGATTGCCTGAAAGCGGATTGGAAGCGCTGGAAGCCGGACGGAAATCTTGCATGCTTTGAGAGACTTCTGCCGAAACTTCTTTGGTGTGGTCGAAGCTGACTGGTGGAATGATTGGTGTGTTTTGCTTGGAGTTGATAGCCAGGGCAACCGAGCCATCTCTTCCTTGTTTGCCGAAGAAGTTCCGTTTGTGAACCTCCAATTCGTGGTCCGTCGGCAACCACATATATTGATTCGGCACAACGTAAGCAACTTTCTTCTCGCCTTCCAGTCTGTAGTTGACCAGAGCGCGGTTGATTGTGATAAGCAATTGTACGAGTCGCGCATCGCCGAGTTTTTCTTGCGCGATCGATTCGAGCGTGTCTCCTTCTTTGACGAGGTATTTGGTTCTGTGTTGTTGAAGCTGGGTTTTTGGTTGCGGTTCGGAGGTTTCATTACCTGCGCCCGACACTGCTTCTTGTAAACGCTCGCCCAGGCTGATGATTTGGCTGAGGTTGAGCGACCCGATGCTCGGCAGCGCGTAGTCAATTGCTTGTTCGCCTGTCGGCTTGATTCCCTCCATGAGTGTATTGAGTGCTGAAGGACTGAGCGTGATGCCCTGTCCATCCAAAATTCGACGCACGGCAGCCGCATCGAGAAGTGCCTTTGGATCATGCTGTTGATTTGCAGCGTTGTTAGCTTGGTCGAGAGAACTGATGATCTTCGCTCCACCATGCTGATCTTTGTTGTTGCGGACATGGTTGAGGATGTCGGCTACCACTTGATCGATTTTGACGTCGACATTTCTTTGACCGGGAACCGGGCAATCAGGCGATTGTTTTGCAGCCGGAGCCGCGATTTGATCGCTGTTTCTGCCGATCACATTGTGCTGTGCAATTTGATTATGAATGCCGAGTTGGTTTTGTGCGATTTGATTTTGATCGCCACGAACAATGGCATTTGCATCGTTGCGAACAGCATCGATTTTGCCTTGTTGAGCGTTGGCGTTCATTTGATTGCCCAATGCATTCATTTGATTGGCAACTTGATTGCTTTGAATGCTTTGGTCGGAAACTCTAACACTACCATCGAGCTTTACTTGCTGATTGTGTTCGGAACCCTTGATGATTGCTAGTTCTGCAGCTCTGACAATGGCATCAGAAAGCCGTACATTTCTGTCGCCGACTTGAGCGTTATTTGCGATGAGATCCTGCGCCTTTATGTTTGCATCCGTGCCGCGAACAGCGTCATTGCTCTTTAGTGAGACATCGGAAATGCCTTTGGCGTTTACATCTTGAATCTTCTGACCGAGCGCTACTTCGTTGACTATCTTGCCTGCCAGTTCAACAGACTTGCCGACTGTAGCCACTTCGCCAGCTGTCTTGCCTTGCGCATCTGCCGATTTTGCAGCGACTTCGACCTTGTCCGAAACCTTCGCGTTGTCGGCAACCTTGACAGGAGCATCAATTGCTTTGGAGGCTGATTCGGAAATTTTAGCAGCAGGTTCTACCACTCTGCCAAGTGAGTCGGAAACTTTCACGCCTGTCTCGCTGGCTCTTGCGACGCTTTCGCTTCCTTTGATTGCAGTTTCAGCGCCCTTCAATGAAGCATCGTCTTTGCGAGGGACGGAATCACCTGTGACTCTTGTGCCACCATCAGCAGTGCGAACGGATTCGCCACTGCGTGGAAGAGTTTCACCATTGCGTGGAATAGTTTCGCCACCGCGTGGAAGGGTTTCGCCACCACGTGGAAGCACTTCGCCATTGCGACCAGTTTCGACCGGGCGACCATCCACATTCTTCGGCACAGTCTTGTCGCCTGCTACTGTAGGCTCGGTAGCTCTCGGCAAGCCTTTATCAGCGCCAGCAATGATGCTGCCAGGAATTGCGGAGTTGCCTGGAACTGATGTGTCTGCGATTTTGACGCCGTTTCTGTCAGTTACGTTACCGGCTTCTATCGGTCTGCCGGTCTTGTCCACAGGCAATCCATCGGGAGTCTTCGTCGGCGGCAACACTTCGCCATGGCGATTTCCATGACTGAGTGGAAGAACTGTTTGACCGTCATTGCGTAAGCCGGTTGCCTGATTGTCTGTGCGCGGCAATATACCGTCAGTGACTCTAGGCTGCTGAATGGGGTCTCCGTTGTTGGAAACAGACTTAGCGGCAGTGGTTCCAATTGAACTACCGGTATCAGTGGTAGTACCACTTCTAGGAACGTCGGCAACCTTAATGGTGCCGTCGTTTCGAATGACTGCCGGCGCGGGACTCGGAGATACTGCGTTGACGTCTGTTGCGGGCTTAGGAGTGGTAATCGTGACTGTTCCACCGATGACCTCGATGCGACCTACCGGTTGCGTAGGCGGCAGTCCGTCTGGTCTTGTCGGCAACGACGGAACATCGCTGACCTTGGCACCATTTCTGTTCACTGTAGTGGCAATCGAAGCTACTTGCTCAGTGCTTGTTTGCAGCAAGTCAATTGCATTTTGGCGGACATCTTTTAGAGGATTAGTTGGAATTCCCGCTGTGGTAATTTCTTTGCCACCAATGGTAGTGGTCTGTGCTGGTGCGATCTCTTGAAGTGAACCGGCAGGCTTGATTACAGGAAGGGTCTTGTCGCCATTATGTCTGTCGGCTGGGACTGTTGGCGAAGGGATGACCGGACCGTTGGTGACGGTTCTTATCACATCACCCATTCTTGTCCCTGTGCTTCCCGGTACTTCGGCCGGATCTCCAGGCGCGCGCGGTGTGCGCAATACAACAAGTTCCGGAGCTGCAGGAGTAGGAACGCTTGGGTACGTGTCGAGCGAGCCTGCTCTCTTGATAGGCTGTTCGGTGGGGACTGGGAATTTTGGATTAGCTAGCGGCTGCTCCGGAATGAAAGCGCGATTGGCGGAAGGAGCTCTGTTGATGCCGAGCATGTCGCCTGCGATCGTTCCTGGTGGCAACTGTGTGCCGGTGTTTTCAAAGACCTGTTTGCCTGTCACTCGTGGCAGAGTCGTTCCATTGTCCGGAGTTACTGTTAATTCTGAACTGCTTCTGGGGCGCGTGCCGTTTGTTGGAGTTTCGACTGAAAGCGTACCAGTAAGAGGTCCATCAGTTGTTGACTTTCCGTTTGCGCGAGGCAAACTCATCGTCTCTGGGCTAAAGGAATCAGTTGTTCTTTTGACAGGAACGTTTGCATTAGAATCAATGGTTGGCTCAGCTGGTGTTCTCACACGTGCACCAGGTGTGGTGACGTCAGTTGGTGCTTCAACTCTTGTCTTTGCACCACCTGTAGTGTTGAATGTTTCCGCCAACTGAGCAGGCAGAATGGTGCCGTTTACGACACGCAGGTCACCTGATCCTCTTGTCACGGGCGGGTGTACAACTTCTTGTTTGACATCTGCTGCTGGTTTGCCTGGTAGCATCAGTTCGGCAGAATTTCTTGTTCCTGTCAGCGGTTCTGCGACTGGTCGAGACTCTGAGCGATTGGTTGCTGGAACATTTGCTGCAGGCGTAGAGCTGAAAACTTGTACGTCGCCGGTCCCTGCTGACCTTCTAGTTGTCGCTAGTGAAACGATAGGGCGCGCGTTATCATCTCCTGCTCCGGTAGGAACGGGCTGTCCAAGGCGTTCATACAAGCTGTTGACGCTGGCTGTGACAATTCTGTGCTTGGTTTCGCTGTCTAGTTGGTCCAGTCGTACTTCCTGCGTAATCATTGGTTTGGGCGTTGCGTCAGCTGCAAGCTGAACAGCAATCTTGTCCGATGCGCCGGAGCGACGTCCGGCCGGAATGGCATTGTCCGAATTCGGTGTTTGCAAGCTGACGGTGGAGGCAACACCAGTTTTAGCCAGCACAGGTAAGGGATTGGAGACGCTGGGTTCGTAGGTTGTGGTAGGCGTATTTGGCTTTGCGTCACCTTTGACGCCATTGGCAGGAAGCGCGGAAATCGCTACCAGATTGAGATCATCTGTAGATTCGCGCGCGCGTTGAACCGGCTGTCCTGGTTTGGAAACGGCTGCAATAGTGCTTTCTGAGGATGCTTCAGGCGTTGAAGCGCTCGACCCGCCAAACAACAAGCGCTGGTGATTTTCGTCAAAATCAACATCGATTTCATTGTCTTCGGTTTCAGGAGCGCCTTGGCCGTTTTTAGCGACTATCTGCTCGTTTTGATTGCTTGAAAGGACAGAATCCATTTAGCGTTTTCCCGGGTGTTGGAGTAACGTCAATTCGGCTTCTAGATATGAAAAACGAGCAAAACTGTCGGTAAAAATGCCGACAACAATGAACGTAGTAATCATTGGGTGCATTGCCTGCCTAGAAATTCGAACCAGCCTTGTTGATATCTATCCTTGACAATGGCGACCCTAGACACCGGCGAAGATTAAATGTGGGCGGTTATGTCGAATTGTTGACAACCTATTTATGGAGACTTATTATTAAGGCGCCCGGCCTTCTGCCGGATGCGTCCGCTGTCCGATTTACTAAGCTAGCAACAGATCGACCTAGCCTTATACCGCAAGGATGGAGTCCACGACGTCCTTATCTCTTAGCTGAGGGAATGCTGAATGAATCAGTTGCCGCGCCAAACGACTCCACCGGTCGAAGATAACGATACACGGATTAAAACTCCGACCGCGCTCGAGCAGAATCCCGGCGGTGACGTTCCTGGTGGTGGGCAGCCACTTGAGGCTCATGACCAGTTTCGCGCTCAACTCGATGAAAGACCAAAGACTATTCAGTTGAACGACCGTAGTCCGGGTCAAGTAACAGAAAAGACTTTTACGCAGGCTGACGGAACTCAAGTGAAGTTAAACACCGTCGTGAAAGGTAACCAAGTTTTCGGCTACTCCAGTGAAGGTCATCAATATCGCATCGATCCACCTCGCCGCGAAGGTGAGCCGCAGCGCCTGGTCGGCATACCTAAAGATGGTGTGAGACCACCGGAAATCAGTCTGCAACCAACTCGCCAAGTAAATGGTGGCGATCCGCCGGCGCAGACGACTGGAAGAAGAACGCAAGGAGACGCTGTTACAGATCAACCTGCCGGTACTACCAACCGGCGCGTCGTGCCCGAGGCTACAACTGATCAGTCGACCTTGCCTGGTAACAAGCGTCAGCGCACTGAGGGGGAGCCTCAGCCAGTTCAACGTGTGACAGGAGCGCAGAAAGACGAGCTGGAAGGTAAGGTCGGACGGACTCAGATGCGAGAGTTGGCAGATCAGGCGGCTGCGTTACCGGCAAACCAGAGAGACAATTTCTGGAGAGACCAGCGTAAAGCGCATGGATTGGAGACGCCCCCTGGCAGCACAACAGGAGGCGAACGCCCTGTTACTGCAGTCGTGCCCGAGCGTAAGACTGGTGGTGCCACCGAGCAACCTGTAGTTGCCGAGGTGAAACCGGCGAAAGATCGCGATAGCGTTCACCGTCCTGAGACGACGTTCCAGCCCGGGCAACAATTGACTGATGGTCAGCGAGCCGCTGCTGCTGCCTATGCAAAATCTTTAACCGAAAACAATGGTGATGTGAAACGCGAAGCAATTAGAGATCTTCGAAGAGAGTTCGGTGACCAGGGCGCAAGCTACGTTCGAAATGCTTTGAAAGATAACCCCGGTGCTTTATCGGGAGAGCAAGTGCAAGCTCGCCTTGCGCCTAAAACTGAGACGAGAGAAGTAAAAACGGAATTCAAGCCTGGCAATCAGGGCGAGGGCGGAGATCGGGGCGATCGCGTTCCGAAGAGCATTCCGGATGTACTTAAAGGCAATGTTGAACATGTGGCGCTCCCTGGACGTGATGGACGTCCTGACGGCCGCCCAGATGGACGTCCTGATGGCCGCCCCGATGGCCGCCCCGATGGCCGCCCCGATGGACGTGATCCATTTAAAGGCGGCGAAAGACCAGGCAGTGATTTTGGCCAACGTCAGTTCGAATTGGCCAAATTGCAGGAACTGTCGCGACAACCAAAAGATCAACCGTTTCCTCCAGGCTTGGAAAACAAACTCAAGAACAATCCCGAAGCTCTGGCTCAATTGCAGCAGCGCTGGCAGGATGCGCGAGATCGCGATGGCAAGGGTGCCGATCTGACAATGCGCGGACGTCAGGACGGCGGCGATCAAGCCAACCGCGCACTTGATGCGCTCAAAGGCGGGCCGAACCAGAAGGGCATTCCTGGTTTCGACTTAAACGATAAGGCTACGCGCGAATTTCTCGCTGATGCGATGAAGCGCCTCGAGCAAACCAAAGGACAAAGGATAGACGATATCTTTAAAGGCCTTGATCCTTCTAAAGCAGATCGACTGACAAAATTTCTCACAGACGGCTCGCCTGACGGCAAGTTCAATCCTGCTCGCGTTCGAGACCTCATGGGTGTGTCTGATCAACTGAAGAGTCCGACTGAGCGCCTATACGATTTCATGAAGGCGAACAAAGATGCCATCAATAATCAGCAGTTGAACCCAAAGCAAGAGTTGTTAATGTTGCAATAATTTTTAATATTGGAGACAGGTACTACTGGAAATGATTCAGGCGAT
>DTSE01000449.1 GCA_012965515.1 Candidatus Melainabacteria bacterium | reverse complement strand
CAAATATTCCGCCAAAGACGCTCAAGACTTCTATGACTATCTGACCGACCCGAATCATGGGCACTTTGCGAAGGACCACGTCAAGCTTCTCCTCAATGAGGATGCGAGCAAGGTCAATATCATGGATGTAATCGGTGACTCCTTCCTTCCGCACGGAGCTGCTCCCGGCGACCTTGTAGTCATTTACCTTTCTACTCACGGCTCTCCAGCCGGTGCCGACATTCGCGGCGTCAACTATGTCATCGCCAGCGATTCCCGGGTGAACAAGCTTTTCGCTACAGGCATCGAGATGCGCCAGTTGCTGCGCACGGTGAAGGAACGCGTGCACACCAATCGCGTGGTTCTGGTTCTTGACACTTGCTATAGCGGCGCCGGCACAGAGGGCTCGCATAAAGGAATTTTCCGAAGGAACGTAGACACCGAGGCGCTAGCGTCTTCGTCAGGCAGTGTTGTTATCTCCTCGAGTTCTGCAGATCAGCAGTCGTGGGAAGCTGACGAAGTTAAGAACAGCTATTTCACAAAGTACTTGTTGGAATCTTTGCGTGATCCTAGTGTTGGAAACGATCTCGAGCGTGCCTTTAATAGTATGAAAGACCGTGTGCAATCGGCAGTTTTGAGGGACAAGGGTGCAGTTCAAACACCGGTCATGGGCGGAGCCGTTAATGCAAAAGGTCTTGCTCTAGGAGCGATGCCTGCAGTAAACCGGCAAGCGCCCGTGGTTGCGTTCGCAGCACCGGAAACCGGCAGTACGTCTGGTCTCACTGATGGCAGTCGCGGCGGTGCAGCGGTAGATCTTTCCGACTACGGGCAAAGAATGCGCAATGCCTACAACTTTAGAAATGCACGCAAGAGCTGGGATGCAATCCATGAATTGCAGGCAGCGCAGAAGATAAATCCGAGTTCGATTGAAGCATTCATGCAGGCAACGGACATCCTTGACGAGCAAGGGCGTTACGCTGAAGCGTTGGAATCGGCTAAGAAGGCTGTGCTCAACTCGGAGAATTCATCTGAAGCGCACTTCAGACTTGGCCGTGCTAATTTGCGTATGGGCAATAAGGATGAAGCTCTTCGCCAAGTGCGTTTGGCTCTCAGCCTGGATCCCGGTAATGCCATGGCATACAACTGGCTCGGATTTATCAATCAGAACGACCTTCAACGCATTGATGAAGCGGAGCAGAATTATCGCAAGGCGCTTGAGCTTGATCCTCTAAATGCGAGAGCGATGGTCAATCTTGGCTTGCTGCTGCAAAATGATCCGAAAAAGACCGATGAAGCTGAAAAGCTATTCAAGCGAGCATTGGAAGCGGACTCGGAAGATTGGCAGGCGCGCATGTCGCTTGGCTATCTATTGTTCTATTTGAAAGGTAATAAGGTCGCGGGCACCAAAGAATTGCGCAAAGCAATTGAACTTGACCCGGCCAATTCGAGATTGCACTCCGAGCTTGCCGAGATGCTTTCGGACAATCCGGAAGAATTGCATGCTAGCGAAGGCGAGTTTCGCAAGGGGATTGAGCTTTCCCCAAAATCTGGGCTTGCTCACTTCAAGCTGGCGGAGTTTCTTGCTCTCAAAACAAACCGCGTCGAAGAGGCAGAAAAGGAGTATCGCGAAGCTATTCAACTTGATCCCTCGCTCGATTCCGCTCGGGTTGGCTACGCGTATTTACTGATCGATCAAAAGCACATTTACGACAAATCCTACGACCAACTGAAAGAAGCAATCAAGATCAATCAACGCAACGCGAAGGCGTATCTGGGTCTTGGACGAATTCAAATGGAGTTGTATAAGAACTATCCGGCCGCTGAGGCTGAAATCAAAAAAGCTCTGGCGATCAATCCAAACTACGCTGAAGCCTATGACGTTTACGGTGTTCTGCTCTCTACGCGTATGAACAGGCACAGTGAGGCAAAGTCGGCATTCGAGAAGTCCATTGCTGCTGATCCGAAAGCCAGTCAGCCGCTTTATCACTATGCTCAAATGCTCATAGCGCAAGGCAAGGATATTGAGCAAGCAAACAAACTGTTGCGTGCCGCGATTGATTTGAATCCAAAAGAATCGAGCTACAAAACAGCGCTTGCGTATATCCAGATCTCGCACTATAAGCAGTTCAAGTCCGCGGAGCAACTTCTGAGACAAGCTCTGGAGGCTAACCTCAGCGATTCACAAGCGCACTTCCGACTCGGTATGCTTCTTATCGAGAAGCTCGGATTGCGTAAGGAAGGCGAATCCGAATTGAAAACTGCATTGACTCAGGATCCGGAAAATCGTGAAATCAAAACTGCAGTGGAGCGATTCGCCCGCTAGGTAAACCAGCTTTTCTGCAATAATACCGCTGATGGATTTACCAAAATCTCAAAGCTCCATATTCACTGCTGCAGCCGCATTGCAGTCCGTGTTGTACGGTTTGTGGCCGGTGCTTTTGGTATACACAATAACTTTAGGCGACTACTCACCTGAGCAGCTCTCCGAGCCTCTTTTCTTCGTGGGTTTGTTGAATCTATCTTTGTGGACGCTACTATTCCTATTTAAGATGGACGCGGCCAGAGCAGCATTTATTGTCTCTCTCTTTTCTCTGGCAAACTTCTTCTATCTGCCATTTTCAGAGGCTTTGACCTTCCCTGCCAAGCTGTTCCCCGTGCCGATTCCAGATGTGGCGGTTTTCAGCGGCTACTTCGTCCTCTTGTCCGCAGCGATAGTTGTCGCAGCGCTCGGAGAGATACATATCGGCAAGAAAACCCTTTCGATAAATTTCGAGCCGTTAGTGCTGCCGGCGGTGGTAATCGCTGCAGCCCTTTGTTGCTTTAACGTCTTTACTATCGCGAAATCTGAAAGCCACTCAAGCGTTGTTGCTAAGGAGTTGGGTGAGAGATATTTCCCCGCGACGGAAAAGCTTGTCGTTGGAAAAAACACTGCCAAGCCGGATGTCTACTACGTTGTTATTGATGGGTTCGCAAATCCTGCCACTTTGAAAAACATCCTTGGCTATGACAATTCCAATTTTGTTGAATACTTGGAACAGAATGACTTTTATGTGGCTCACAACAGCTGCAGCAATCATGACCGCACTGTATTTAGTGTCACTTCTTCGCTCAATATGGGGTTGCTGTCTCCTGTGCTTGAGTCATTGGGAAGGGGTAACGTCAACTCTAATGTGCCTCTACGCCTGCTTCGAGACAACAAAGTTATGAAGCTCTTCAAGCGCGCCGGCTATCGCATAGTCAATGTTTGCTCCGGATTCTGTCCCACAGACTACATTGAACAGGCTGATGTGAACGTCAGGTCCGGCTGGGGAACAGGCTTTAATATGTCTCTTTTGCATTTGACCATGCTAGGTGCGCTAGAACCGTTTTTGCATACAGTTGAGAATGAATATGCAAATGTGCGCACGGCACCAATTCGTAGAGCGGCTGAAATTGCGGCTTTACCTGGTCCCAAGTTCGTCTTGATACATTGCCTCTTGACTCACCCGCCATTCATTTTTGACGAGTATGGGCGGCAGAGACCGCTTACGAAACAACTTCTCTCAGCGCCTTACGTCAAAGAGCCTTACGTTGGGCAGTTGAAGTTTGCCGAGAAGAATCTGAAGGAATTGCTCAACACGATATGCTGTGCAGGAGATGGGGAATCAATTGTAATCTTGCAAAGCGATCATGGCTCTGCTTGCACCGACTGGCACAACGCCAGTTTGTTTACGCAAGAAAGAATGCGAATCTTGAACGCATACCGTGTGCCGGATTCATTGAAAGCCAAGCTTTATCAAACAATCACGCCAGTCAACACCTTTCGTGTTGTGTTAAATGACCTATTCGGGGCAAACGTGCCAATGCAAAAGGATGAATCCTATATTGCCATTCCACCGGAGGATTGGCGCCAGTTTCAGAACTGCATTGACCGCTTGAGCAAATCTTGGAACTGAGTGACTTTTCTTGTATTCACTCTTGTGGATAGATCAGCAAAGAGGACGAAATCGGCATTCTAACCTGCCCCGAATTATGGCTTTGGTATAAATGACAACGAGGGTACAGTGGTGGGGACCCCTAGCAACAAATTGGCGATGGACTGAAATGATATTGGTGCAGAGGTTTTACTGCTTTGGCACTGGATATGGTGGCATGAAACATAATATTCGGTATGTGACACTGGGCTCGAAACCGCCTGGATTTCTAGCTCTTTACTGTATCTTGGAAACGCTAAAAGGTGCGAACACAGAAGAGTGTCGATGCCTTGTGGCTGCAATGTGACAATAGGAAAGGATTGTAAGGGATTGTCACTGCCGCGCGAGCTTCGCGCAACAATTCAATTTTTCTGCATTATTCCCGTGACTCTTTGACTACAATAATTTTGACCTGCTTGGCAACCGGCCTCCGTTGAATGTTGCTCACGAGTTTACATGGTTACGTTTCGTGAAACATTGCGCCCAGCGCTCAATTCTGTATGGAGGCGTACCGCGAATTCGGTAGGGTGACGGCTCCGAATCGCTGGCATACATCCGAGTCGAATCCCTGCGCTGAGCGCAAATTGAAAAAGAACAAACGGCAACTTACCTGCGGCCTTGCATCGCAGTGGTAGACGCCACTTCAACGGATATGCCCTTGGATTCGGGTTTTTCAGCAGTTCCTTTTTCTGCTGATTCAGGAAGACCTTATGAAACGACACTTATTTGCGTTCCTATCCGGAGTGCTTCTTTTATCGGGCTGCGCCGCATTGCAGCCGTCGACGTCCGTACATACCGTAGCGAGCAGTCAACCAACATTCATAGACATGGATGCCTCCAGGCGTGGCGTAATCATCATTCCAAAATCAAGTGGCGGCTATCAGTTCTGCGCTGAGCCCTCGCCTGATGTGGCGTTGGAGACGGTGACCAAAATCCTGGCTGAAGCAAAGACAAATGGCAACGCCAATATTGATGCAAAAGCTGAAGCTGAATTCAAAACGGCAGTGGTTCAGCTGTCCAAGACCCAGGTGAGCATTCGCTTTCTAAGGGAAGCTTTATACCGTATCTGCGAGCAGTCTGTTAATCAGAACTTTTCTGCCGACCAGGTTGAGAAGCTGACCACATTGGCTATCTCGACTGCAATGAAGCTGGCAGAAGCTGACGTAACAAAGAACCAGGCGGATCTGGCCAAAGAACTTTCGGACCCAAAAGTCAGAGAGATTTGGCAACAGGTCTTCGGTGCGCTGCCCTCGGTTGCGCCATTGAAACCGTAAAGGCGTCTTTCGGACAATAAACAGCGAAATAGCCTCCGCTCTTTCGCTTCACCGAAACAACAACGGAGAAACTATGAGTAAACGAACACTCATAGGGCTGATGTTTTGCACGCTCTTTTTGAGCGCGCCAGCATTTGCCCAACAAAGCACCGCACAACCAGTCATTCAAACTGCGCAAGCAGTTCAGAATGACGTCACGATTCCCGCCGGAGCTACCCAAGAATTTGACGCCGCCAAAGGTGAAATCAAATTCGACGGCACCCTCACCAACAAAGGGACGATCATCATCAAATCGTCCAATCCTGCGCAAGTAGAAGCAGTCCTTAGCGCTGCTAAGTTTGTCAACGAGGGCCGGATTGTCTCAGAAGTTCCTTCACTAACGATTAACGCCTCAATCCTTGGTGGCACTGGCGACTACAATGCGCCTGAAACAATCAACGTGCGTGGAACCGACAGACTCGAAATTCGAGGAGGCCGGTTCTATTCTGAATGGTTCCGCCCGAAGACCAAGGGCTGGCTGATCATCAATGCCAATCGCATTGATGGAAAAGTAGAGCTAGAGGCTGAGCACTTGAGCATGGGCGTGCGTGAGGGAAACCTCAATGTCGTCAAGCAAAAGCTCGATGGTGACCCGCTCATCTACAACACCGGTGGTGACATAACGACTCCGATTGCGCCGAGCGGGGGCCATGACCTTTTGATAATTGCTTCCGGTGACGTAATTGTCAGCGGTGGCATTGATGCGACGGGCAGCGCTACACAAGATGAAGGTAACATCGCGATTCTAACAGGGGCCCATTTTGCGCGCCCCCACGATGGCGAAGTCATTCTACCGTGCGGAATTAGCAACGGACAGGGAAACGATTGCAACAATATGGCTGCTTCGATGAGTCTGCCTGGTCAGCCCCTAGAGCCTGCACAAGGCGACTTTCCAATGTCTGGAAAAATTGTAATTTCAGGCGAGGTGAAGGCGAAAAGCATCATCATGACCTCGCGCGAGATTGAAATAAATGGGGAGCTTCATGCCGTTAAGGATGGCATGCCTGACCAAGCAGCTATCTCACTTTTTGCGTCTAAGTCAATCACAGTAACGGGCCCAATCAAAGCGGATGCAAACCCAGCTGATCCCAACTATGGCAACGTCTCCTTGGTCGCACCGACGATTAATGTCAGCTCAAAGATAACAAGCGATGCAGTTACGCTTCAGGCATTCGCGAACGATGAAGCAACAATTGGCAGCATTACGACGCTTGCAATTGAAGCAGGGACATACATCGACATAAACGGTGGTCACATTCAGTTTAGCGAAGCTGGCGGTGCATTGACCGGTGGTGCAGTGCTACCGCTGGCGCAGCCTCACGATCCTGGCGAATTTACCATCAAGACCGGCAAACTGACTGCGCACCGCTTCATCAATCTGGCCGCAACCGGCAATATTGATGCTGGCAACATCGAGCTTCTGCCAAACGAAGCAGAAGTGCCTCTCGGCACACACGACGTTCGCATTCATGCCAATGTTGGCAAAGAAGACGCTTCGCCGCTCAAGATTGGTGGCGGCACGAACGGTGCAGCTAGCATAATGGTGAAGGGTACGACTGACCTTGGAGAAGGTCTGACACAAAAGACAGGCGCAATTTTTCTGACGAATGGCCCAAGCGGCGATATCGTCATAGATGGTGCCAAACTCCATGTGACTAGCGAGCATGACGGTACACCGTCTCTGATTGCATATGCTGGAACCGGACAGGTGACAGTAAAAGGCAATATCGTGCTTGACGGTACAAGCAGTGCACCGGCTGGCCAGGTTCTGCTGGTGGGTGACGAAATTCGCTCCACAGGTGCAACAATTTCTGCAAAGGACACGCTTGCAGATGCGGCTGAGAAGCCCGCCAAGGTTGTTCTGGCAACAAGCAAGCTGACGCTTGCCGGTGCCTTGACTATCGAGGTGAACAGTAAAGCAGAGACATCTGTGAGAGTTGTTCCGAAAGGCAGTGTTACGCTCGATCCGCAAGATAACTTCCCTGGTCTGCCCGTCTTCGTGGACAAGTTCGGGGTCAACGCGACGGAAGACGAGGTGCTTGTTGCTGGGGCCGGAAATCTCACGGTCAAAGCGAAGAGCGATCAAGCGAAGGTCGAAATAACAGCCAAGCCGCTTAAGTTCAACAACGGAACCACCGAGATTTTCGCAACCGGCCAGGAATCACAAATCAACATCGACTATCCTGGCGCAGCATCTGGAGCAAACACTCTCATTTTCGCAGGCCAAGCCATTTCGCTCATTACCGACAACCCTGATGGCACCGCAGGTGACATTAACATCCTTGCTGATGGCATCAAAGGAAACGATGGAACCGTGCTGAATCTCTTGGCTGGTGGCGGAGCTGGTGGTAATGGAGGCAATATCGTAATCTCAGCTGAGAAGGCTAAACTTGGCGATTCCTCTACAGTCATTGATGCGTCTGCACTTGGGTCTAGCGGTAACGGAGGAAACATCACAATAACAACGAATTCAAATTCCATGTTGGATTTGAATAATGCCCAGCTCAAGGCCAATAGCGGTTCCGCATCCGGAGATGGTGGCAATATCGTACTGACTGCCAAAGACATTGGTATCGTCGGAATCCAAATGCAGGCGACCGCGATGGACACAGGCACGGGTGGAGAAATTGATCTGAATTTGACAGGCAACGGTGCTTTGGATCTGAGTCAGGTTTTGGCAATCGAAGCTAGAGGTGGAGAAAATGGCTTCGGCGGAACCTTCTCTGTAACTGACATGGTGCCGATGGACGATCCTGAAGCCAAAATCAACGTTTATGCAGAAGCACCCTCAATACCAGCCATTGTTCGAACAGTAAATCCTCACGCAGGACCTACGGGTACTGGCGGTGTCATTAAAGTCACGAAACATGGCATTACTTGCCAATTCTACAAGGTGACTCCTACCACTACTTGGCCTAAAGGTTATTGGAACTGCGCACACCCTGGTGGTGAAACGACTGAGGATAAGGCTGCAATTGAGGTAGCTCTGACGTTGCAAGACAAGACAACTCTTGCGCCAGTAAACATCTACATGTGGCGCAATCTCAACGACTTCAAGAAATTCACTGGTAGAACCGTGAAGGATCCGAAAGAAGCTGGACATTCATACACCGCAGGCAGCAATGCCTATGTGAACGTTTTCCAACACACCCCAGCCTACCCGAATTTGAATCGGACGCAGCTTAAGGAGACGGCTGGCCATGAGTTCGGCCACGTAACTGACTATCTGAAGAATCATTCGGGAAACGCTGATTTCGGAAATTACACAGTCCATGATTTCCAAGTCTTGGACTATGATCTCTTGGGTGTCTCAGCGACTGCATCGCACTTGCGGGATCCCTGCCAGACATCACCCCATGACGGATTGCCCGGCCCGCTTGTTGGGGTAAATGATCAGATAGATGGACAGCCGTTCTGCACTGGCGGAGTCGTCAGCCCGCGATGGCAAGATCCTACCAACGGAAACTCTCCGTATCGCATCAGCTATATCCTGCGCACATCGGCAGCTTACTTCTATACGAACCCTGATGAGCTGTTTGCGCAGCAATTCTCTTACGAAGCGTACGTGAAAACATTGGCGAACAGAGCCGATTACTTCATTTACGCAGTCGATGGAGTGAACAAGAACAATTGGTTCCAATGCACTCGAAGCTGGGCTGCTGCTGCCGTAAATGGAACCGCTGTACCTCCAGGTACTGTAGGCTGTTTGACAATAGCACCCTGGTATCCAGCAAAACTTGGACATAAGTCGTCACATGACTGACGGCTAAATTCGAGTATTTTGTTTGCTATTAGAGGGAGGCACGAAGTGCCTCCCTCTTCTGCTATGCTCAATTAATGTACTGAGGAGAGGCTATATGAAGAAATTTTGGCTGTCCGCAATAGCAATTTCTTTCCTTTCATCAAGCGCTTTTGCAGAATCAATCAAAGAGCGCAGCTCATCGCATTGCGTCCCACCCTTTCCAATGCTAAACCCTGTTGATCAAGCTGAATACGAAAAAGGATTATCCCCAATTGAAAGCAAGTGGGTCCGCACCACTTATTCTCACCTTCAGCAGTTTGTAAAATCCCATCCCAATAATCTAAAAGATATTCGCTGTTGTTTTGCAGTGGACTCATCTGGCAAGGTTAAAGAACCAATAATTTTCTCAACAGACTTATCTCGTAATGAAGAACAAAAGCTGACCAAAGAATTGAAAAATGCTTCACCACTCCCTAAACCAAGTTCTAGTCTTGTAGCGAAGAAAATTTTCGTTGGGTTTGGAAAGGATTCGGTGTCGTCGCTCCGGCTAAGTCGGTAATTGTTCCGTAATTAGGTACTTTCTCGACTAGACTACTTTTTTGGTTCTCCGTTATTAGACCGGTCTGTCTAACTCGGCTCGGGGCACGCATTGACTCATCAAAAATCTAACACTGACAACCGCAAGCCAGAAAAATAGACCGGGAAAGGCTTTCCGCCTTTCCTTAAGACATAAAATCGGTTACCGGACGCTCGTTTGCGTTGACAGAATCCGAATTACCGAAGTCCTTCCAATTCCTAGCCGGTGGGCAATTTCAGCCTTTGGTAAGCCTTTTTGATGCAGTTTTCTCACCTTGTCTGCCTGAAGCGCAGCCGTCTGAGGCCGCCCATGGGGTCGGCCCTTTTTGCGAGCCTGTACAATGCCGGCTTTGACTCTTTCCTTGAGCCTCTCGCGCTCGAGTTCAGCAGAAACCGCCAGCATGCCCGCCAGTGCCCTGCCGGTTGAAGTGGTAAGGTCAATTGCCTCTGTGATTGAAACAAACCCCAACCTGAAGCTCTCCAAGCTCCTGTAATGTGGCTACCAACTCGTGTAGAGAACGCCCCCAGCGATCGAGCTTCCAAACAACGATCGCATCAATTTCGCGCCGGCTTGCTGCCTTCATCAGCTCTTCGCGCTTCTTGCGAATGACGGCGCCAGAGCCAATGTCATCGACTTCTAGCGCAATTTTCCACTTGCGGGCTTTGACGTATTTCTTGATTGCAGCTAGCTGCATTGGCAGCGTTTGCTGATCGGCAGTGGAAACGCGAACATAGATTCCGACACGCAATTTTCTGTTTCTCCTGGGTGTCCAAAAACCCTATCAAAAACACGATAGCTCAAGCCGCATGAAATCCGGCTTTTATTTTTTGTGATCTGGGTGTCTAATAACTATAATTTTTGGACTGGATCTATGCACTGAAATAGTTCTTACTTCGTACGCCGGTTCATTAAATACAGCACTCTGCCTGATTCTTCGAGTGGCGTCTTTTCGACAATTTCGAAGAAGTTGGCGAACTCGCGTTCGAAGTTCTCTTCGTTGTAGGAAGAAAACACGTCTTTGCGACTCGAGAGAAGTCGCTCTACCTGGACGTCTGACTTGGGTACGAATTCGATGATCAGGTTTTTGCAAACGAGAGAAAAGAATTCTGCAATTCGTGCGAATGGCACGTTGTTTGCGATCGCTAAGTGATGCACTAAGGCTAGAGCCAATCCCGTATCGCACGGACCTCTCTCTATTAAACTTGCGCGTTCGTTGTTCGACCAGCCAATACTTGGAGTAGGCGCGGTCAAGTCGATAACCAGCGGCAGAATGCGGTTGTCGCTGTGATTGGCGGCATCAAGATAGTTTTTTTGCACGCACAGAGGGTCCATGTCCAGAGATATAGTCATAGCTCCAAGTTCTGCGGCGATTCTGCTGAAACGCCCACAGTTAGCGCCGAAATCAAAGACCGTTTCGGGCGAAGTCTTTAATAGCATGTCTCGCACGGTCGAAAGTTTCTTCTCCGCGGTTTCCACGGAATAGCTGTTGCAGTCATAATATTCTGACCAATTCGATTGGCATTTCGGTAAGTGAATGCTGAGAATTGCTGCTTCCAGTGAGTCGATTAGCCCGAGCAGAGCTTGTTTCGGCATCTTCTTCGAATTGTCGTTTGTAGATGCGCCTTCGTATTTGCTTTGCAGTTTTGCATGCAGAAATAGGTGCATCAGCAAATTACCGTTGAGCATTGCTCGCTTGGGTAGCAGTTTGCATGCGAGGTCGAGCGGTATGCCGTCGATATGACTTTGCGTCAGTCGGCTCAAGCGCAAGTCTACGTAAGCCATGAGCGCCAGTGGTGCAAGGAAGTGTTGGCAGAATTGGCGATAAGCTACCCACGGACTACCAGGTTCATAAATCTCGAAAGACAGGGTGTCTATGAGCGAAGGAGTGATTCCGAAGAATTGGATGTTGTAGGCGCTGGCGTCTTTCAATGTCATCCCGTATTCAAGAGAAATTTTCTGTAGGCGAAGAGTCGCCAGCGCTGCGGACTTCAATTGGCTGAAGCTCCATTCGTACGGATACGAAATGAAGGGAACTCTCGCCGGTTTCAGTATTTTGAAAGTGCTGCCGGTGCGATTGACCTCAATATCGGAATCTTCATGAGGGACGAGAAGTCCTTTGCCGACGAGAGTTATATACAGACCTGACTGAGTAAGGTGTTTGAAATTCTCGCTGTAAGAAACGCGAACTTTGCGATAGAGATTGCCTCCTTCTTCGAAAACGAATCCATTGGGATCGCGGAAGGAGGATGAGAGCGGCTGAGAAATGGTCATTTTTAGTCCCGCCTCACGCTTCGTTTGAGGCTTAAGCGTTTGAGCAGTGCTTTCACTGTGAACATCGCGCCGAAGAGAAAGCCCATTGCCAGTTGCAGCATGTAGCTGCCTGTCGAGGGGTCCACGTATGCTGAAGCTGGTTGGATGTAGAAAACAGATAGTAAAAGCGCCATTGGCAGAGTGTCTCTGACTCTTGGGCTGAATTTTGCACGGTCGCAGAACATTTGAGACTTCTCCTTGAGTGAGTCTGAGCTTGGGGCTTGTAATGTCCAACCTATCGCAGTTTCCGTGATTCGCCTATTCTACAGAGCGTCTTATCGATTTCGAGTATGGAACTGCATATAACAATCTATGGGGAAAAGTTAGAAAAACTGGTGATTTTTCCATATGGGATATCCGCAAACGACCGCCTGGGCTACGATAGCGCAGGAATTCGCTGTGAGCTACCGTTTTCGAGAATTTACGCTGTTCCCTCACGTGAGGGAATTTTTCCAGGCAGAATTGCCCTATTAATAGTGTTAGCCGGGAGGGCCAGCGCCGGCTTGGCTTACTAGAAAGGGACGACCCATGAAACGCCAGAGTAAATGCACAGAGCTTCGGTATAGAGATCGCGAGCGGGGCAATATGATTGTCCTGGTAGTTTCTATACTCGCCGGTCTGGTAATCGCTGTTATTCTCTTCATGCTGGGCTATGTCCGCATTCTCGGATCGCACAGCGAGCAGCGCACCGCGATTGAAAGCGCCGCCCTGGCTGCAGCAAAAGATCTCAGCCGAATTGTTGTCGAAGACCCGAATTTCGGGTTCATTTCTCTGTCTGACGGCGCTCCAGTCGGTACCAGCACCGCTGCCGGCGACAAATACTTTATGCCTGTTCACGGCATCAACACAATTTTGGGCACCATCCGCCTAGACATGATAGTTGCGGATCAATTGAATGATCCTGTCATGAAGGATTTCATTGACCGGGACTACAACAATGCAATGACTGCCAAAGATCGCCTCGTCAATGTTCTCGAAAATGCTGTTTCCGGCGCTCCTGGCGCTGGGTCGGAACCGAGAGACAGAGATGGAGCAATAGTTGATCCGTATGACTCCGCTGTCAAAGCCTATAAAGCAAACGTCATCAGACAAACTGCCAATTCCAAATTCGTTGAAGGTTCGCTCAAACTGCAGCTCGGCTGTGTGGTTGGCGGCGGCAGTACTAACATTCCTATTCCAAAACCAGAGACCTTGAGCAGTGTCAGCGGTGATCAGCGCATCGGTAACTTTTACAAGTCATATACGAATATACCGTTCGGGGACAAAGACTTTGTCTTCGCCGGAATCGCAGAAGGCGCAACTATTGTCGACAACAACAAATTCAGCAAGACCATTCCAGGTCTTCCTTACGTAATCCCTTCGATTGTTCGAGCCGAAGGCGATCAAATGATTTCCACGACCGACGGTACAAACGTGCACAAAGGCGTTCAAAAGGCCGCAGCGTGCGCGCAGCCGTTCAACGTTTACGATCCCAAGCCCGCACCCGGTATTCTCTCGATCAGTTTTCCGGACGGAAAACCGCCTGAGATTGCCAGCCTCGGCAGCTTGTGGATAGAGCCGCAATTTCTATCTCCTTCCAAAGACACTCAAATCCTTACTCCTCTGGGCGGTGACTATCCTGGTGGCGGAGGAACGCTAACGCCCAGTACCTGGTCAGCAGGTGGAGGCGGCGGTGGTGGCGGCGGCGCTTCCGGCAACACACCTGTGAGCATGATCTGGAGCAGTTCTTTCTACGATTGGTTGCGTCGCGGCGGCACAAAGGTCGACATCAATTCGATCAAGGCGGCAGTTTCCACACCATTTCCATCTTTGGTTCCCGCCAATAAAGGGCAGGCCAATGTTTTCGGTTTCAACTCTGATGGAACAGTTCGCACCGGCCAACTCACCATTCAACCGATGCCCTACATGTCTATCAGCGAAAACCAGTTCGTTGCAGTTTCGAAAGACGCTTTTACGAGTAGTGAACCCGTCAAGTATGACATTATCGTTAGAGATCAAGCCAATGTCCGTGGTCGCATGAATGGTGGCAGACATGGCGGAGAGCCCCTGGATAACCCAGTTTATGCTGCAGCTTTAGCGGCAGGTCTTGGTGGAACAGGCGGTACCTATGGTGGGACTGTCACATGGACGCCAACCGGAGCGAGCATCTTAGGACTGATTGGAATCCAGGGGAATCCCTGGAGCGGTGGTCTTCTCGGTGTTGTGCCTACGGGCATTGCCATTCTCGGACCTTATGGGTTGATCACCCTCATTTATCCGCCTACAACGCCTAACTGGGTCATTGGACCAAACAATGATTTCGGCCAAGGAGTTCTTCCTGCCGCTCCGATTACGAGCTTCACCAATGGACCGGCAGGCGGTGCCCAACGACCGACCTACACTACCAATGGTTCGGTTATCGATGTCAGATTCAGAAAGGTTATTCCGATTTTGGCCGCTCCTCCTCCTCTTTCGGTGTTAGCCGGACCGCGCTACAAGCTAATGGAATATGGCGGCGGCAGCGGACCTTAGATTGAATCGCTGCAGTGGCGACGCTTACTTTCAACTAACTGGTTAAACGATCGAACAGAGCAGACGCTTCATCTGCTCTGTTTTCTTTTCGTTGGTTCTGAGTAAGGCAACTTGGGCAATAGGTTAGTATTGCTCCGATGTGATAGTGTATCCCGACGAAATTCTCCCTGCTTGAGCGAATTGAATGGACGAAAAAGTCAAGGTCTTGCTGGTTGAAGACCATCCGCACATGCGCAAATCGTTGCGAAGGCTTCTTGAAAGCGACAAAGCAATCGAGATTGTTGGGGAGGCTTGCGATGGGCGAGAAGGAGTTGAGATGTGCGTTAAGCTCAAGCCTGATGTCGTCTTGCTTGACGTTGGCTTGCCGGTCATGGACGGCATTGAAGCATGCCGTATGATGCGCGAAAAGGAACCGTCGGCGAAGATAATCATGCTTACTTCACACAACAATGAGCGCGATATTTTCGCATCTTTGGCTGCCGGCGCAAATGGATATTGTTTGAAAGACAGCGACTTCAGAAAGTTTCCACAGATCGTTCAAACAGTCAAAGGCGGAGACCTTTGGTTGGATGCGGTTATTGCAGCGAAAGTGCTGAAGGTGCTGCCGACTACAGCTTCTACATTGATTTCTCAGAAACTACCCGCCGAACAGCAGATCGTCTATGAGCCGCTTTCGAAGCGCGAAGTAGAGGTGTTGGAACTGTTGGTGGATGGTTTATCAAATTCTGACATAGCTGCGCGAATGGGTATTGGCATTGAGACCGTGAAGACGCACATCAAAAGCATTCTTGGAAAACTGGCGGTCAGCGATCGCACTCAAGCGGCTATCAAAGCGTTAAGAGCCGGAATCATTTAGGCGGCTGGTCAATTTCGTTGAAAGATTCTTTGTAACTGTTGTTGTTCTGGTCTGCATGCCAGCATGTTTTGTGCGCGAATGGCGCCAATTGACTTTGAGTAAAATCAACTGGAAAACCCAGTAGCCGTGCAAGTTTCCGGAAAGTTACAAGTCCCAAAATGCGCACCGTTGTCTTGCGGAGAATCTGATTGCTGCAGACCTTTGGCTGTTTTCGCGCCGTATTTGCTCAGTGTCTGTTGTCAGGTTGCTTCAAGTTGAAGCGCAGAGTAATTATGTCTGCGCTATCTTCTGCTGCTTCTACTGGCACCTCCGACACTCAAAACTGCAATCCTTTTACTAATCGAGAATCCTTCCAACCCGCTGACCCCGAGCCATAAGGACTCGATTTGCGATTTCTCGTTTTGTAAGTTTTGTGCAAGCGTTGCGCATCTTCGCGAGGCTCTAGCTGCGGGTTTACAGAGATAGCGACAACTGAAGAAAATCATGTCAACTGATCAGGTTTGTTCTTCAACAGCCTGCAAACAAAGGAAGTAACCATGTCTGCTTTTTGCACTACGTCCATCATGCTGTTCGCTGGTATCAAGCTGTCCATTTTGCTGGGCTGTGTCGTCGCGGAACTCCGTGGACTGCGGGATCTGCAACGGCACTGATCGTCACTGCCGCCAGTCCGTCAGCAACTAACTCACAGAATTCGACAGCACCTCAATTTTAAGTACGAAAGAAAACACACGAGTGAGGAAAGAAAAATGACCGCTAAGACCGCTTACCGCAAGACGCTGTGCACGCTGCTTGTGCCTTGTTTTGCCGAGCTCCTCGAGACCTCTCGCCTTGACGATAAGCGTTGGAATAAACTTCAGTCGGCAATCCAGCGCCATGGATTGCTTTCCTCGACTATTCGCATTCCGAGGACTTCTTCTCTGCCTCAGATTGATGCGCGCAGGCTTGAGCATGATCGCAAGTATCGGCGCAGCATCGCTCGTCAGCTGCTCAAGCCGCAAGGTCCGGATTTCCAGCAAGTGGTGATTCCTCTCGACCGCGGCAAGCTGGCAGAGCCCGAGTACTCCCAGGAGATGTCGGAGCTGCTTGCGAACCGCTGGGCTGAGAAATTGCTGCATCAGAAACCGGACGTCGTTGACTCCCTTGTTCTGCTGCACACGACTCCCGAGACCCTCTTCGATGGTTTGGATCGCTTGTATCGCTACCAGTCGACAGCACGCGATGTCAGCCATCGGATGTTTCTTCGCTTCGCGCAGGAAGAGATCGATCGCAGTGCTGAAGTCCAATCGGTTTTCGCCGAAGTGAACGCTGCCTTCGACGAGATCGAGGAGCGTGCATCAAGTCAATTCGACGAGATTGCTAACCGCATGCTCAGCGGTGTCGATGAGGCTTTCGCTCGAATCAAAGAGCAGACGGATGCGAAGTTCGATGCACTCCAGAAGCGCATCAGGGAGAGGACGGTGACCGCTGCCGCGTCTGGAAAACAGAGTCGTTGAGTGCACGCCACTGAGCCACTGAGCGCAGGAGCGCCCCTGTAAAAGCTCTGAGCCGAGGGTAGTGATGAGGGACGCAAGGAGGAGTCTGCTACGGTAGATTCCTCCTTGCGTATCCCGTGAACACGTTCAGTCGGCTCTGAACGTTGTTTCAGTAAGCGTAGGGGCGATGCCATGCATCGCCCGCCGTAGCTGGCGCATTTCCTGCTCCTCTTTTGAACGGGAAAAACTTGAAAACATCGGCGGGCGGCAAGAATGCCGCCCCTACAATATTTTTATTTCAATGCGGCTGCTACAGTGAGTAGTATGGTATTGCCCCTGGTGGCGCTATTTGTTGCTGGTCTGGTCGGCGTACCGACCGCGTAGCGGTTGTGCGAGCTGGCTAGACCACTTCTACTGATCCTGACTCTCGACAATTTTTTATTGCAGAACAGGCAGTTTGACGATAAAGGAGCTGCCTTTTCCGAGTTCTGTTTCTACGACGATTTCGCCGCCTAGAAGTCGCACGATTTCATTGCATAGATACAGACCCAGCCCACTGCTGCCGTAACTCGCGCGCGTGCGTTCACCCTTCACGAAGCGGCGGAAAATCTTATCCCTGTCCTCTTCAGTCAACCCGGGGCCCTGATCCGTGACGCTGACGTTGACGAAGTTTTTGTCTATTGTGGCGCTGACAACAACCTTCGTGTTCGCCGGCGAAATCTTAACTGCATTGGTGCAGAGATTCGAGACCAGGTGAACGATCGCCGTGCGATCCGCTCTGACTGCGATATTTGTTCCATTCAGATTGTTGACCAGCTCGACGTCGTGGTGTTGTGCAAGTGGGCGAACCACATCGATACTTTCTTTTATAGCCGGGGCGAGATCGACGTTTTCGAAACTGAGAACTTCCACACCATCGTCATAGCGCGAGAATTCCAGAAGCTGTTTAACCATCGTCAGTACGTCTTCAATACTCTCTCTGATTTCTTCGAGCATCTCTTCGTCTTTATTCTTTTGCTTCTCAGCTTCAAACAGTAAAGCTTCCACTGTGTAATTGCAGGCAATGAGCGGTGTTTTTAAATCGTGCGCGATTGTTTCAAGTAAAAGCTCTTTCTGCCTGGAAAGGCGAACTTCATCGGTGACGTCTCGCAGTAGGAGGATGAAGCCCTTTAGTTCGCTGCCTTCTGTCACGGCCCAGCTGGTTGTATCAAACAAGTGTTCTTCTTTTGTGGAAGGTCGTTTGATACTAAGCGCGGTGCGTTTTTTAGGCGCTGCGGAATTGTCGGTCGGTTTCAAACCTACCTCGCCAAGCTCCGGCAAGAGTGTACCTATGCTCTTGCCCCGTAACTCAAATCCTTTGACTTGCAAAAAATCCGCAATCATCGGATTGGCGTTGACGATCTGCAACTGCTCATCGAGAAGAATAATACCGACAGGAGCATTTTCCGCGATTTCGCGGCTGATTCGTTTGGCGGACTCGGCAGACGCTTGCACCAGGCGGATATGGCGGCGGATGATGAACATCAGCAATCCAAAAAGAACCGCCAGGAAAACCGCCAGGGCGATGAAAACGTTTGCTGCCGATTTTGCGTCGCTCTCTGATTTAAGGGCGCGACTTTTCACCAACTTCTGCTGCTCTAGTTCGATATAGACGACTCTGTTGCGAATCTGTTGGACCATCGCGAAGCCTTTCTTCGCTGCGTCTTTGGCCCCTTCTTCATCCAGAGTTCCTTTTCCTCTGCTGGCGATCGCGGCGTCGTAATGCCTTTCTAGAGAGGACATGAGCCATTCCAAATACGAAATATGGTGCGCTCTCCTGTTGTCTGTATCGCTCAGATTCTTGGTATTGCGCATGTGCGGCGCTAGTTGTTTTGTGGCGCGCTTATAGTGCTCGAAATTTTCATCATTCGGTCTTTTCAAATACTCGACGGCTTGTGCTTGAACGTCTTTTACGACTAAAAAGAGAGACTCGAGAGTCGCTAGAAGTTCAAGTGATCGCTCGGCTGCGCGCTCACCTTCGATTGCTTTGAACGAATTGTGATAGGCAGAAGCAGACGCAAGGGCCACAAGAATAATGGCAGTGACAAGACCGGCAGCCAGTACGCCCTCGGGCGACCAAAACGGCTTGTGACCGGGTAGAAATGCCTCTGACTTCTCCTTCAGCGGCTGATCTCCGTCAGGCAAAATCAATAAATTGCTTTTGTCGGTCGAATTGGTGTTGTTGGGCACGGCTCGGCGTGTACGGGCTCTGAGGATACACAACAATGATAGTCGGTTCGAGAGACAAAATCGCCGACAAATGGGCGCACATACTCAAAAATAAAACGCGGCCACGAAGCGAGGTGGGCATCTCTCTTCGTGACGCGCGTTGTCTTTGGAATTTCGGCGACCTCGCGCGGCATCCAAGAATGCCAATCTCCGAAAGTCCTTTTTCTTCAATCCCAACCCTTAATACGGGTCGCCAGTCAGTCGGTTCGCTAGATATGAGCGCGAGAGATGAGTCCCGCGCCCTATCTTGCGGCGAAATCTTGCGGGGGGTCTTTCGAATGACCTCTGGCTAATTTCAATTTACGCGTTCACGGCAGAGTGCATACCCCTCGTGCGAGGGAGTCACGAATTTTTTTTTAAAGCCCCGCCAGTCGGCTGTTTAGCGTGTTTTGTACGATGTCGTGCAAAAGAAAACGCGTTACCTGGCGAGCATTGTTTCTGGGAATCGCTTGAGTCATTATTTGTCCGCGTTTCTTTCGGCTGCTGCTGCTGTGCCTGATTCTGTTTCCAAACCGTATTTAAGCGCCGTATTGCCCATCACAATTGCACGTCGATACAGTTCCAACATGATCAAGACAAAAACAATAGGAATAGCGAAGGTCTTTTTTGTCACCAGAATGACTGCATAAGCGTTGATGACCAGCCAGGTTACGTAAGTAAGAGAGCGAATTCGCCATTCCAAATATTCCGGCCATTTGAATGCACAGGCGAGAAAGCCCGCTGCTGCAAAAATAGTGAAATCGTAGAAGAAGACATGCGGCACTATCATAGGCGTTGCGAACACGCATATGATGCCGGCCAATGATAGCTTCAGCGAATCAGGCAGAGGTGACCTGATCAATTTGCTGACGAAAAACAGTCCTATAGCGCCGAGAATAAAGCGCATAAATAAGTGGTTTGAAAACGGCATGTTGCTCAACCGGCAATAGAAGAATGATTGAGCGTGGGAGGCTGGTCGCCAGCTGTGTATTTACGCCGAATTTTGTGTCGGAATAAACAGCGTCAGCCAGCTTGAGGGTGGTTAGCCATTCTCTAAAGAGGTCAGGCGAAAACAGAACAAGGTTTATGGTGATTATTGCGATGATACCGCAGGCGATACCGATCATTGGTTTGAAACGGCGGGCGGTTGCCAGACCGAAGGTCATCATTGCTGCAACTATAAAGAATTGAGGTTTCAATACCGCCAGCGACCAGACCAAACCACCGAGCATATCTTTGCGCTTGAATACAAAATACAGCCCACCCACAAGTGGCAAGAGCCCATAGATTACGCTCAGTTGCCCAATCCAAATGGAGAGCGCCAGCGGAATCAGCGTCAGTGATATCCAGCCGGCGGCGATGTCCAGATTGCTTGCTTCATCGGTTTGCGATGCATGCGAGGAGATTAGAAACGCCGAATACGCCACGGCTATAAGAGAAAGAATTTGCCAGGCTAAAATCGAATAGCCCAGCGGCAGAAAGCTAAAGGGTACGAAAAGCCCGGCTATAAGCGGCATGTACATATATTCTGCAGTGGCGCGAGCGGGCAGGAGTGGAAGGATTCGATGCGCAGCTTTGTCGAAATCAGTGTCGATAAACGAAGTTGCATCGGCCGGAGGGTAGAGCTGGCGAGCGTTTCCTTCGCGGACGAGCTGGCCTGCAGTGTGATAGGTCATCAGATAATCGGAATTCGAAACTTCTTTCGGCATCTGAAGATCCGTATAAATGAAAAGCAAGACGAGGATAAACCCCCATCCTGCGGCAATCAACGAAAGTTGTCTTTTCATTCGCGACCTGTTGCCTATTTCACGCGTGGTTTGCGCAGATGTTGAAATGCATTTGCGTGCAGATTGTTCATGATTGTGGGGTGCTGTGGTGTATGCCCGCCGGTCAATTCCGTGGGAGTAGCGTTTCATTTTAGACGAGTTTGCCGACTATCGAACCTGATGCCTAGCCAACCTGGCGATTGGCCCGTTAGCGCGGTTGGGCGATCTTCCCTTGGAGCGAACTAATCAAATTGCGTGTTTTGAACGCTTTCTTACGTCGGATTGCCAAGAAGAGCTATCTACGCGAATCACATCTGTCGGATTTGGAACCCTGAATTTACGGGGTTTCAAAGTGCTCGTATGAGCTGAGCTAAATATGTAATTTATTTGGTTCTTGAATCAGTAACTTTGCTTTGTGCTTGATTACTAGTTTCCGCGTTTCATAACCTTGAGATGTCCACTCTCCGCTTTTTCTAATTCGAGGCAAGCTTTCAAAGCTCCTGAATAACCCTGCCCTCCGGCACTTCTGGTTTCTTCACGCCTGATTCGAGGCGAGTTGAGTGACATCATCAGACAGACGGTTGCGTCTTGTCTCAACGGCATGCGGCTCAAGTGAGTGAACGCGGTCGTGAAGTCGGTTTCAATCCGGCGCAATTCTTTTCGGAAACTGGTTACTGCCGCATTCATGCGCTTCGTGCATTGCAGTTGCTCGTGCATGTAGCAGTGACCGTTTTCCACCTATCAGTTCTTCCAAGTAATTTTGGCGCGTCCTCCATTGGTTGGACGTGCCTCTTACCTATGAGGTAACACCAATGTCTAATGCCCCTCAGTCGCCACCAAGGTGGCGACAAATTCTGATGCGGACGTTCAAGTGGTCCGCGATTAGTGGCTTGATGGCGCTGGTTGTGATTCTCACACTGGCGCTAAATGCCTTCAACTACTACGCCACCGATCCTGTCGTCACTCCTCGCGAGCTGTATCACAGGACGTGGGAAGCGGTGAGGGTGAATTACTACGATCAGGACAAGCTGCGCGATTGGGCGCAGTGGGAGCACAAGTACGACGACCAGATTCACAGCGAAGAGGATGCTCTTCGATTTGCTCGTGAGATGGTTTCGTCGCTCAACGACCCCTACACGATCCTGCATGGAAAGCAGGAAGTGCAGAATCTGATCACCGAAGCAGAAGGCAAGCAGGACATCATCGGCGTGGTCTTCAAGCCCGCCTATGATCGCTCAGGTACTGCCGTGCTCAATCCAAACGGTCTTCAGCTGCCGGAAGGCGTCGACGCATATCCGACCATCGATCAGGTGGTGCGGGGAAGCTCGGCTCAGGAAGCCGGCATTAATCCTGGCGACGTCCTGGTTAGTGTCAACGGCAATTCGACCAGCGGCTTGGCAATCGCCGAGCTGCAGAGGCTTCTCGCCGGTGCTCCCGGTGAGGAGTTGAATCTCGTCATCAGGCAGAACGGCGTCGACGTGCCGGTCAAGGTGGCGCGCAGGGAAGTGCAGCGACCGATTGTTTCGGTTCAGCGCTTGCCTGGCGACATCGGCTACATCCGCGTGGAGAGCTTCTTCCAGCTCGACCAGGCCGACCAGCTGCAGGCAGCGCTGGAGCAGGTGCAGGATTGCAAGGGCTATATCATCGACCTGCGCGACAACGGCGGTGGATTTATCCACTCCGCGGTCGAGTCGGCTGCGATGTTCATGGACTCCGGCAGCATCTCCAGCATCGCCTTTCACAGCCCTGCGGGCGTGTTCAACGCAACTGCCTCTGTGACTCCTGACCACCTCTGGGTGAACGTCAACGGGGTTTCTGTCCCGTGGACTCGTCGCCCCAATCTGGTGGGCAATAAGCCTGTCGTTCTGCTCGTCAATTTTGACACGGCCAGTGCCTCGGAGCTGTTTGCTTCGGCGCTTCAGGACAACGGGCGCGTGCACGTGATTGGCGTTCGCACCTACGGTAAGGGCATCGGCCAGACGCTGATTCCTGTCGGCAACGGCAACCGCCTGCGTGTAACCAATATCGTGGGCTCGACGCCTTCCGGTCGCTGGCTGGGAGATGCAGGTATTTCCGTGCGCCATGGCGTGGTTCCGGATACAGAAGTAACTGCTCCTCG
>DTSE01000448.1 GCA_012965515.1 Candidatus Melainabacteria bacterium | reverse complement strand
AATTTGACCGGCAATGCGAGTGGCATCACCTTCGCCTGCAGCCTTAACGACCATGGCGCCCATCAGCGTGATGATGCATGAACTCACGCAGACGAGCAGATGGGTCCGAACGCCGGCGATCTTGTTGTGATGGCGGCGCTCGAGTCCGATACCAGCACCCAACGCAATTGCCAGCAAGACATGCGGCATGTACGTGTGCATTTGCTGCACGATTGGGTTGGCCAAAATATCATTGAACAGGTTACTGAACATTTTCAGGTCTCCTTTCTCCGATGTAGGAACAGCGCCGCTAACCACCTGTGCCTAGCGCCTAGTTGCGCGAGGTCAGAGGTGGAAACTGGCGGTGTCCGCAGGAGATCTAATTTGCCTGGATTGAAAGCCACGGCCGACGCTCAGAAGAGCGACAAGTTATGGCCTTAAGTCCAGGCGACATTGATGATTTCGAGTTGAACGATAGAGAAGTGGTTTCTTGTTTCCAGATGAAGTAAAGAGGGTGTGCATATGACTCTAATGTCGGGCACGTCGTAAAAGAACAGGCCGTGTGATCTCGTGCATATAAGTTTTTGTAATCACTGAGCTTTTAGGACACTGAAGTATTTAAAAGCGCTTTATTTGGGGTAATGGAAACGCGAATTTTGCCGAACTTGCGGGGCTGTGAAACCGCTTGACAAGCTTGCTTAAGTCACTTCTTAGAAACCGTCGGAAATTAGCATCGCTAGCGCATATACGGTTGGCGCAATAGTGATCGGTTATGCCTGGGAGCGCGGGCGGCTCGCCCGCTTCTTTGGTGCTTGTAGGGGCGACGTCATGCGTCGACTGGTCATCTGTTTTCTGTAGGGGCGACGCCATGCGTCGAGCGGTCTTTCGGTTTTCCGTAGGGGCGACGCCATGCGTCGACTGGTCATCTGTTTTCCGTAGGGGCGACGCCATGCGTCGCCCGGCTTTGAAACAGTGTTATCGTAGCCTTAGGCGAAGCCGCTCAATTGTGTGGTGGCGTATTTTCCAAGCAAACCAGAAAGCTGTTCGAAAGCGACGAAATGTCCGCAAAACTAACCCTCTCGCATAAGCTCTGGCTGGCGGTCAATGTTTACCTGTATTCGGAAACGCAGAGTCAGGTGAAGACTCTTGAACGCCAAGTTGAAGAACTCGATGCCAGGCGCGCTGAGGCCAGTACGGCAAACAGCATCATTACCAACGAAGTCTTCGCACTGCAAGGACTCATGCAGTACAAGATGTTTCACAGCCAAAAGGACAAGCAGGAATACGAGCTGTACATGGAGAGAATGGCAAAAGATGTCGAAGAATTAGAGTCTTTGCTCACTAAAAAACTGAACAATCCAGCAGATGCCTCTAAGATTCATTTTCTCTACGCAGAACTTTTGCATTCCCTCAAGGAATCTGACTTTAGGCCAGACAAAGAAAATCAGTTTGGTTCATTTTTCGAGGATTTGGAACGAAATCAGCGCGTGAAACGCGCCATGTTAGCGCTGATAGAAACACTCAGAGGAATCGATCGCAAGGCAAAAGTTGCTGTGGAAACTGGGGTTATTGCTGAAAATGCATCGCGTTCGAAACTGCGAAATGTGTTCGATTTGGCGTTGCTAATCAACTCACTTATCTCAGTTATTTTCGCTGTGTACGTGACCCAAACCATTGTGCGTCGCGTTCGCTCGATTCAAGAAAACTATAAGCGATTGGCTGATCACCAGCCGCTTTTGCCCACTGCAAAATCGGAAGATGAATTGGGTGAATTAGACGAAAGTTTTCGTGCAATGGCTGAGAACCTGGAGACCGGCCGGCAAGCTCAATTGGAAATGATGCAACAGGTAGCGAAGTCGCGCGACAGTCTACAGACGGTTATCGATGCTCTGCCTTCGGCTCTGTTTATCACGGATTCCGAAGGCAGAGTCGAATCTGTCAATAAGTTCGCTCGCGACTTTTTCAACATCGATTTGAACTATTTTCACGAGGAAAAACTTTCAAAACTCTTTCAGCTGAATCAAGAAATTCGAACCAATTTCATCACGATGCTAGC
>DTSE01000447.1:14547-22847 GCA_012965515.1 Candidatus Melainabacteria bacterium | reverse complement strand
CCGGACCAATTGATTCTGCAGAAAAGCGCAAGGAAAGAAAGCTTGCGCACTTTGATCTGCAGAATCAATTGGTCCAGCTCAAGGCTGAGATTGAGCGCGTTTTGGAAGAAAACCCAGGCTACCAACCGCCCAATCAAGGTACGGTCGATCAGCTCAAGCATCAAGTCGAAAGACTGGAAAAACGCATGCGCGCACTCGAGCCGGTCAATATGAAAGCGCTCGAAGACTACAATCAAACCGATCAGCGCAAGAAAGAATTGGACGATCACCTCAATGTCCTTACTGTCGAGCACGACGAAATCCTGCAGCGTATCGCCGGCTACGACGAGTTGAAGAAGCGTACATTCATGGAAGCTTTCGACGCTATCAACTCCAACTTCCAGAGCATCTTTGCCGAACTCTCACATGGCTCCGGACGCCTGGAACTCGAGAATCCGGAAGATCCATTCAGCGGCGGTCTGATCATTCGCGCGCAGCCAAGAGAGAAGAAGATGCAGCGCATCGAGGCTCTCTCCGGTGGAGAAAAGTCACTCACGGCGCTCTCCTTCGTATTCGCGTTCCAGAGATACGCACCGGCTCCGTTCTACGCATTCGACGAAGTCGACATGATGTTGGACGGTTCGAACGCCGAGCGTTTGGCTCGCATGGTCAAAGCACAATCGCAGCAAGCACAATTCGTCGTAGTAAGTTTGCGTCGCCCGATGATCGAGAATTCCGATCACGCTATTGGAGTTTCGCTCCGCGCCGATGGTTTCTCAAGAACCGTAGGCATCAAGGAAATTCACATTCCTGATGAAGAACAGCATGCAGCCGCGATAAGCGCATAAGGACGGCATGATGGAACATGACCCTACAACCGTAAACCCGAGTCCCGCTCCAGCTTATGCTCCGGCGGCGGATCCGGCTGTGGAGGCTGTAGAAGGTTTGAAGAACGTGGTGGCTGAAAGTTCAGCGCACACGATAGGTGTCGAAGAAAGTCCGGCGATGGATTTGAACGATGGCGTGATTTTGGAAGACATCGCCGTCTCTGTCATGTCCTCACCTGCACCGACCAAGAAAGCCGCGACCAAGCCGGTTTCACCCAAAGCCTCCGCGTCGAAATCATCCAAACGCGCACCGCGATCTGTGGAAATAAATATTCCGCTTTTCGGTGATAGCGCTGAGCCTGTATCTATAGAGAGTGCAATCGATAGCGCATTGCAAGCTAAGGCTCAAGCCACCGATGCGACCCCGGGAGAGTCTCTTGCCGGAATCGAAGCGAGCGTAACTGAAAAGCCTGTCGACGGTATCGAAATCTTGATCAAGCTCGCCGAGTCGGGCGACATCGATCCAAAAAACATCGATATCATCGACGTCACCGACAAATTCTTGAAAGCGATTGCCGCCGCACCGAAAGAAAACTTGCGCCAAAGCGGAAGGATCATTTTCCACGCTTCCGTTCTTCTTCGAATGAAGGCAGAGGCATTGCTCGCCGCAGCGTCGGCTGAGCTGGACGTCGGCGGCGATGACTTCATCGACTTCGATGAAGATTTACTGGCGATGGACACCGACCAACCGAGACAGATCACCTTGAAGGATCTGGAAAAGGCCCTGGTTCGCCGTACGAACAACAAACAAAACCGTCAACGTAAAGTTACACTCCAACAACTCATCGACGCCCTGAAAGACGCTGAAAAACTCGAGAAGGAGCGCCTCGAGAAGAAGCCGCGCCAGCGCATTCAAACCGATGGCTACATTGACGTAAGAGATGTCGAAGACATACTCGAACTTGCACACGATGAAGATATCGAGGTAACTATTGCGCGTGTCGATCGACTATTGGAAGAGTCGATCAAAATCGGAGACGCGCTTACTCTGCTGAAGTTGATTAAGATGCTCGGACCTAAGTCAGATTGGGTCGATGCATTCTTAGCTATCCTATTTTTGTCAAATGCCGGTAAAATAGTACTTGAACAGGAAGAATTCTACGGACCAGTACATATCGTACGAGCCGAACCGCCCGCTCTGGGACAGGCTTTTAAGATTACCGCCATACCAGTTGAGATGCAGCAATGAGTTTAAAAGCAAAAATCGAATCAGTTCTGTTCTTGACCGAAAAGCCGGTCAGAGCTCAAGCCATTGCACGTATTGTCAATGAAGATGTGCAATTGGTGCGCAAAGCCATTTTGGATTTGATCCAGGATTACGAAGCACGCGACGGAGCCCTGGAAATAGCCGACGATGACGGATATATCATTCAGGTAAAGGATCAATATTCGTCGATTATCGATGAATTTCTGCCGATGGAATTGCCGCTTGCATTGTTGCGGACTCTTTCGGCAATCGCCATCAAACAGCCGGTCGCACAAGCGGACATCATCAAGATTCGTGGTGCCGGTGCGTACGACCATATTAAGGAATTGCTCCAACGTGAATTGATCAATAAAAAGGAAGATGGTCGCTCACCGCTACTGACAACCACCAAGCAATTCCAGGACTATTTCAGGCTTACACAGGATGCGAAGTCCCTGCGCACCGAATTGCGCAAGAGCGACAGGAAGAAATCTCAACAAGGAGACGACGGCACTACATTTGATGCCACACCGGAAGCAGATGGTGAGGCCGACAGGTTGGTGGTTCAGCTCACACTCGATGACGAAGCCAATAGCTCTGTGCCTGATGAAACATCTGAAAACCGCGCGGTATCGGCAAATTCGGATGCTGTTGTGATGGCTGTTTCAGAGCTTGAAGAATCAGCAGGAGTCGACAACGACAACACTCCCGCAGTAACGATTGCCCCGGCTGCACTTGAAGCGGCAGTGGAAAGCATGTCGGACGGCTCCGGTGACCTCAGTTAATTCAATTGCTGCGGTTCTGGTCTGCGCCGGCAGTGGCAAGCGCTTTGGCGACGAGTCTCAGTCTCCGAAGCAGTATCAGCTTTTGAAGGGCAGTCCTGTATATACGTGGGGACTGCGGTGCCTGCTTGACCACGAGAGAATCAATCGGGTGGTTCTCGTTGTCGCCACAGATATGGAAGAGGATATAAAGACTGACGTCGAAAAGTGGATTACTAAAGGGCTAGAGAAGTTATCGGTCACCACAGGAGGTGCAACCAGACAGGCTTCCGTTTTCAACGGTCTGAAACTCCTCTCCCAGCAAGAATCTCTACCTGATGCAGTTTTGGTTCATGACGCGGCCAGACCATTTATCAATGCCACCATACTCGATGACGTCATCAAGTGTGTAGAAAAAGAACAAGCGTGCACCGTCGGCAGTCCGGTATCGGATACGGTGAAGCGTGTAGATGACAGTATAATCGGCGAAACAGTTGACAGGACCAACCTGGTGGCAGTGCAAACGCCCCAGGCAGCACGTTTTTCAGAACTATTTAAAGCTCATCAGCGCGCAGAAGCCGATGGATGGGTCACCACAGACGATGCCGCCATCATGGAGATGGCGGGATATAAAGTGAGCGTGGTCTTGAGTACAAGATGGAACATCAAAATCACCACAAAAGAAGACTTGCGCATATGCGAAGCACTTGCGCTCGCAATTAATCGTTGATGAAAAGCCAGGCTCCATGCGGGTTTTAGCAGTGCTATCACATATGATGGCACCTTTTTCTACTTGCGAAAAACCTGGAATGAACTAGAATTGTAGCTATGATAAGAGCCATGATAAGACACCATCACAGGTGGCATATTCAATAGATGCTCCAACCGATATTTGTGCAAGACGGTAGTAAGTCGTCTCTTATCAACAAAATATACCTACAACGATAAACATCGAAGAAGGACTACTATGGCTGACGACACCCAAGATACGATGAATGAAATCCCGCTGCCTTCTGGAAGCGGACGTGGTGCCAGAAAGGAAGTCGACTTGTTTCCGGCGATTGCCGAAAAGCGACTCGTGCCTATGACCTCAATGCGCTCATCTGCACCAGAGCGTCTCGGTACTCAGATCTCAATGTTCGAACCTGTTTCGTTTGACGAAGCGGTTGAGATTGTTGAATGCCTGCGCTCCCGCGCTGCCACAACAATTTCCTTGGGCAACATGAAGAAGATCGATGCCAACAGATTGGTTGATTTCGTCGCCGGCGCATCCGCAGCCCTTGATGGAGACTTCCACAAGCTCAGCGAACAGGTCTATATCTTCTGCCCGAGCAACATCAAAATCACAGTTCCCGGTAAAGCCGCCGCGGCTACGGCAGCGGTTCCAGGTTTTGATACAGGCACGGCACTTGATTTCTTGTATTCACCGTCCGGCTCCAATCCGTTTACAACCAGCACCTCACCCTGGCCAAACGCTTAGCCCTGGATTAATGAATTTTCATCAAGCGCTTGCTGGGTGTTTGATTCGCAGCTCTTCAAGTTTTTTAACAGCTGCCCTTTAATACCGCTGCTATCATTGATGGACATTGTAATTGATGGAAAGCCCATCAGGTGCAGTGTTTCCTCCTTACCTAATCCACCACAAACAAGCTCTTCCCTCCCAGATTTCCTCGGGGAGGGAAGTCTTCTTTGTATACGTCAAATATCCGGGACATATCCGTTGACTGCGGGTGAAAAACTGAATGTGCTTGCCTAAACGGGTTTTTGAGGGGTAATCGGAGCTGAAATTGCGAGTTTAGGCGGCGCGGGTGGTATATCGCCAATGGAAAGGGCAGATATAAGGCCTTAATAGATACCTAGATCTAATATCAGACAGTTTTACTAAGGCCGAGATTTATCCAAGCTCTTTTTGTACGATGGGATCCTAGCGACACGCCCCGCTATAACAGGCTGACATGACTTTTACGCCAACGACAAACGATCCATTAATCGGCAAGATTCTCGCCGAGCGCTACCGCATCACTGAATTGGTGGGTGCGGGCAGGTTCAGCATCGTCTATAAGGGTCAGCACCTTTTCATGGACCGCTCTGTGGCAATGAAGACATTGCAGTCCAATCTGGTCGAAGACCAGACGATAATCAAGCGCTTCGAGAAAGAAGCCGTCGCGCTCAGTAAGCTGCGGCATCCCAACATAGTTTCGGTGTACGACTGTTTCGTTCATACAAATGGGCAGCCGTTCCTTGTCATGGACTTCTTGGACGGTCACACGCTCGAAGAGCTTTTGAACGATCGCGGCGCCATTCCACCTAAATTGATGCGCGCGATTATCTTTCAAGCGTCGGCGGGATTGGCTCACGCGCACCAAAGCGGAGTGCTGCACCGCGACATCAAGCCCGACAATATCATTCTTCTCCCGCGTGAAAAAACAGACGAACGTGTGCGCTTGCTGGACTTCGGTTTCGCATTGCTGCAAGGCGACCTTGAGAGATTGACTCTATCAGGCACTTTATGCGGCAGCCCCGCATACATAAGTCCGGAGCGATGGAAAGGAAAAGAGCTGGATGCACGGTCGGATATCTATTCACTTGCGGTTGTAATGTTCCAGGGACTGACCGGACAGTTGCCATTCAAAGCATCGTCGCTTGAAGAACTCCGCAACATGCACGTCTCCCAGGAGCCACCGAAGATTGGCGACATACTGCCTGCTCTTAAAGAGGATGAAGTTGCGCATCAAATTTTGAGCAAAGCACTGGCGAAAGATCCCAATGATCGTTATCAGACGATGAAAGATTTCCACAACGCGATCAAGCTCTGGTCACCTAACAGTGACGATGCGGAGATTGCGCAATGGGCTAAGAATGCTGGACCGAAGCCCTCACCAACACAAACACCTGGTCAACCTACGCAAGCACAACCAGTTTCGCTACAACCAATGCCATCACAGGCGGTGCCACCGCAGGGGCAGGCACCCGCACAGCAGGCCGGTCAATCAGGATCAGCGCAGCAAGCAGCAGCGGCTGGTGGAGCAGTGCAACCAGGAGCGGCACCACAAGTCGCGGCTGGTGGAGCAGCTGCTTCTGCAGGAGCACAAGCTATACAGCAAGGAAGTTTCAGCGCTCCGCCTGGCGTGGGACAAGCAGCTACGTTGAAAACATTCGATGATGCCACCACATTGCCTAATAAGCAAACTGCGCCAGCATTTGATGATTCGGCAAGTTTGCCAAAGGCAGAAGCAATTCCGGCAGCCGAAGCGCCAACCCCAATGGGTGCGGACCAGAAGCCGCCAGCCAAAGGTTACGTTGCGGTTGATATCAACTCTCATCCGCTTTCCCCTGAGGCGCTGGCGAAGATTCCAAAACCGAATCCGCGCGCGTCTTTGACAAAGATGGATGTTGCTTACATCAAGGCAATAGCGCAAACGCTCGGCGACAGTCTGGGCGATGAAGCGAAGTCGATTGAAATTACACCGGAACTGGAAGAAGAATTGTCCAGAGCGCCGAGAGAAGAAACAACCAAGCTCGACTTCAAATCGATGCCTCCGCCTGTTGATCAATCGACTGTTCCTCAACCGGGACCGAAAATCATTCCCGTGGTCGACCGTCGACAGAACCGTCAGGGTGAGACATCCAGCGACGAACACGATACTCTTTCGGCATCGACATGGCCGGCACCTGATATGTCTCAAAGCCTGGTTCCGGCATCCAAACCATTTGGCGCTGGTCCTGGCGGTGGGCCAGGTGCCCCTGCGCAGCCGCCGAAACCGGTTGCCGCACCAGGACAGCCAGCGCAAACAGCGACTGGTCAACCCAATCAGCCTGGTCAACCGTCGCCTGCAGCACCGATGGCACCAGCGGCAAAAGCGCCTGAACAGCCGGTTCCTGCAGATTGGAGTGCAAAACAAGCAGTCGTACCTGAGAGACCGGAGCAACCAGTTCCTGCTGATTGGACGGCCAAACAAGAAGTTGCCCCATGGGTTCAAAATCCCGACGACTTTAAGCCGAGATCTGGGGATTTCGCCCTTCCGGGTCAATCACCCGCAGCCAGCGATAACCAGCCTGCTTCGCCGCCTTCGTTCGGAGCACCCCCTACTTTTCCAACCGGAGCAACATCTGGTGCACCAGGGGCAATACCAGGCTCTCCTGGCGCATTTCCCGGTTCTCCCAGTGGTCCGTCGGCCGGTCAGGCACCAGGCGCGCCACCAAACGCTGGAGCACCACAGCAGGCGCCTAGCACACCGGGATTCGGCGCTAACGCCTGGGCTCCGCAGACGGGACCAGTATTCGGTCAAGCCCCTCCCGGCATTACAGCGGTCGGAGGAACAGAAGTTCCGAAGCCTTCAAAAGATTCAACTGTTTCCAGTTCGCGCATTTCACCTGTGCTGCCGGGAAGCCCTTCTCCTGATGCTGATGCACCAGGTTCGGTGCCATGGACAAATGCAACATCATCATCTCCTGTAGATTTCGGCAAAATTTTTGGCGATAACACTCTCATCAACAATCAGGGCATGGCAGCAAGCATTCCGTCTACTCCGGTCATGCCTGACATGCAAGGTGGCACCGAGGTTGCTTCTCCCACAGCAAGTTCGGCAAATCTTTCCGTAGCATCAGGCGAACGTTCTGCTCCGCCCAAGAGCAGCAAGAAGCGTGGTCGCTTGCCGACGTTTGTTGATAGAGACATAGATATGAGCGATGGAGAAGGAGCAGTAGCGCCGCCTGCGAAGAAAGGTGGGCCCGGAATGCTTATCGCCGGTGTCGCTGTGGCTGTCTTCATTTTCGCCGGCATCGGAATTGCGACGTGGTTATTGACTAACGTCAATCCATCGACTTCTCCGACGACCGAGAATGCGGCGCAAAACTCGGCGACATCACCGACTGACGGTAATACACCGGCAGCGACTTCGCCTACAACAACCGACTCGACCGCTGCCGCGACTGGTGCCAATGACACTAACGGAATGGCGACGGAAACACCGAAGCCCAGTGATACTGCTACAACCGAACAGCCTTCGACAATTTCCGATGACGGCACCGCTGAAACAGTTACTCCTGCCGCCAAACCAGAACCAGTGGCGAAGACTGCAACCGCAACAGCCAAGCCGGCACCAGCAAAACCACCTGTGACAGCATCGAAGGCACCACCGAGTGCGGCGCCCAAGAAGGAAGAGCATTCAACTGGTGGTTGGTTCGGATTCCCATCGTTCAATCAAAACAAAGAAGCTGAGAAGAAAGAAGCAGCTCCTGTAACAGCAAACCAAGAATCAGCGAAGCCAGCTGCTCCGCCAAAGAAGAAGAAAAAGAAACCGAAAAAGATTCCAGTCGCTCACAAAGCTGCACCTGCAGCATCCAGTGGTGGCTATGTAGAAGTAGAAGTCAGCCCCAGCCGCCGAGCATACCGCTCGTATTAGAGGCAGCCTCTCTGCAGTGGCGTGGGGTCGCATTGCATGCGACCAAAAATTGGAATTGGCCTTTGTGGGGTCGCATTGCATG
>DTSE01000447.1:0-14487 GCA_012965515.1 Candidatus Melainabacteria bacterium | reverse complement strand
TTAGTCTTTGTGGGGTCGCATTGCATGCGACCAAAAATTGGAATTAGTCTTTGTGGGGTCGCATTGCATGCGACCAAAAATTGGAATTAGTCTTTGTGGGGTCGCATTGCATGCGACCAACATGAAAACGGGCGCATGCAATGCGCCCCCACGTTCTTAACTTACGTGGAGCTGTCGGCTCGGGTGGTCGTAGACTGTCTTGAGCGCGACTTGGAGTTGGAAACTTCGTTCAAAACGATCTGCACCAAGGGACTGGCTTTCACGTTCTCTTCGAAGTAGTCGGAGAGTCCCATCGCTAATTGGCTCTTCATCGCTTCTTTCGGGATCTGTTGATTGGAGACGAGTTCTTCGAGAAGTCTCTTCGCTTCGGCTTGGACCTTGAGCACAAACTCTTCAGCGGGAACACCTTTGGGCAGAATCAAACCGCGCAAGGAAACATCCGGTCCAGCGACCAACTTATACGTTTGATCGACAGACATAGCCACCATTACCAATCCATCTTCTGCAATGTGACGGCGCTGATCTACGATGCTCTCATCGATTTCGAAAGCGCGTGATGAGTCGATCAGAATAACACCGGAGTCGACTCTGCCTGTAACAGTTGCTTTGTCTTTAGAAACTTCGAGCACTTCGCCGTTTTCCAAAACAAAGGTGTTCTCCGGATCGACATTGCATTCAACTGCAAGTTCTGCGTGACGCACAAGCATACGAAATTCCCCATGCAGCGGCATGAAGAATTTCGGTTTGCACAAATTGATCATCAGCTTCTGTTCTTCACGACAGGCGTGACCGCTCACGTGAATACCGGCGTCGCGCCCATACACAACGTTGGCGCCGCGCAAGAAGAGCGCGTTGATGGTGTTTGCAACCGAGCGTTCGTTACCTGGAATCGGAGTTGCAGAAACAACAACTGTGTCACCAGGAATGATCTTGATCTGCTTGTGTTCGTTATTCGCTATACGACTTAGAGCAGAGAGTGGTTCGCCCTGACTGCCGGTTGTGAGAATGACGACTTGATCCAGCGGCAACTGTTTCAGTTGATCGACAGGGACGAGCAATCCATCAGGGAAAGTCATGTAGCCGAGTTCGCGCGCAATGCCTGCAAGATTGAGCATCGAACGTCCGAGAATTGCGACCTTGCGTTCGTACTTAATCGCCGCTTGCAACACCTGCCGAATGCGGTGCACGTTACTTGCAAATGTTGTGACGATGATGCGGTGCGGTGCAGTCGAGAAGACCTCGTTGATTTTCGCCCACACGGTTCGCTCAGACGGGCTGTAACCGTCGCGTTCTGTATTGGTGCTGTCGGACATCAAAAGGAGTACGCCCTCATCACCAGCACGCGAGAGACTTGCGATATCAAACTGTTCGCCATCCACAGGTGTGAAATCGAACTTGAAGTCGCCGGTGTGAACCAGCGTCCCAACAGGTGTTCTGATGATCAAACTAAACGAATCAGCAATCGAGTGCGTACAACGTATGAATTCAACTTGGAAGCATCCGATTTTTACCTGTTGTCGCGGCTTTACTTTGCGCAAAACAGTGGTTTCTTCCAAACCATTTTCCTTGAGTTTTCCTTCCAGCAATCCGAGAGCCAGAGCCGGTCCGTAGATAACAGGAATAGTCACGTCCCGCAGAATGAACGGAATACCGCCGATGTGATCTTCGTGCCCGTGCGTAATCGCAAGTCCGCGAATCTTGTCTTGATTCTCGCGCAAAAATGTAATGTCCGGCAAAACCAGATCCACTCCCAACTGTTCTTCAGTCGGGAATGCGAGACCAGCGTCGACAAGCATGATGTCGTTGCCGCACATGATTGCCATGGTGTTCTTGCCAATCTCTCCAAGCCCGCCGAGCGGAATGATCTTGATCGTGTTTGAGCTGGTATCCAGCTTCGATTTGCTCGACTTCGGCGCATCAATTTCGTCGTACGAATCGCTCGGTTTTGCCATCGAATTAATACCTTTGTGGGGGCTCGGTCTGAGAATCTGACAAATCAAACAGTGGGCTAACCAACGAGAACTACTACACAGCGGACGCGGATGGCGCCAACTGTTCCAGGACTTTGTCGAGCGCCGCTTTCTGCTGAGCATCGAGCGGAATCAGCGGCAAGCGCAAGTTTTCCTTGCAAATGCCCATCTTACTGAGCGCATACTTGACGCACGTCGGGTTCGGTGCGGCGAACAAACCTTTGAAGAGAGGCAGGTACTTATAGTGCAGCTCTCGCGCTTTATCGAGCTTGCCCTCGAAAAATGAATCGCACATTTCTTTGATTGGTGCTCCGACCACGTGGCTGGCAACACTCACCACGCCTGCGGAACCAACTGACAAGAAGGGCAAAGTCAGGTAGTCATCGCCGGAGTAAATACGGAAGTCTTTCCGCGCGGCGCCTGCGATTTCGCCAGATTGATCGACACTGCCGGTAGAGTCTTTCAATGCGTGGATGTTCTTGTGTTTTTCCGTCAGTTTGATCGTCGTCTCGCTGGTTATGTTGATACCAGTCCGACCTGGAATGTTGTAGACGAGAATCGGCAAGCTGGTGTTGTTGGCAATTTCACCGAAGTGAGCTAGCAGCCCGGCTTGGCTAGGCTTGTTGTAATAGGGTGCCACCACGAGCAATCCGTGAGCGCCCAACTTCTCAGCCTCTTTCGATGCTTCAACCGACTTGCGCGTGTCATTCGAGCCGGTGCCCATAATGATCTTGGCGCGGTTGCCGGTGACTTCGAGAACAGCCTTGAGCAAATCCTTCTTCTCGTTCGAGTCGAGCGTCGGACTTTCGCCCGTCGTGCCTGACACGACGATTGCGCTGGTGCCGGTTTGGATAAGGTGATTGACCAACTTCTCCACTGCTTTGAAGTCGATTTTGTCCGAATCGTCAAAGGGTGTAATCATCGCCGTGATGACCCTACCGAACAGTGGTGCGTCTGTGCCTATCACTTTTCCCTCCTGCTTTTCCTTCTCGCTCTCGTAATTCCTTTTGGGACCGGGCGATGCATGGCATCGCCCCTACGCTTCTGATGACTTAGCTCGCGACCGGTTGCTTGAGCAGCTTGTGCTCGACCAGGTATTCTGCGATGCGAACCGCGTTGAGCGCGGCGCCGATGCGCAGGTTGTCTGCGACGACCCAGAGGCTGAGCCCCTTTTCCGTCGACGCATCGCGTCGGATACGACCGACATAGACAGGATCTTGTCCGGCGGCCTCGAGAGGCGTCGGGTAGATGTTCTTCGAAGGGTCATCCCAAACTTCGATTATCGGATCGTTCGCCAATGCTTCACGAGCTTGAGCAGGGCTGACTTCTCTTTCGAGGTCGGCAGTGACTGCTTCGCTGTGGCTGATGACGACCGGCACGCGCACGGCTGTGCAAGTGACAGGCAGATCGGGTAAGCTCAAAATCTTGCGCGTCTCTTCAATAACCTTCCATTCTTCCTTTGTATATCCGTTGTCGAGGAATTTATCGATGTGAGGAATCAGGTTGAACGCAATCTGCTTTTGCAGAACTTGCGGCGGATACTCCTGGTCGTTGACGATTGCCTTGGTTTGCTGCTCCAGCTCGTCCATAGCTTCCTTACCGGCGCCGCTGACGGACTGGTAGGTGGAAACAATCACGCGCTTCAAGCCACCGAGTTCGTGGAGAACTTTGAGTACAGGAACGAGTTGTGCAGTCGAGCAATTCGGATTGGCAATGATGCCTTTGTGTTGCTTAATGGCTTCGCCGTTGACCTCAGGCACTACCAGCGGAACATCTTTGTCCATGCGATAAGCGCTTGTGTTGTCGATAACGATGGCACCTGCTTGCACTGCCAGCGGTGCGAATTCCAGACTGCGATCGGCGCCGGCGGAAGCGAGAACAATGTCCACGTCTTTGAATGCTTCGGCGGAAGGCTCGATAATCGGGTACTGCTTGCCGCAAAACTCGATGGTCATGTCTTTAGAACGGGCGCTGGCAAGAAGTTTCAGCTCGCCGACTGGAAATTTGCGTTCTGCCAAAACCTTAAGTAGCTCCGAACCAACGCGTCCGGTAGCTCCTAGAATCGCAACGTTCACTGGTCGCTTCGAATTCCCTGCTGCCATTTCTCGTCTATCCTCCGTCTGTTTGGTCTTGTCGAACCGATTGCTCGGTTCAGCCTGAACCTTTGTTGTTTGATTCCTGCTGGTGTTTTACTTCCAGCGGGCGATGCAGGGCGCATGCAATGCGCCCCTACGATGTTTACCCTGTAGCAAATAGAATCTGGTCAAGCCCGACGACGAGCTTGTTTTGTGTCATGACGTGTCGAATCGCCATGCGCTCACCTTCAATAAAACACTTCGTATTGAAGCTGTCGTGCCGGATCGAGAGCAGCTCGCCTTCCGAACCGAATAGAACTTCCTGATGCGAAATCATGCCCGGCAGTCGCAAGGAGTGCACTCGTACACCGCTTGGATGAACAGCGCCTCTCGCGCCCGGCATCAATTCTTTCTCTTCGACGCGCTTGGCGTTATAGTGGCTGCGGCTGTCGGCAAGTTTGTTTGCCGTATGCATCGCCGTGCCTGATGGCGCGTCAATCTTCTGCGTGTGATGCATCTCAACGACTTCAACGTTGGGAATGAAACGCCCAGCCTGACGCGCGAATTCCATCATCAGAACAGCGCCGACTGAAAAATTCGGCACAACCATCGCTCCGACATTGTTCTTCTCAGCCAAGCTAGCCAGCTCCTTGAGGTGCGTTTGGCTCAGTCCGGATGTACCGACGACCGGGCGAATGCCTTTGCCGATGGCGGACGTTGCCGTTCTCCAGGCAGCTTCCGCCTGGGTTACGTCCAGAATGACATCCGGCGAGCAGGCGGCAATACACTCGATAAATCCACTGCTGACAAGTATACCAGTCCTCGCCCCTCCGGCTACTTCGGCGACTTGTCCTATGTCAAGTCCGACATATTCCGCGTTTTCGCGCCCCCAGGCACCGACGATTTTGATGACAGGATCATGGAGAAACGCCTGCACAAAGGCTTTTCCCATGCGTCCGCTGACACCGGCGACCGCCACTTTGATGGGTTTTGAGGATTCTGACGCCGTCACCAAGCCTCCAATCACAGGCATTTCGAGAGAAATAAGTACGAGTTAAGGGGTATTTTACCTGGCCGAAGCCTCCAAAATCCGCCATATAAAGTAAGGACTCGGTTATCCCGAGCCCTTTGTTACTTCCAAAAACTGTAGGTATGGCGCCATGCGAGGTTCTGTTCTGCAGGGGTGATGCCATGCATCGCCCGGTTTTATTACCTGGCGCATCGCATGCGCCCTCGCCTCGCCAAAAACCTAGCCTGCGTCTTAAGCCCTAGCGCCTGCTGCTTGAATCATCTTTCCCGTGGAGCCGAAGCCGCCCTCGCCGCGTTCTGCGCTGGTTGCAAGTTCTTCCACTTCGACAATTTCAACGCGGGGAACAGGCGTAATGAGCAATTGCGCGATCTTTTCGCCAGGCTGGAAGGTGTAAGCTTGCTCGCCATGATTGATGATGAGCACGCAGACTTCACCGCGATAGTCAGAATCAATTGTGCCTACGCAGTTGGTCAAGCTAATACCGGCTTTGTGAGCCAATCCGGAGCGTGGACGCACTTGCCCTTCGAAACCTTCGGGAATCTCGACTTGAATGCCAGTGGGAATCTGGGCGCGTTTGTTGGGCTCGACAGTCATCGGCTGTACGATTGCTGCAGTCAAATCCATGCCGGCAGAACCGCTCGTCGCGTATGCGGGCAAGTTTTTGCAGTGAGGAAGACGCTTTACTTTCAAAGTAACATTCATGCTTTGCACTCCCAACAGATATCACTCAGATACGCGCAGCAACTGAGTCCTGGATAATTCACACGTAGTGTGTGCACATGGAAAAAATACAAGGAAACCAGCTCGCGTGCATGAGAATTGGCTGTGAAAAACACGGCGAGCGCATCGCCATATCCCAGCATTCAAGTTCCTTGACACTGACAGGATCCGAACATATACTCGATCTATACAAAAAATTGGAAAATAAAGTATGCCTTGATGGCAATGGAGTAAACATGTTTGGATTTTACATCCGTATTATTGAAATTAACTAAGTCTTTGACTGGCAGCCACTTTCGGGCTCGCTCAAAATAGCAAAAGTCTAAAGAATTCGACTGTTTATCTATAGAACTTGTGGAAGATTTGAACATTCGCAAGTTCGGACCTAGATATATTCGAATATTCGACAAGCCTTGATGCGGCCAAAGTATATGCCGGTCAATTATTGACGCGTCATAGCGGTGCCACCGCATACAGTGGCATCGACAGATCTGCACGTCATCAATGTAGGGTCGCATTGCATGCGACCTTCAAATGCATTGAGATGACGACGCAGAAAACATCTCGCGTCAAAAACAATGCAACAAAACTCTGTAGGGGCGACATTCTTGCCGCCCGCGAACAGTTTCACTGACTCAGGCGTGCTTGCAATTGCGGCACAGCCTGAACTGTATTACTTTTATCTATAAGGAATAAACATATGACCAAGATAGAAAAACTCGGCGTAGACATAGGTGGCGTGATTATCGAAAATCACGACAACAGCGCCGACACATCATTCTTTTCGAAGAACTACCTCTCGACACCTGCATCTGAAAACTCTTTCGCTGAGCTGAAGAAGCTGAACGAAGGACGATTCGAAGACAAGGTGTACCTCGTGTCTAAATGCGGACCTTCGGTCCAATCGAAGACTAAGAAATGGTTGAAACACAACCGCTTCTTCGAACTCACAGGAATATCTGAGGACAAGGTCCACTTCTGTCTTGAGAGAAACGAGAAAGCCGAGATCAGCCTGCAGCTAGGTCTAACAGCATTTGTTGATGACCGGCTCGAGATACTTGGATATCTCAAGCACATGAAGGACTTGTTCCTGTTCAAACCAAACGAAGAGGAGGTCGCCGAGAACAAAGAGCATTTGCCGCTGGTAACAGTGGTGAACAGCTGGACTGAACTCGGCACGCTACTCAATGAGTGACGTTAAAGCGTGGGGGCGCGTTGCACGCGCCCTCATCAAAATCGTATGAAAGAGGCGCATGCAATGCGCCAGCTACAAAAACAACGCAAACAAAAACAACGCAAACAAAAACACCGCATGGATTGCTCCGCTGCGGTGTTTAAGCTACTGCCTGACTGCCCATTGCTGTGGGCTCAGTATTTCCTCGAGATTCAGTCAGTCCTTCACTCGGGGCGAACCACCTACTGTCGTTTCCGATCGGCGCCGATCTGCCGTTTCCGTAGTGTCCCTCGGCTCAAAGCGGTTACTTCGCTTAACCGCTCACCGTTTACTCTTTCAATATACCAAGCACATCCAACGGTGTGAAGTACCCCGTTTTTCTTTTAATCATGCGGTTTTCCGAAGGCGCTGTGCTAAGCAGGTGTTGAAGATCTGCGATCGCGCGATCGATCTGATCGATTGAACAAGCGATGAAAACTGGCTCAACACGCGGATCTAGCGATTGCATATACATTGCCGATAAAATACATACACCACAAAGCATCCTACGCATAGACACGTAGGATGCTGATGGCCAGCCGAAGGACACGCACTTGACTAGGAAGTGCGCTCGGCCAAATCAAGCGCTGGAGTGCTGCACAGGTTCTGAAAACACTGATGTTATCAGGGGATTCAGAAGTCCGTCGGACACGCGCGACAAGAAAGCAATACACGCAATATCAATTGCATATACAACAATCTCAATCCGCTTTGCTGCTTTTTGCTGTGGGTACAAGTGCTTGACGCAACGACTTAACGCTACATCTGCTCCCTCGCCCATCAGCAAGCCTTCGCAGTCCGGCCCCAGCTTTCTGGATTAGAGGCGGTCGGTTACCACTCACATTCGCTCGCGGTAAATTCCAACCTTATTATGCTCCATCTATATACCCGGTTGCCAAGAGATTGAATCGGTTTTCTGAGGGAATTCTCTACCTATATTTCTATCTAAGGCACCCGCATTGCGCCCGTTTTCCAGGCCAACCGGGCGTTACAAATCCGGCTCCCGCCAGTTCTCGTTCTGCGGACATACATATATAATGAATAGCCTGCGCCGACGTAGCTCAGGGGTAGAGCAACGGTTTCGTAAACCGTAGGTCGCGGGTTCAAATCCCGCTGTCGGCTAATCTTTTCACTTTCGCTGTTTCCAGATGGTCTAATGATGGCCTTTTTGGCGTCAAATTTAGCGAAGGTTAATCAATATCAGGTTGGAAAATTCTAGGAGTAAGGCGGCCGTCCTGTTTATCTTGGAATTTTTCACTTAGTCGTACGCATGTTTGTTCTAACTGCATCTCGTTTTGGTATCAAATACGATGCTGATGGAAACCGGAACTTATCTGACCTTAGGTGAAGCAATGACAGATGTACTGCAAATTCGATACAACGACATAGAGGCGCTGTCACCACAACAGCTGGTCGAACTCGTCTACATCTTGCTTTTGCTTGAAACAAAGAAAAGTGGTATCACTTCATCGGCGGTTAACGTTCCTTTGAAGATTACTGTTCCAGATGGCGGCGAGGATGCCAGAGTTAAATGGGACGGTGAGCCGCTTCGCACTAACTGGCTTCCCAACCAATTCTGCAGCTTTCAGATCAAAGCAGAGAAAAATATGTCAAATGCCGATTTCAAGAAAGCAATCTTGGTTTCACAAAGAAGGAAAGAGAAAGACGCACCTCCAAGTTCTCCTGAGTTAAAACCGAAAGTCGCCGAAGTTCTAGACGCGGGAGGATGTCACATCTTCGTCTATGGGAGTCATCAAGTTGAGACACAGATCCAAGCAAACATTACTTCTATTCGAGAAGGTTTGCGTGATGCAGCGCGAAACGACGCAGAAACTGCAAGTATTCAGTTCTACGATGCAAATTTGATTGCAAGTTGGGTAAATGAGTTTCTACCAGCCATAGTCCAAGTTTTGCAATGGAGTACAAGCGGCCGCTACACATCTTTCCAAACCTGGGAAAGTTGGAGCAGGTACGATGAACACAATGTGTTTTCATTTGTTTCTGATTTCGTCGACGAAAAGGTCAAGCAACTTCGTGACTACTTTTGCGCGCAAAAGAAGGTAGCCCGTGTAATTGGTCTGCCAGGTCTTGGGAAAAGCAGACTGATACTTGAAGCGTTCTCTACACCTGATGAACTCACACGACAAGTGGTGTATTTGGATGCTTCAATCTATGGTACCGAGACAACAGATAAATTCAGACATCTATTGCTTAGAGATTCATGCGGAATTGTTGTCGTTGACAATTGCGATCTCCGCACACATCACTTACTTCGAAAGGAGGTAATGAGATCAGACAGCCAACTTTCACTATTAACCATTGACTTTAACCCTGACGAAAAAACTGGCGGCGAAGCGGACCCGGTAATTCTTGTGGAGGAAAGCCCAGAGTTTGTCATAAAGAAGATGCTTGAGCAGGTATATCAAAAAACCTTGCCCAGTGAAGAACTATCAAGGATTGTTCAATTTGCGCAAGGGTACCCGTTAATGGCGCGTCTAATAGCTCAAGCGCGTCTTGAGGGGAAATCGGACGCTGGTTCTCTGAATCATGACGAACTTCTCCAGAGACTTCTATGGGGAAGAAGAGAGCCTAATGAAAAAGCACATGAAGTAATTAGTGTTTGTTCTCTTTTCTCAAGGCTTGGTTTCACAGATTCTGCCGTTGAAGAAAGACATACTGTAGCGGCAAAGCTAACAAAGTTAAGTTCTGATGAGTTCTATTCACATGCAAAGGACTTCATAGAAAGAAGAATAATACAGGTACATGGTGACTTCATAGTCGTGGTACCGAAGCCACTAGCCTTGAGGCTTGCGGCAGACTGGTGGAAACGCTGCTCACCTGAAAAAGCAAAGCAACTCATTGAAAATGGCTTACCTCCGAAACTTTTGGAGGCTATGTGCGAGCAGATCAGAATGCTCGATTTTCTTCCTGAAGTACAAGCACTGACAAAATCACTGTGCGGAGACCAAGGCCCTTTTGGTAAGGCGGAGGTGTTAAATTCAGAAATGGGTTCACTGCTCTTCCGCTGTTTTGCAGAAGTGAATCCGGAAGAGACAATTCGTGCACTGACCAAGGCATTTAGATCGGCCACGCGAGATGATTTGCTAAAGATTGGCCCTGGTCGTCGCAACTTGATTTGGGCTTTAGAGAAGCTTTGCTTTTGGAAAACTACTTTTATCGCCGCTACAAGTGTTCTTTTGGAATTCGCATGCGCTGAAAATGAAACCTGGTCAAACAATGCTACGGGACAGTTTATACAACTTTTCCAGCTGTTCTTGCCAGGTACACAGGCAAGCCTGAGTGATAGAGCCGAGTTTCTCAACTTACAAATGAGAGACGCTGACGAAACGCGGCAATCTGTTTTGATCAAAGCTGCTGCACATGCATTTGCAACTCACCACTATTCAAGGTCAAGTATGGTAGAGGAGCAGGGAAGCAGGCCCACTCAGCAGGACTATCACCCGCTAAATGGAGCGGAAATCCATAGATATTGGGAGCACTGTATCGAAATTATCGTGAAATTAGCGTGCAGCGAAAATCAGGAGATTGCAAAGGAGGCGTCGGAGAAGTTCATTGGAATCATTTATTCATGCATTACTCATCACTTCCTAGCCCAGCTCAAAAGTGCAATTCAAGAATTATGCGATTGCAATAAACACTTATGGACTGTGATCCTCCAACGCTTCGATTTTGCTGTAAGAAAGTCAGAAACAGAATTTTCAAATGAAGAACAAGAGATTATTCAAGAAACGTATGCCTATTTGAATCCAAAGACGCTTGAAGAAAATCTCTCAATGTGGATTTCTAACGCCTCCTGGGATTACCTCACAACTGATTCAAATGGCAAAATAATTAACGAGGCAGAAGAAGCAATCAAGAATACAGCTAGGGACTTTGTCGAGGGATGGCCTGCTTTCAAGACAAAAGTTGATCTATTGCTAAAGGGGGAACAACGAAACGCGTTCATGTTTGGAGGGCTGGTAATTGATGCTGGTATCGATCACCGCGAGTTATTTGATCAAAGTGCTGCAGCTTTGCGATCTATCCCTGCTAATGAGGCAAATCCAACGTTTTTGGCGGGAGTTTTGGCACGACTGAAAGAGAAGCAACAACAAGTTGTGGATGCGTATCTCGACGAACTTGCAGAAAGCCCTCAAACGAGCAGATATTTGGCGCAAATAACTGCTCTCATTTCTCCAACGGCTACCGACTTGAATAGGCTAATCGGCAAACTCAGCGAGATCCCTTCCAAAGAGTTGGAGCGCCTTTCCTATGGAAGCGCCCTTGCAAACATAACAGTTAATGACCTCGTCAACTTTGTGAATGCTCTTATTCAGCACGATCGCCAGAATTGTTGGAGCGCTCTAACTATCTTGTACATGTACTCCTTAAATGACCATAAGAAGCAGACAGATTGCCTTTCTGCATTCGAAAGGGTACTTGAATCCATTTCCCTATCGGACACACCGGAACTGACTTCCTCAGAGCTTCATCTGTGGGAAAGCGCTACAACCATTTGCCTTAGGAATGGATCAACGAAGATCGCTAACTATGCACTAAACGAAATCACTAGTCTTTGCCAATCATTGAATTTCCGCGGCCTGAGCCGCCATCGACACTCCCTAGTTAAGATAATCAGAGAGCTAATAAGTCCTAAGTATTTCGAGTCCGTTTGGCCTACCCTCAGCAATCTCTTGGTCTCAGAAGAAGGGCTCAAGTCGGAAAATCTAAAGTACCTCATTGCCGAACCATTCAAAGGACCGAGTGAGGATCCAGGCATTCTGTTTTCAATTGATCTACAAGTTCTCCTGGATTGGGCAAAAGACAATCCAAAAGCGGCACAGTTAATTGCTCGCTTGACCCCTACAGTTGTTCATACAGTCACTGAGGGAACCAACATAAGGGGAGAACTGGATCCATTCCTAATGAAACTAATTGACCAAAATGGAGATGACACCGAAGTACTGAAAACCATACTGAGAAACATGGATTCTTTCGTGTGGTCAGGATCACTATCGCCACTTTTCGCTGCACGCATAGAGGCATTTACGCCTTTGGAAACGCATGCAAACGAAAAGGTTAGGTCTTGGGCAAGGGACGTCATAGAATTCACGAAAAAACGCCTTGAACACGAACAAAAGATAGACGCACAGGAAAGGGCTGGCATCTTCGAGCGATAGTGACCGCGAGGACCTTCAAACAGCCTTAGCGAATGAGAGCAATTCGTCGAGTAATGTTTTTAGAGACGGACACTTTCGATATGCAATAAGTGGGTCCAACTTCGCAAACAAATCAGTGCCATGTACTACTTCCTTATAGGTTGAGCCCATCTTCCGAGTGTATAGATCACGCAAATACGCTTTTGGCGGATGGTTTGTATTTACCTTTTCTGGCTCACCAATATTTTTACCAAAGGCATCCTGAATGGATCTTGGGAAAATCGATGGATCGCTAAGTAACCAAGCCTCCAGTTCATGTACCGCATGATAGTGATGATATTCAGGAAGTCCCACTGCGTCTTCAAATTTTTTCTTTAGCCATACTTTTTTGTCTTCCAAATCCATACCTGGTTTTGGAAACACTGGCCCGTGAATATCAGTAAGACCGATGACCACCGCAGGATTTTTCTTTTGCTTTGCACTAGAGAGATGTAATCGTGCCTTCTTAGGCGCATCCTTTAACATTTCGGCCCAGCCCTTGAACTTAACGGGATACACATCTACTGGTGCTCCAACTTCTCGATCCAGCCATCGTTTGAAAAAATTTGGAAGTACTTTAAACTCGGTTTCTCCTTCGACAAACAGAATGTATCTCATTCCATCAACTCCAACTCACCAGATTCAAAAAGACTTCCTAAAGAATATTCTTCAAGCCATTTGGCCAAATCGGTCCTATCCAAAACAGCAAGTCGTGTTTCGCCATTGCTCCACTTTGTTACTGTGGTGGCGAAGGGTGCCTCACTGAAATAATTAAGCAACTGAGCGGAGTGCGTGGTGAAAATGACTTGAGACCTTCGAGCTGCGTCCGTTGCGTGCTCCGCCAATATTGGCATCATTGATGGATGCAATCCTGTCTCCGGTTCATCAATAGCAATCAAAGGTGATGGATTTGGATTAGCAAGAGCAGCAAGCAGAAATAGAAAACGCAGTGTTCCATCAGAAAGGTCCGCGGCAGATTGCTCAGTCTTCAATGTTTTCCAACGAACGCGAAGCTGAATTCTCTGATCTGCCGCTGGGGGAAAGACCAATTTATCAAAATCACTTCCAAAAGCGGCTCTCATAGCAAGATTCACATTACTCTCGAATTCGCGATCACCTGTATACAGAGTGTGTAACACTGAAATCAGATTTTGCGCATCAGCACTAAGCCGCTTCTCAAATCTTGCTACCGTCGGTTGACGGATTGCAGCTTTTCTATTCACGTGAAGATCATGAAATATTGACCAGGAAGCTAGGTTTTGCTGAAAACTGCTGATCAATCTGTTGTTAGTGAAAGGGCCTCCTGCAACTGACAGAAGTGTCTCGTCTTCCTTTACTGACTCTTCGGGTGCTGTGAACGCCTTTTCCTCAGCATCAAAAATTCTTGCAACTGATCTTCTACGGTCCAGCAGCTTGAAAGGCTCGTTTCTTCGACCCGCCCTTACTTCTCTAAAATTAGCAAGTACCTCATTTTCCACTCGATAAGCGCTGCCCTTTCCGATTTGCACCAAATTGAGGACATAGGTGAGAGTGTCATGAGCAGGATCTCGATCCTTCTCAACAGGTGAACAATCCATTGAGATATTGATTGAATTAGCTTGCCCATCCCAAAGTAGAGGCTCAATACCGCCGGAATTAGTAACAAAGCTAGCTAAGTTTCCTGAGGACGCCTGCGATATTAATTCAAGTAGTTCTAAAAGATTTGATTTACCGGTCCCGTTGGGTCCGATGATGATATTCAAGTCTTGAGGTTTCCATTGCACGTTCTTAAGTGAGCGGAAACCTTGGACATCGAGATTCAAAATTTGCATTTTTACGCCCGTTTCAGTGAGTTCTCATTTTATCGTTTTCACACACACAAAAAGCTCACTAGGCCAGTTAACAAGTAGCAAAAGATATGTTGCCCCCGCCATTTCTGCCGGGCAAACAGCCTACCGCCGAACTCCCTGAGCGAAGGTCAAGTCCTTCGGATGCCTGCGGCAACCTTCACTCCGGGACCCAAGTTCGACGCTATTCGGGCAGAGCGGCAGATGGGGGCGGGGGGATTTCTCACATGGATATCGAAGCAAAAAATTGGAGTAGGTACCCCATAATTATCCACTTTTGCCTTTGCCCTTAGGTCCGGAGGCAGGATAAGGTCCGCAGGCGCCGATTTCCCGTATCGGTGCGCGCATGAGCCCTAATGGGGGTGCCCTAAAAAAAAGACAAGGGCGCCCAATGTGTGCGTCCGGTAGTCTCCGTCGTTTCAATTTGCCAGCGGTCGTGGTTTGCTAAATAGGGT
>DTSE01000446.1 GCA_012965515.1 Candidatus Melainabacteria bacterium | reverse complement strand
GGCGGCTCCTTGCCAGCCAATCAAAGAAACTGCGGCCAAAGCGACCGTCGTTAGCGCAGCCAAAGACCAAAACTTAGAAGATTTGACCTGCCTCTTGTTCGTTCCAAATGACATAGCAAGCTCCCACACAGCATTAATTGGAATTCGACGCACCGGAAATTCTCCCGATACTTCTCTATACGGATTGAGCGAGCAAAAAGTTCAATTTTGGTGGAGGTTTAATGCTAAGTTGCGAGAAGGGAAAGAAAGAGTAACGAGTCCGATAACCGCGGATATGTTTCACATGATCCAGAAAAGGGTCACAGGCGCCGAAAATTCACTCACAAATTAATAGACCTGTCTATTAGTAGCGAGCAAAAATGTAGTCCTGCACTTGGAGGCAACGCAGTAGGTCAGAAGTAACAGGTTTTGATGGGTTATGCTCCAGATTGTTTGGGCATGTCTAAGGAGATTCGAGTTGCTAGGTTGGGAATCAAATGATGAGTTTTCTAGGTCGAAATTTTTCAATTGCTTTCGTTACTTCTTCACTGTTCTTGGTCTACTTTCCGGTAAGCCTAAGTGCAATATGTAAACCGGAGAGCACGCCCAATCCGGAAGAATTAGCTAGCTTTTCAATCAAGGGACAGCCTTCAACAGAGGATTCGACGAAGAAGAAGGACAATCTCTTTGTTTGTACGTTCCGCAAAGTTCATAACTTTGACTATTTCTATCTTTCGAAACCTAAACAACAGAATATAGTGGCAGTTTTGAGGGTTAGCAAGGAGCGGGAAGCGGTCTTGAATCCTGATGGGTTTGAGTACGGACCAATTCCACCATTAAGTGAGATGAGCATATCTGTAGCAGATTGTCTTTGGGGAGACAAAGACGAAAATATCGATGGAAATATAAAAAGTGCTGATGGCATTACAATAGAAAGAACATACTACTTGGTGTCGGACAACCAAGTTTTTAAGGACTTTTTCATCGACATTGTTTTCGAACGAGGGCTGTGTCAAAAGTACCAAGTCAGAAGCCGTGGTTCTACAAGGATTAATCCAGGTTGGCAATTAGTATCGAAAAGGAGAGAAGGGGTGTAACCCCCTTCTCTCCTTCGATGTATTGCCTACTTTAGGGAGTGCCGTTCGCAATAGCAGTAGCTACTGTGAAGTTCATGCTCGGGAAAAATGGCAATGCTTGTTGAAGCTCCGGAACAGGCGGGAATCCTCGGATTAGGCTCTCTCGATAAGCGAAAATCTGAGCAATTAGCTCGTCTGGAGTGCTCTGGAATGTGTCTTGATAAATTTCCCAGTTTGTCCAGGGAAGCCCAGTAGCTGGGTTATTTCCAGAGTGTGCATTACAGGTAGTGGCAAAGAACACATCAGTACACGGCACTGCATTTATCGACCCAGGAAGTGGGTTGACACTGGCCGTGTCCGCAAGGAAATCGCTTTGCCAAGCAGCTCCACTTGAGAATCTTGTTGTTCCGCCCCCCCAAATGAGATCAAGTTGATGACCTAGTTCGTGAACCATGGTGCCGCCAATTGTTGGATTGGCAACAGGAAAGCCGTCGACGAGTACAAAAGCGTAAGTTGCGCTGACTCGATTCTCGGCATCTGAGGTTCCATGAACCCCTTGGTCCTCGAACATGACATTGAAGAAGTTTTGGAATGAAGACGAGCTGTTCATGACAAAGATACGGACTCCAAAGCTATCAAGCTGAGAACCCAGGTTTGATTGAATATGAGCCGCATTGGTGGCGTTAATTTCTGACTGTTGGGGATCGGTTGGATTTACGCAATTCCAATAGAAGAATGGCCATGAATTGAAGTTTGTTGGCCATTGCTGACACTGTACATCGTTGATTGTAGTGTTACCCCAGAGATCGCAACTAGCGACCAAACACAACGCACCGCCTGCATACTGCGGGCCAGCATCCACATTGATGATGCTAAAGACCAAGATCTTTCCGCCGGCTGCCCCGCTTGCCTTGTTTATTGTGAACTGCCCGCCATGTCCTCCTTCGCCGCCTTTCGCGTTAATCGTCATTTGTGAAAGATCA
>DTSE01000445.1 GCA_012965515.1 Candidatus Melainabacteria bacterium | reverse complement strand
AGGGGGGTTGAACGAGCGATCTTTAAACTATTGGCTCGCGGCTGGTATGAGGGCTCAAGAGCAGTTTGCGAATTTCGAAGCCATTAGTCATTTCAAAAAAGGTCTCGAAATACTCAACACCTGTACTGAATGTCCTGAGCGAGACGAAATCGAGCTGATGATGCTTACTCCATTGGGGTCTGTGTATCAGGCGATGTATGGTTATGCGGCACCGGAAGTGGGACCTGCATTCTCTCGCGCGCGCGAGCTTTGTCAGAGGGTGGGCGAGTCCTCTCAGTTGTTCGCCATCATGTGGGGAAATTGGAGCTGGCATCTTGTGCGTGGCGAACTAAAGCTCGCCATGTCTCTTGCCGAGGATATGGTGACTTTTGCGAAAAACGTGTCGGACATTGGAATCATGATGGAAGCGTATGTCGCGCCTGCAGTAACATCGTTTTACCTTGGTGACTTTGCAGCATGCCGCAAGTGGAGCGAAGAGGCGATTGCGGAACACGAGGATACTGAGCACTGCAGAATTTGGTCAACGATGACCGGGCAAAATTCAGCAGTGCACGTGCGAACTTATCTCACGCTTGCGTTGTTTCACCTCGGTTATCCTGAGCAGGCGTTGAAACTGAATGAAGAAACAATAGAAATGGCGCGTCAGATTGGACATCCCTTCAGTCTCGCTCATGCTTTGCATTTTACAGGCTGGCTTTTGGTCAACTGCCGCATGGGCGATCGTTTGTATGCAGCCGGCAAAGAAGAATTGAAAATTGCCAGCGAACATGGTTTTGCTTTGTGGGAATCGACAGGAACCTATTTCACAGGTGCCGGACTCTTCTTGCAAGGCGAATTGGACGAATCAATCAAGTTGATGGAGAAAGGAATTCAATCTTTTCGTTCGATTGCTGCGATTTTGACTTTGCCAGGGCAGTTAGGAATTCTTGCTGAGGCCTACATAAAAGCCGGCAGATTGGCTGAAGCGCGGTCGGTATTGAATGCTGCTTTGGAACTTGCAAAAGGCAATTCCGATCGCAGTCGGCTGGCCGATCTGCAGCGCTTGGAAGGTGCGCTGGTTCTTCTGGAGTCAGGTGACCAGGTTGCCGCAGAGAAGTGTTTTCACGATGCTATAGAAACTGCCTGCAGCCAGCAAAGTAAGGCAATGGCGTTACTCGGAACAACAAGTCTTGCGCGGCTCTGGCTGGAACAAGGACGCAATGACGAAGCAAAAGCTGCACTTTCAACTGTGTACGGAGTGTTCGAGGAAGGCTTTGATACGGAAGATTTGCTCAAAGCCAAAGAACTTCTGACCAAATTACTTTGACTTCTTTTGGTGTCTAATGAGCCTCATAGGAATTAGTGAGATTTTGCTGTTCGTAGGCGGGTTGCCTTTCGTCTATGTGTTTGTTGTACCTAAGTTCACCGGAAAGAAGAGCTAAGATTAAGGCGCGAGCCCAAGAGCTTATTGCCGAAGAAATGACTCTCAGTGAATTGAGGAAAGCGAGGCGGCTATCTCAAGAAACATTGGCTGAGATTCTCCAAATGCGACAAGGTGACTTATCGAAGTTTGAGCGCAGGGCCGATGCATATTTGAGCACAATTCGACGTTATGTTGTCGCCATGGGAGGAACACTGGATCTTATTGCCAGTTTCCCGAACTCGAAGCCGGTGAAGATTATTCATATCGGCGATCTTGATGAGGCGTCTGACGTCAACGAGGAAAGAGAACTTGCTTGACAGATCTTCCCTTTTTAATTTCAATGGCTGCCAAAGTACTGCTGGCATTGACAGCATTCTTTAACCCTGTGGCGATGTCAGTTGTCGTGTTGCCGCCTGCAACAGTATAAGAGACCTTTTCCTGCCCGCCCGAGGAGGTTGAGATCGAGTCCTGATCGCTCGCAGTGGTTTCCTAGAGTCACAATTGTCTATTGAATCTGGGACACTTTATCTCGCATGACTCCGTTAAAACTAGTAAGCGAAGACCTGTATTTTGTTTTGATGTAGATAAGAAGCGACTGCCAATGTTTCTTGAGATAGCCGCCTCGCTTTCCTCAATTC
>DTSE01000444.1 GCA_012965515.1 Candidatus Melainabacteria bacterium | reverse complement strand
CGCTCTCCCTGCAGAACGTGCACCTCGACTGAAGTTTGACCATCTTCGGTAGTGGTAAAAGTCATCGTCCGGCTGGTGGGAATTGTAGTGTTGCGCTCGATGATGCGAGTGAACAAACCGCCGGCAGTTTCAATTCCAAGAGAGAGGGGGGTGACATCAAGGAGCAAGACGTCTTGAACGTCTCCGGCCAAAATCGATGCCTGAATTGCAGCACCGAGCGCCACAGCTTCATCGGGGTTGACCGATTTGGACGGATCCTTGCCGAAGAAACGGCGGATACTGTCTTGCACTGCAGGTATTCGCGTCGAGCCGCCGACCAATATAATCTGTTCGATGTTGTCCGGCGATAGTCCCGCATCCTCGAGTGCTTGATGCAATGGTCCAAGCGTTTGCTCGACCAGATGATGACTCAATTCGTTGAACTTCGCACGCGTGAGAGTGGCTTGCAAGTGCCTGGGACCAGACGCATCAGCTGTAAGGAAAGGAAGATTTACTTCGGTTGAAATAGCAGAGGACAGTTCGATTTTTGCCTTCTCCGCAGTCTCTTTCAGACGCTGGCGCGCCATTAAGTCATTAGAAACATCGAGGCCGGTGCTAGTGCGAAATTCCTCCACGAGCCAGTCCATAATCGCCTGGTCAAAATCGTCGCCGCCCAATCTATTATTGCCGCTGGTCGCTTTTACTTCAAAAACGCCATCGGTAATTTCCAGGATGGAAACATCGAATGTGCCGCCGCCAAGATCGAAAACGAGAATGGTGGCATGTTCGTCAAGACGGTTGAGACCGTATGCAAGAGCTGACGCTGTCGGCTCATTGATAATGCGCATTACGTCGAGACCAGCTATTTGACCGGCATCACGGGTCGCTTGTCTTTGCAGGTCGTTGAAATATGCCGGCACAGTAATGACTGCGCGACTGATTGCCTCACCGAGATATGCTTCGGCATCGGCTTTCAATTTCTGCAAAATCATTGCCGAGATCTGCTCGGGACTATTGTCCACGCCGTCGATATTGACGCGGTAATTAGTGCCCATCTCCCGCTTGATAGATTGCACTGTCCTCTGGTGATTAGTGACAGCCTGACGTTTGCCGAGTTCTCCAACCAAGCGTTCGCCAGACTTCGTAAACGCCACCACAGATGGTGTAGTGCGAGCGCCCTCGGAATTCTGCACGATAGTAGGGCTGCCACCTTCCATAATGGCTACACACGAGAAGGTAGTGCCGAGATCTATGCCGATGATCCGGTCGCTAGTCATCAGTCGTCAGTTACCTTGGCTGGCTGGGCTTCCGGCAGTTCCTCAACGGGTACGTCTACGGCATCTTCTTCAGAGATTTCATAGACTTGTACAGATTCTTCATCACTGCTTTCCGCTGCCGGCGGAGCTGTTAACTCCACTTCCGGAAGTTCGTTGACTGGCGGAAGGTTGATGTCGACAGTTTCGGTGCCGGCACGTTTTGGCGTGTCATCAGTCTTGACGAGATTTTGCAAAGCCTGCCCGGTAGATTCAGCGCTGGCTGCGGTTTCCGCCTCGGCTGCTGGTGCTGGTGCTGGTGCTGGTGCTGCTTCTGCGGCTACGGCTTCCGGCGCAGGAGCTTCTGCCGCAGGCGCCTCTACAGCTACAGTCTCAACTGGCGCTGCCTCTGCTTGTACCGCTGCCGGGGCTGCTGCTGCTTCTGCGGCAGCTACATCGCCAACCCAATCAGGAGTGGCTGCCGGTGCCGGTGGGGCGGCCGCCGCTGCGGCTGCTTTTGCAGCTTCTTGCTCTGCCGCTTCTTCCGGAGATAGAGCAGCTGTCACGTTGACCAGAGCCGGTCTGAGGACGCGATCTTTGAACATAAATCCGCGGCGAAGCTCGTGAATAACGGTCGAATCAGGATATTCGTTGGTCTTAATCTCTTGCACTGGTTCGTGCAAACGCGGGTCGAAAGGTTCGCCGATTACAGTCAGCGCCTTGACTCCGACTTGCTCCATGCAGCGTGTAAATGAATTTGCACAAAGGCGGAAGGCATCCAAGATTGCTTTCGCATCCATGTTTGGATTGAGCGTTTGTTGCGCGC
>DTSE01000443.1:22291-23040 GCA_012965515.1 Candidatus Melainabacteria bacterium | reverse complement strand
GAAAGGATGGGAGACTCTGCCGGAGTGCCACAATTGAAGAAAAATGCGACCTCCGCTGCTATGGACTCTTTTGACTACTTCCATCCAACCGTCCCGATGCGCCTCTTTGTAAATGCCTGGCGCGCTCATATATCCGTTACTGAGCGGACTCACCATTGTCGCCTCAGTCACGATCAATCCTGCGGTTGCTCGTTGCGCATAATACTGCGCCATAACGTCAGAAGGCACGCCATCGTCATGAGCTCGAAGTCGTGTCATTGGCGCCATCACTATTCTGTTTGGTAGTTCAAGATCTCCAACAGCGATAGTCGTAAAAAGTTTTCGTGATTCCATGCTCTAACCTCGCTTGAAAAACGCCTACAAATCATAAACAAAGTGAATCTCTGAGTCCGCTAAGAAGTACACCAATCCAACAAATTTTCATTGCATGCATGGTCAATATGCTACACCGCCTATAGATAAGGGCCTCCGAATCAGATGTAGTTCTACATACTACGAATTGAAAGATTAACCTCCAAAACTTCTCAAAGCCTGTGGAGAGGTTTGACAGTAAAGCCCGATCAGATATACTTGCATACATCACAATTTTAATACATTCAAATGTTTGAAATCTTCAAAGCATCTTGCAAAAGGGCTCCTGTGCAGAAGAGTAAGGACAAGAGTCACTACTTTGGCAGAACTATAGTCCTCACGACCAAACACCGGAAGGCGGAGGCACTGGCATTACCATTTAAAGCTGGTTTGGGAGC
>DTSE01000443.1:0-22281 GCA_012965515.1 Candidatus Melainabacteria bacterium | reverse complement strand
TTGCGACAAGAAGAAATTGATACGGACAAACTCGGTACTTTCACAGGTGAAATTGAACGCAGTGGGACCCCATTTGAGACGGCCATTAAAAAAGCCCGGCTGGGGATGAAGAAAACGGGAGTTTCGCTTGGTCTCGCAAGTGAAGGAAGTTTTGGCCCACATCCACTTATCCCCTTCATTGCGGTCTGCCAGGAGTTGATTGTGCTGGTAGATGATGAGCTGGGTATCGAAATATGCGAAAGCATTTTTACGGAAGAGACAAACTACCGGCACATCGAAGCGCGTTCCATTGATGACTGCAAGGAGTTTTTGACTCTATCGAAATTTCCGTCGCATGGCTTGATCGTTCGACCGAACCAGTTTCAGAAATCCTCGATTGGCAGGTTTTATAGAGCGGTGACCGCAAAAAGCGCAAAAGAACAAATTTATAAAGGCCTACGAGAAAGAGAGGATCTAGCAGCTGCAATCAGTTGCTGCAGGGAGCTATCGGGTGACGGCTTAGCAAGGATAGAAACGGACATGCGAGCCCACATGAATCCTACAAGAATGCGCGTTCTGCGCCGCTTAGGAATTAAGCTGTCCAAGCGCTTGCAACGAAAGTGTGCGTCGTGCGGTTGTCCTGGCTTTGGGCTTACAGGTGGGGAAGGTTCTTTGCTCTGCGAAGAATGCAATTATCCATCCGAGACGCCGGCCATGGAAGTTTATTCGTGTTTGAAATGTAATCACAGAATGTTAGTTCCACGAAGGGACGGAATTACGCATATCGAGGCAATGTATTGCCAGCGGTGTAATCCCTAGTGGACAGGGTTGAAATCAGAATGGAAAGTAGGCTCCGTGGAGGAGTATAAACATTGGAAAAAAATCTTCAAGAGTTGGAAAGCGAAAGCATCTTCATTATCAGAGAGGCGTACGCCAAAGTGAAAAACTTGGCGCTACTGTGGTCTATGGGTAAGGATTCAACAGTTTTGCTGCATCTGGTGAAAAAAGCATTCATGGGTCATTGCCCCGTTCCACTTGTACATGTAGACGAGAGCTACGAGCCAGATGAAATGATTGCCTGGCGTGATGATTATGTAAAACGTCACGGCTTGCGGCTAATTGTCGGACAGAACAAAAAGGCGCTCGAAGAGGGCATGGGACCTCACAAGGGTCGATTGGTATGTTGCAATGCGTTGAAGACGGTAGCATTGCAGCAGACGATTCAGGAACACCAAATTCAAGCACTTCTGGTTGGTATCAGAAGAGACGAAGAAGGCTCAAGAGGCAAAGAAAGAGTAGTTTCTCCAAGGTCTTCCAGTGGTGAATGGAAGTACAAAGATCAGCCAGCGGAAATCTGGCACTACTTCAACCTTCATACTCCTAAAGATGTGCATCTTCGCATCCATCCTATTTTGCACTGGAACGAGCTTTCAATTTGGGAGTATATACAGAGCGAGTCTATTGAAGTTATTCCTTTGTACTTTGCAAGAGAAGGCAAGCGGTATCGCAGCCTTGGTTGCGCCCCTTGCAGCGGAGCCTTTCCTTCAGAAGCGTCGAACGTAGAGGAAATTATCAAGGAACTAAAGCAAACAAATGACTCTGAAAGAGCAGGCAGAGCTCACGATAAAGAAGAAACGTACGCTCTTCAAAAGCTCCGTAGCATGGGATTCATGTAGAATGCTGGAATTAAGTGTCAGCTTAGACTAAAAAAGTTGAACAAATAAATCAATCGAGCACCAACTGCCTAGCGCGCACAGACAGGATATCTATCAGTATTCCATCCGACTTCAAGCACCGCGTTTCTTGCGTCTCGGCGGTGCTTTCTTCTCATCTCCCCAGGCAGACTTTGCACTCTGAATTGCGCTTATCATTTTCTCAACTTCAGATGCGTCTGGAGATATAAAGCTGACGCCATCCATTATCCAAGTAGCTAGCTCAGGTCTGCGCAAGTGATAAAACACATTGCGCCCTTGTCGCATTTCAACCACCAGATGGTTGCTTCTCAAAACCGCAAGCTGCTGAGAGACAGCAGAATGAGTGATACCAAGCATGTCTTTAAGTGTGCCTACGGTAAGATCTTCCTTCTTCAACTCTTCCAAAATTCGGATGCGAATAGGGTGCGAAAGTACACCAAAGAGCTTAGCCAATTCCGCACTCACTACTGCTCTATAAGGCATGACATATCCTCATTTTAATTTGTGCAAACTTTAGCATATCTATAAATGTACATCAACTTTACTCGAAAGAAAATCTCGCCTACAACCGACAGGTGACTGCCCGAAAGGCGGCCATGGACTGCAGATACTCGACATGCACTTCGGCTAAACGCATCTGAGCCTCTGCCGAGGCTCGCTCTCTTTGATTGACTAGAAAAAGCGTGCTATCTCCTGCGCCAAAGCGCAACCGCTCTCCCTGCTCGACTTGCTTAGCCTTTTTTACTTCCAGTTGAGTGGCAGCCCATCGCTCATAAGATGTGTTGATTGCAGAGACCGTATCGTCAACCTCAGCCTGAATCCTTAACCTCTCAGCCTTCTCTTCTAAGCTCAGTTTTTGCAGTTTCAATCGCGCGGCTAGGGCCTGCCCCCTTGCAGTCCTTTGCCTCAAAGGAGCAGAGACCGCTACACCACCTCTAACAATAGGACCAATTCCCTGAGGACCAGTATCGGCGCCTTGAGTAACATAAGCGTCCACAGCAGGCAAAATCATGTTCTCCGCAAGACGTAATTCTACTTTTGCCTGCTCCTTCTCCAACGCTATCTTTTTTAGTTCGGGACGACGTTGAAGCGACAGGTTTCTTCCCTCCATCCATTCAGCCTCCGTCATCCTCCGAGGCTCCGGCTGTAACGATGGCAGATCTTTAGAACCAGGAATTATCCGTGGAGAACCATTCTCGTCCCACAAGAAAACTGAAAGCGAAAGAGCATTTTTCTGAAATTCTCGTTCACTTTTCACCAGAGCGGCTTGGCGCCGCTGAATCTCCTGTTCCGACTCAGCAATATCTAATGCCGGCAAATCGCCTTTCTCCACCCGACCCTTGATTTGATCCACACGAGCTTCTGCAATTAGGAGCAAATTCCGTGCAATCTCTACACGCGCCTTTGCACCAACCAAATCCCAGTAAACAACTGCTGCTTTGAGAAGTACATCCAATCGCGTCAGACCGTAGTTTTGCAAAGCAATGGGCTCTCCGATTTTCGCTTGTTGCTCAGCGGCGGACTTCTCGTTGATTCTCAATCCTCTCAAAACAGGTACGGATAATCCTGCGAAATACTCACCACTTTTTCCTGTTGGCACAAACGGAGTTTTCGTGTCATTCGGATTCAGACGCATCCCAGTAAAAACTCTTATGCCTGAGCGAGTGAGAAGATCAACACGAGATTCATTGTGAACCGCGTCTTTCGCCTTACCAGGCGTAAATATGTCCTGGACTCTCAAGTACTCATTGACACTGCTCAAAATCGGGTCGAAAGCGCCTGATTTCTCCAAGCGCTTTGCACTAGCAATGCGCCTCTCAACGTCGGCTCCTTGTAATTTCGGATAGTTTTTATCAACGAGCTGAAGGAAGTAATCCAATGAGAATGACTTACCATCACCATCCGGAAGTTTTATCACACTGTTGTCGCCAGGATTCGCAATGCTGTTGCTCGGCACATTGTCTTGCGCCAAGACTGCGTTCGAGTGAATCTGCAAGACAGTGATCGCAAGAAAGAACACGCCAAGAATCAGCAAGCGCATTCCGGTCAAAGTCTTACTTAGACTTGCGCTTGATTTCAGTCTTTTCACCTTGAGGTTCCTTATGCAAACCAAGTTCTTCTGGTTTGACGGTGGGAGGAAACGCGTTGAATTGTCGCCAAAGTTCAAAACCGAGGCTCACCGTATCTAGCATTATCCAACCACTCACTTCCGCACCCGGCCGCAAGTAACGAGCATCCGGCCAAGGTTCATCCTTTCCTTTTGCAATAGCTTCTTTATCAGGTTTAACAATTACTCGGTAGTTATTTCGACCATCATCAATAGCATCGATTACGGTTATGCGCCCTCCAAAAGTTCCGACTGCTATTGAGGGCCAACCAGAAAATTGCAATGCCGGCCAACCTGCAAACTGCAACCTCACCGGTCTTCCAACAGCTACCAGAGGCGCATCGTTATCGCTGATAATCAACTCTGCTGCCAAATCTTGTGTCTCTGGAGCAATGACGGCCAAAACCATTCCTGCGTCGACAGTCTCTCCGGCTCCAACTTTGAGAAGCCTAACTATCTTTCCAGACGAAGGTGCATAAACTTTCCTTTGATCTAGTCTTGCACTTACGTTCTGCAAATCGATGTCGAGTTTAAAGATTTCGCTCGAAGTGGATTCAATAGTTTCTTGCGCTGCGGCCATTGCCGCTGCAATGTTACTCATCGCGGCATCTGTATCTGCAGCTACTTTGTCTTGATCAAGTACAGCCACAGTCGCATCACGCTTCGCCACCTGCAAAGCGGCTTGAGAGCGCTCTAGATCGGTAAGTGCACGAGTCTGATCAAGCTCTGCCAATTCTAAGTCGCGCTTTGATCGCAAACCCTTCTCATGAAGATCTTTCATTCGGTCCAGGTTTAGTTTTGTTGTCAGAGTATTTTGCCTGGCAGCCTCCACCCCTTGTTCTGCCGCCCAAATACGATCTTTTGCTTGCTGCGCGCGTTCTTTCGCCGACGGCAAAGCTGCATTTTGCGAACGCTTGAGACTCTCAAGCTGTTTCGCAAGTGCCCCGTGCCTAGCCTCAGCTGCGCTACGTCTAGCTGTCAGGGCTTGCATTTGGCTTTTCAGACGTTTTGTTTGTTCCGGGTCCAAAAACTTAGGATCAAGGTCTGAAAGTTCGGCAATCAATTCTCCTCTTTTCACGACCTGCCCATCACGAACATACCAGTGCCTCAGACGAGCCGGTATCTGAGCTTCAATATTTTGAGGTCTTTCCATCGGCGAAAAAATAATTATTTTGCCGGCACCTGAAACACTCTGCTGCCAAGGGACGTAAACCAGCATCAGTGTCATTGAGATCAGTATCACGAAAAGCAAGATCGCGACTATCCCGTAACCATCACGAGAACTGACAGCTTCCAGTGACTCATACTTAACTAAGGCGTTGTCTTCGCGACTCTCGACTATCTCCATTTACGGTCTCCCAACTCTCTCTTTCTTTCGTCTCTCAACCAGGCGAATTTGGGTGGCCAGGTCAGGGAAAAGAGTCGAGAATTCACTCTCATTGCGCCAGGCCAGATCAGCCGGAGTGCCTGATTCGCAAATCTTTCCTTGACTCAGCACATACACAGTATCCGAGCGCATCACGACTTCGGCATCATGCGATATGTCTAGTACGGTCCAAGTATTTTCGCTTGCGAACAACGCGTCAATAATCTTGAGCTTCGTTTTTTCATCTATCCCCGTAAAAGCCTCATCCAGAATGAGGAGTTGCGGGCGCTCGGCAATCGCTCTTGCAATCAAAAGCCTCTGGACCTGACCGCGAGATAAGTTGCGCCCTCCACTCACGAGCATAGTGTTTATACCGCTCGGCAAAAAAACGAGATCATCAGAAAACTGAGCCACATCTAGAGCCCACCTTATATCCTGATGGGAAACAGTGGGTCTGCCGAGTCCGACGTTTTCTTCGATTGTACCTTCAAAAATTTCGTTTATGTCACCGACAAGACCTACATGGTTTCGAAGACTCTTGAGATTTATGTCTCTAACATCGTATCCACCCACCTCAACAGTACCGTGAGTGGCTTCCTGCAAGCCACAAATGAGCGAAGCAAGAGTAGTTTTTCCAGCTCCGCTGGCACCCACTAAACTCGCTCTTTCACCGGCTTCCATTGCGAATGTCAGCCCACTAATGATTTCCCGAGAATGATAAGCGAAGTGCAACTTTAGACAATTGACACTCAGTCCTTCAGTCAAGCCGACAGGCAACTCGATTCCGCCGGACCTCTCGATCGGAAGATCGCTTATGTGCCCCACCTTATCCAATCCCGTGAGCAGGTCATAAAATGTATCGCAGTTACGAATGAGCTTTTCCAGTGCGGCCAGTACGTTAAGAACAACCAACTCAGCAGCTACAAGCTGACCGAGGGTGAGCTGCCTGTTGATCACCAACCAGCCGCCGATAGCCAGAATTCCAGCACTGGCGAGTGCTTGAAAGAAGTATGTCCCGAAAGCTTGACGAAAAAGAACCGAAAAGTGCTCCCTTCGAGCCCGAAGATAGTTTAGGACGAGCGAGTCAGAACGCCTGACAAGGAATTCACTTATTCCATTTGTTTTCAAACTAGTCTGACACCTTCCCATATCTTCGAGCCATTCTGCGACACGGTATTTGAGCGCAGATTCTCGGATACTCGTTTTCAATCCTCCGATACCCAAGACACTGACAGCAAAGAAAACAAACAGGATTATCAGCAAATCAAAAGCCAACAGGTATGGGCTGTAACAAGCCATCAGCACAAGCCCAATGATTACTTGCAAGAGCGCAGCCGGGCCTTCAAGGAGAAGTTTTCCCCATGATTTTTGAACTGTAATCACGTCAAAAAAGCGATTTATCAACTCCGGCATATACTCAGTGTTCAAGGCCGAAGCTTTGATGACAGGAATCCGCTCACTCAATCTCAACGTAATTCGCGCAAAAATTCTTTGCTGCAGGTTTTCAACCAAGCAAAATTTCAGCATTCGCAGAATGCTGCCAAAAAAGAGACCAGCCAAGACAAGCAAGGAAAGCACGATCAGAGGCTGCAAGAAAATCCCAGCAGCGATTGTATTCACCAATGCTTGCGCTGCAAGAGGCACCGCCAGCGAAACGAGCCCGGTCATAAGGGTGTAGACAATTAGCACTACCAAATCATGCTTGTCCGAAACCAGCAGAGACCAAAGCCTCTGCATAGGCAGCGGATGCCCGAAATGACCACTTTCGTGACTTTCAACCGGAAACATTATCTAATCCCAGCGTGCACCGAACTCCTCAAATCTAACACAAATGCTGCAAATATGCAATGGTTTGAATATTTAGATACTACAAAATGCCAAGATATGAAGCTATGCCAGCCGGATAGACAGGCGGGTTAACTGAGATTTCTGTTTCCGGGAAAACCTTCGCCATCCTTGCAAAAAGTGATCGAATGACCAAGTCTTTTGTGCCGAGAAAATCTATCGCCAGACCTCAAAAAAGAAAGAAAATCAATCGGACTAGACAAGAGGCTTTACACCAAATCTGATCCGACTTGAGCACTATATATGGTGCTCCCTAATACAGTCAGGAAATACGGCAATTTGAAGACTTTGTTACCCTTACGCAGGTGTACCATCAAGCAATGATGTGTTCTTTGTCTTCTATGCAGGCTCAGACAAACACAGCCACTTGAAATGAAATGTACGTTTTCGGAAATCATACTTGAGAACGATAGAGGACTCACTGCAAAGAGTTAATCTGGATACAGAGGTCCAGAAGAGAAGTAGCGGTGGAGGTTATCATGTCGAACGGAAAAACAATTTGCACAGTATGCAGTTACATTTACGACGAATCGCTTGGCGAGCCCAGACAGAATCTCGCCCCAGCAGTTAGGTTTGAAGATCTCCCTGAAAAGTGGAGGTGTCCAGAATGTGGTTCGAACAAGGATATGTTCCAACCATGCTCTTGCGTAAGTCTGTCGATTTACGAACAAACATGCGTCCCTCACGCGAAAACAAAGCAAGCGGTCACCGCTCTTACCCGCGGTTTTACCAAAGAAACATCTGTTGGTGAAATTCTTGCTAAATATCCTGGTTACGCATGCCTTTTTGAGCAAAGCGGCATTGACTATTGCTGCGGTGGCAAAGCCACACTTGCTGAAGCATGCCAGAGAAAAGGTCTAGATGTCGACGCATTCATCAAGAAGTTAGATCTTGCATCAAGTGAAAACGTAAACGGTGAGCAGGATTGGACACGCGCAAGCCTTAAGGATTTGACTGAGCACCTGTTGGTTGCGTATCACGATCCTCTGCGACTGGAGCTAAGCCGAATCCAGGCCCTCACGGAAAAGGTGGCGCAAACACATGGTAGAAGACACCCTGAGATGATTGAAGTGGAAGAGCTCTTTGCACGCTTCAAAGAAGAACAAGAATTGCATATGCAAAAGGAAGAATTGATCTTGTTTCCCAGCATCTGCGCTGTCGAGTCTAAGAAAGGTAGATACACCGGTTGCGGCAATGGACTTGAACAACCGATTGCAATGATGACAAAAGAGCACGATGAGGCAAGTGCTGATCTTTGCCGAATGCGCCATCTAACGAATTCTTTTACGCCACCGGCGGACGCGTGCAATACCTTCAAAGCCTTGTTGTATTCGCTAGCGCAGTTAGAATCCGATATGCATCAGCATGTGCACAAGGAAAACAACATACTGTTTCCCAGAGCACTGCACTTGTTCAACGCAGTGACCAACGAATCTCAATCAACAGCAGAGGCTGTGTAACAAGAGTTGTGTAATAAGAAAGGAACTTAAAGGTGATTTCTCAAACAGCAGAGTATGCACTTCGCGCTATTGTCTTCTTGGCGATGAATGAAAACTCTTCATTCACGACAAAACAGATTGCCGTTGCGACGAAGGTACCTCCAGCCTATCTTTCGAAAGTAATGCAAGCATTGGTAAGGGCAGATATCGTACAATCGCAACGAGGCTGCGGAGGTGGCTTTGCTCTTACAAGGCCTCCTTCAGAAATCAATACTCTGCAAATTCTCAATGCGGTTGATCCGATACAACGAATCAAAACTTGCCCTCTCAACCTGAAAAGTCATGGAATGAATCTGTGTGCTCTGCACAAGAAGATTGACGATGTCGCTGCAGACATAGAAAAATGCTTTGCAGAAACGAGCATGGAAGATATTCTTGCTCGACCTACTCGTTCAACTCCACTATGTGAAGGAAGCGACTCGCAATTATCATGCAGTTACGAATGAGAAGAGCCTTAATGCGCATGCTTTGCTGGAAGCGCACCCAACTGTTCGTTCTTTTTTCGCTCCTCGGCATTGAGGGTCGCCAAGTATTTAGCCATGTAATTTAGCTCCGCGTGCGCGCAAAAACTTTCGCGTGTGAGTCGTTGGAGCAGAAACCTCCCTCAAAATCTCAACAGTCGATCCTCATTGCGCTTCCTGAGACATTACCTTGCGTATACCGTCGATGATGCTCCATGGGTGCGGAGGACAACCTGGGATGTACAAGTCGACCGGCAACACATTTTCAACTCCATTTGCCTGTGAGTAACCGTCTTTGTGAAGTCCACCGGAGATTGCACAAGTACCGACGGCAATAACCTTTCTTGGTTCAGCCATTGCGTCATAACAGGATTTCAAAGCCTCATGCATTGCTTTAGGCACCGGACCTGTGACGAGTAACACGTCCGCAAATCGCGGTGAAGCAACCACATGAATTCCATATCGCTCCATATCGAATATGGCGTTTCCACAAGCTGCGATTTCGAGATCGCAGGCACTACATCCTGTGGATACGACCCGACAGGCAATCGACTTTGAAAACAAACCTTTCTTGTTCAAACTGCTAGCAGTTTCTTTTCTTTCAACGTTTGAAATAATCAAATCGGAGCGGCTCTCTTTGGCTATGGCCGTACTCTGATTGCCGACCAAAGTCCCTTGTGTACAGCTTCTGATGCACATCCCACATCCTATGCAGGAGCCGAGATCCAGCGAAATATTTGCACCATTTGAGCAATCTGCAACTGCTATAGCATCAGTAGGACAGACTGCACTGCACTCACCACAGGCAGTACCAAAGCAAGTCTCTTCACTGAAAGCGGGCAAACCAGTGGCGTCTAGAGAAGGGGCACAGTATTCCCTCGATGTTGCAACGCCTTGATTAAGCAAGAATCCTAGAAGTCTCAGCATATCAACACCTCACAAGTCGTGTCCGCTGTAAGAAAGACCAAAACTTTTATTGCACAGTGGGAAATCAGAGACAAGATTATTGCGCACGGCGATGGCAAGACCGGTCCAATTATTGACACTCGGATCTTTGATGGCATATCGGCTGCACTTGCCTTTATCGTCCGTAAAGATCAGATGTATCAACTCACCTCTGTGCGCCTCAACAATTCCGACACCAGAAGCGTTCCTCGGCAAGTCATTGGGGAGCTTCAAGATCGTTTCGCCCTCCGGCAAACCGTCGATTAGCTGCTCGATCAAAAACAGACTGCTTTCCAATTCTGCGACGCGAACCTTCGCACGGGATAAAACATCACCGCCGGATTCAATCGAAATCGGCACGCGAACACGAGGGTAGACGCCATGAGTAAAATGCTGGCGGACATCATACTTTTGATTGCATGCTCTTGCTGCCGGCCCAACCAGCCCGAAATCTGCCGCAAGTCGTGCTGATACTCTGCCCACATTCTCCATGCGATCGCGAGCCACCTCATTCGACAAAAAGAATGAAATTACCGGTCGCAGTTCTTTTCGGAGCCGCCTGGACGACTCTTTGACACTGTTCAACTTTGACGAAGGATCATATACGACCCCTCCCGGACAGATAAAACCTCGTTGGAGGCGGCTTCCGGTCAACTGTTCCGCCATTGAGAGTGCGACTCCTCGCAGCCGTCCCAGTGAAGAGGAAATGGCAAGAAATCCGATATCCCCAGCCAAGCCGCCCAGGTCGTTGATATGCATCGCCGCGCGCTCTATTTCAAGAGATATTGTCCGCAAGAAATCAGCTTTGTACGACACCTGGACATCAAACAAATTTTCAATAGCAATCGAGTGCGCAAGTGCATAAGCAGCCGCGCTGTCGCTAGCGGCAGCTTCTGCGAGAAATCTCTGCTTGGGCCAAGGTAATTCGCACATCCTTTTCTCAACGCCACGATGTACATAGCCAAGTCTAATCTCGAGGTTGAAAATTACCTCGCCCAAACAACTAAAGCGAAAATGTCCTGGTTCGATAATTCCTGCATGAATTGGTCCGACAGGAATTTCATAAATACCATCGCCTTTGACGCTCATTGGTTTATAGTCGCGATGATCACCGTTGTGCGATGCCGGAGATTCAGGCAAAAGAGGAACAAAGGAAGCCGAATAGGCTTCGTGCAACAGATTATGTTTTAACCGAGGATGATTCTCAGGTTCCAGACCGAACATATCCCAAAGCGTTCTTTCGAACCAGTGCGCTTGGGACACAACAGGCGCCAATGAGTGATACCGTGAAGATTGCAACTGCGTTTCCCAACATACTGCGCGATTCTCATTGGTGTTCAACACCAGCGAGACCAACTGCTTTCCATCAATGGATGAGATCAGTCCAAGCCTATTATCAGGGCTTTGCAAAATAGGCCGCAGTACGTCTATTCGCTCATCTATCGATACGTTGTTGCGTTTCATTTTCATAAGGCTTTGACCAGGACCATGGGAATTGCCGTCAGCCCAAGCAGTATTGTGCAGATCCCCAAAAGAGAAGGAATGAGATACTGAGCCAGAGAGTCGGTGGTGTTTAGCTGTGGCTTCGGCACTCCCCAGAGAATTCTGGACACGTGAATACTCACGGCAATAAAGCTAATGGCAAGGGCAATCAACAAAATGCACACCGCAACACCCTGCGCGGCATCAGCGGACTTCGCAAGGATCATCCATTCTGCAATGAACGCTCCGAATGGTGGCATACCTGTAACTGCAGCAGCACATACAGCTAGCAGAATGCCGCATGCAGGACTGACTTTCAGCAGACCGCGAATCTGACTCAGATCCTTTGTGCCGAAACGTTGGATGATACTGCCGGACAATAAGAAAAGAGCAACCTTAGCAACGCTGTGATTAAGAGCTTGCAGAAAGAAGAGGACCGGGGAGCCAAGGCCAATAGCAACAAGCATGATGCCAACGTTTTCAATACTGGAGTAAGCCCAGAGCCGTTTTATTCCATTTTGATGAACGAGAAACAGCCCGGCAGCCAGAGCGGTTAAGGCCCCCCAAAAGACAGGCACCGTTTCACAAATGGCATGGTGCTGCGTCAAACGCACCAATTCGGTTATGCGGCAAATTGCAAACAATGCACAATTTAGAAGTGCTCCTGAAAGCATTGCAGAAGCAGGTGCTGGAGCCTCGGAGTGCGCATCAGGCAGCCATGTATGCAGAGGAAAAATTCCTGCTTTGGTACCAAACCCAAGCAAGCAAAAAATATAACCAAGTTGGAGAAGCTTTGGTTCTAAACGATCGGCGCAGGCCATCAATTCCCGAACATTGAGCGACCCACCGGGAACCGCTCCATGCTGACTTGCCGCAAAAATCAGAATTGTGCCTAGCAATGCAAATGCAATACCGACGCTGCAAACCATTAGGTATTTCCACGTCGCTTCCAGCGCATGTTTGTCGCGCGAGAAATACACCAGCCCGGCGGAAAAGATAGTGGTCGCTTCGATACTCACCCACAGCAACCCAAGATTGTCAGCAAGAAAGACAAAGTTCATAGCCAAGACGAATAACAGTGCGGTTGTGTAAAACAAATTCTCGTGATGCAATGGTACTTCCTTCTGAGCAATCACGGTCTCGTTTCGAAAGAAGGTTGGCGCATATGAGAGTGCGCATGCAGCGACAAAGTTTGTCAGTAACAAAAAACATGCGCTCGTTCGATCAACGGCAAAGTCCGGGGTAAATCGAAATATTACGGAGCCATCGAGAAGAACCGGTGCGCAAAGGACAGCGGATACGACAGCCTGCAACCAAATCACAAGTGAAACCAAACGCCTCGAACGTTCTATCCGCTCAGACTTTGCACAAAAGAGGGCTGCGAAGATTAGCAAAGCGCATAAACTGAAGAAAAACATTTTCACTCCTTCAAATCGCGCAGTTGGGCAACATCAATATGCTCGAAACTCTTCTGAATTTTGAAAACCAGAAGACCGCAGATCATCACACCCACCAGCATGTCGAGTAAGACGCCCATTTCCACAAGCATCGGCATGCCGAGAGTTTGAGTGAGAGCAAAAACATAAATGCCGTTTTCTATTACTAAAAAACCTAGAATCTGCCCAATCGCCAATCGGCGAGTAAGCATGATTACCAGACCGGTGAAGAGAAGTGAGATACCGGCTGCTGCCCCATACCATCCACCATCGATCATTTCCGGAGAAGGAATACTGCGAGTCAAGAAAAAGCTCAAAGCCAGCAAGACAATTGAGAGATGCATCGCCAAAGGCGGCGTGATCATCGCCCCTACATCACGGTGAACATTCAGCTTCTCGCTGGTTCGCAACAAGAATATGGGCACAGCCAATGCCTTTAAGGCGGCAATAAAAGCAGCAATTAAAAACAGGCTAGCATCGCCATGCGCGTTAGCTGTCAAAGCTGTTGCTCCGGCGATGAAGAGGGTTTCAATTCCGAAGAGAAATAGATTGAGCCTCAAGTGCAATGAGCCAACCATAAGACACGCTAAAACAGCGGCGCAGAGAACACAGAGGGCGATAGAAGAAATCATAGCTTGACCGCCCCGCTTCCAGCCACAAGGAATGCAGCCAACAGGCTCATGGAGACAACATAAGCGACAAATTCAGGCACCTTGCGCCATTGCAATTTAACCGCCAGGCTCTCTAAAACACCGACAAAAACAGCAATCGCGCAAATGCCTATTACATTCAATACGGCCTGACTAAGCGCGCTGATGTGCCAAACAGCGGCAGCCGCATGAACAAAACACTGAGCTGCCAGTCCAAAATAAATGCTCATCCGCAAGGCATGCGCAAACTCGATTAACGCTAAATTCCGACCGGAAGCCTCCAGAATCATAGCTTCATGAACCATCGTCAACTCTAAGTGAGTCGTTGGGTCATCAACTGGCATGCGAGACAGTTCTATCAAACTAGACAGAAAGATTGAGATTCCGACTAAAGTCCAGACTCCAGCAGTGCCGGCAACAAATGCCAGTTCATTACTATGGCTTCCTAGTTGGTGAGGATAGGAAAAAATTACTTTGAGGTCGCTGCTGCCACAATATAGACCCAACGCCACCAAACCAAGCATCAAGGCAGGCTCGACCAACAACCCAAGCGTGACTTCGCGACTGGCACCAAATGCACCAAAAGCAGAACCGGAATCCAATGATCCCAATAGCGAAAATACTCTCGACAGAGCAAACAAATAGACTATGAAAAACAGGTCCGCATGCGGGCTCCATGGCTTGAAGGACAACCATGGTGTCAACCACGCAAGTATAAGAGTCGTCGTAACAACAACGACAGTGGAAAGGCGAAATACTCCGGACATAGTTGAGCTAAGAGTTTCGCCCTTTCGTAAAAGCTTGAGGACGTCAAACAAAGGTTGATAAAGCGGCGGTCCGATACGATTTTGCAGACGCGCCTTCGTTTTTCGAATCAGTCCCAAACATAAAACAGGAAGCACAATAACAGTGGAAATAAACAGTATCCAGCGAGAACAGTTTGTCAGCAGGTGATTATCGAACTCACTCATAAAACTGCTCCTATGAGCAAAAGAAATACCAATGTCGAACACACGTAAAGCAAATACAAATGAATGCTTCCAGCTTGTAGTTTCGCCAGCCCCCGTGCAAGAAAACTAATAACGGCCAGGCTTGGTAGATATACTCGCGATTCCAAGATCGAAACTATTTTTACCTCAACAGAAATTTCTTGAGGAAAGTGCCTTTTGTCGCTACCGGAAATATTGGAATTAGTTTCATATCTCAGAAATGGTCTAAATATTCGCGCCAAGGGTTGAGCAAAGGAGTCTGACGACACTTGCGTTTTCGAGCTAAGCGGACCAAATCCACAATCCCAAGTTTTGAAAGTTCTGACTTTCGAATTTTGTAGAACGGCCAGATAAACGGCAAGTCCTAAGACAACCAACATCGAAGCAAGTAACGAGGTTGGCACGGGAAAGTTGACAGCCTCAAGGATTACGGGTTTGTTTGACACTGCTACCAGTTTTGTTATTTGATTCATCGCAATCGCGGCAAATACACCTAAAGACACACTAAGCATCGCCAGAAAAGCCTGCGATATGCGCATAGCCGTGCTCGCTTCCTGAGCGTGTTCAGCTGCCCGGCTGCGACTCATGCCTAAGAAGCCAACGCCCATTGCTTTGACGAAAACAGCGATTGCAAGCGCGCCGACGGCGGAGAGAAGGCAAATCGCCACAAGAAACAAACCTCTATCCAGATAAGCATCCAAAAGCAAAGTTCCTTTGAACAAACTCTCGTAAATGAGCCATTTACTGGCGAATCCATTTAGAGGTGGGATGGAACAAATGGAAAAACTGCCGATAAAAAAGCAAGCCATTGTCCACGGCATACGTTTTGCTAATCCGCCTAGTTTATGCAGGTCGCGACTATGGGTCTGCGCATCCACAGAACCAACGCACAAAAACAAGAGGGACTTAATCACGCCGTGATTCAAACAATGAAAAAGCGCAGCAGTCATCGCCATGTCCGCAACGAGCGGAAGATTGGCAACTCTTGCTTTGAGAGAAATTGCAAGAGACAAGAAAATCAGTCCGACATTCTCGATACTCGAGTAAGCCAAAAGCCGTTTCAAATCATTTTGAACAAGAGCAAAGAGTACGCCCCAGAATGAAGAGATGGCGCCCAGGATGAAAGCAAGATTGATGAGAGCGGCGGAGTCTAAACCTCCCTGTATAAGAATTCGAATCAGCCCATAAATAGGAATTTTGATCATGAATCCGCTCATTGCGGCAGAAACCGTCGCTGGTGCAGCCGGGTGCGCATATGGCAACCAGATGTGAAATGGCCACACTCCCGCTTTGATGCAGAACCCGAGGAATATAAGCAGAGCAGGAAAAACCGTCTGAGGCTGGGCAAAACTCCAGTCCGAAAAACTCCAACTGCCACACAACGAATGCATCCATAGAAAGCCACCACAAAGAAGACCGCTGGCAATTCTTGTTGCACCCAGATAAATCAAAGCGGACTTTTGCACGGAATGGTGAGTGTGATCCGTCGCAACCAGTGCAGCCGATGAGAGCGACATGATCTCCCACATTACAAGGAACGTGATTGCATCAGCGCTCAGCACCACACCGAACATAGACAGGCTGAAAAGAAAAAACGAAATCCAATACAGCCCTCCCGAGATTCTCTCCTTCAGGTGGCTGAGATAACCGGCAGAGAAAAAGCCAATCGACAAAAGAATCAAACACAAGATGGCCAGAAACAGCCGGCTTAATCCATCCAACATAAAAGTGAGAGGGAAAACACCGAGCAAAAAGGGTGCGGAAGTCGCAAAAGTGATTACTTGGTCGCTTTTTACAAAGGCTGCAAAAGCGGACAGTAAAGCCAAAAGACACAAAGCAACGGACATCGCCTTGTCGGAAACACTCTTCTTTTGACCGAGTGCAAACGCAGAAATTGCGGCTGACACCAGTAAAAGTGGAAATCCCAGAAAAGCAACCAGCGTATTCATTAATAGACTGCCGTAAAGCCCTGCCTTGCAATTCATTATCTATTGAGGCAATTGCATAATTGCGCAATTGCTCTAATACTGTTACAATACCAGATACCGTTATCCGTGCGCCACAGGTGTTGAATAGACACATGAAAGCATTAGCCGGCATTTTTGGAACACCATGAACATTCCTCCGCCGGTAAGATCAGACGAAAAATACAACGAATCTCTCATTGAGGTTCAATCGCGTGATGACATTCCGGAGGCATGGAGGGGTACACCCATTGAGTCATTCATCATGGCTCAGAATTTCGGATGGCCGATTGTATCTACCGGAAAAGTCGAGCTGCTGATTGCCACTTGCATCGAGTTTCGTTATGCACTGCCGGTGCCGAAAATGTACGCGTATGTTATTAGGCGAGCCAGCGGCAGGGTCATCGGCTCTGAATTCAGTGTCGGTTACACGTTGTCTCAGGGTGTCCGATACTTAGTCATGATTGGCCATAACGATTGCGGTATGTCCAAGGTTTACGAGAAAGCACCGCATGTAGTGCAGGCCTTTGTCGAGCAAGGCTGGGATCATGAGATTGCTGAAGAGTATGTATCGAAACAAGCAGAGCGTCATTCTATTTCTGATGAATTGGATGCATTGAGAACCGAATACATTCGACTAACGAATGTGTTTCGTAAGCTTGTCATCGCACCGCTGTTTGTCTGCTTGCATGACAGCAGACTTTATATTCCTAAGTGGTATCCGGAAGAGGCGAAGAACGCGCCTGATGCACCAAAAGTCCCCGCTGAATTAATAAGGAACTTGCCATAGCCAAAAACAACCTGAGGTAGCTCAATGCAATTTGCGCTGACCCTGAGGTATCAAAAGTACTTTCTTTCGCATTGCTTTCAGCCGGAGTACACAAATGAAAATCATGATAAGAGAATGACAGGAGTTTTAACGAACCCATCGGAGCGGTATCTACTCCAATCCCCACCCGCTCCTGATGTGGTTCTTCTATCAGAAGAGAACAATCGAAAGTTAGAGTGAAACCGCTCGACCCTTGGCAGCCAATCGCGGTCACAGGGGAATAGACGTTTACTTCAAGCATGGAACTAGAATACTATTGATATCAACAAGACACAGTCTCAGCAATCGACCGATGCCGGACAAACTCGTCAATTTCAAAGCAGAGTTTTTCAAAGCGCTTGCTAATCCTCTGCGCATAAGAATCTTGGATGAACTGCGAGAGGAAGAATTGACAGTTTCGGAGATTCGCGATCGCCTTGATGTAGAGCTTCCCAACATATCGCAACAGCTGGCAGTTTTACGTTCCAAGAATTTGGTCGTTTCGAGAAAGCAAGGCAATAACATTTACTACTCCTGCAGCGATCCCACGGTGTTTCGTCTCTTGGACGTCGCAAAAGAAATCTTCAACAATCACCTGATCGATCTTCAGAAGACACTCAACGAACTTTAGACACAATCAAAGTTCGCGTAGTTACGCATTGCATGCGCCCTTCGCGCGGGCGGCAAGAATGCCGCCCCTACAGTGAATCTCTCATGGTCCGCGTAGTTACGCATTGCATGCGCTCTTCGCGCGGGCGGCAAGAATGCCGCCCTTACAGTGAATCTCTCATGGTCCGCGTAGAAGCGTAGGGGCGATGCCATGCATCGCCCGGCCAGAGCGCCGGCTTTCAGACTTACTTTAGCTGTTCTCTGAAGCGCGTGGAGCTTTGCCAAAGTAGAACTGCTGCAAACACAGCAAGTGCTAACACATCAGGCCATATCGCATCAAATCCTGCACCTTTGAGAAGAATCGCTCGCACGCAACTACAGTAGTAACGCAGCGGGTCGAGAAGCGATAACCACTGAAAGAATGGCGGCATACTTTCAAGCGGTGAGATTGCGCCGGACAGTTGAATAACAGGCAGATTGACAAAGAATGAAGTGAGAAGAGTCTGTCTTTGGTTCTCGCTGATTGCGGCCAGAAATATGCCGATAGAAATTCCAACGATTATATAGAGCAAAGACACACTAAAGAAGACAAGCAGGTTTCCGCGGAATGGCACGTGAAACAAGAAGGTGCTAAACGCTAGGCTAACGGAAACATTGATGAGAAGGAGAACCGCAAGGGGAATGATTTTTGCCGTCAAGATCTGGAACGAACTGACCGGCGTCATAAGCAATTGCTCCAAGGTGCCGGAATCCTTCTCTCGAACAACAGCCGCACTGGAAACAAGTGTGCTCACAAGATTCAAAACCAGCGCAATCACGCCAGGAACAAAAAACCAGTTACTGACCAACCCTTGGTTATAGACAAAACTGACCTGTGGTGCGGCTCTTTGAACCGGGTTCTGAGTTCCGGTTCGAATCAAACGATCGTAAGTCATTGCAATTTGACCTATATAAGCCATTGCAATACCGGCAGTATTCGCATCGACTCCGTCCAGCAAGACCTGTATATCGGTAACTTTGTTTGACTTGTAGTTTCTCTCCAACTCCGGCGGGATTACCACGCCAACATCAAGCTTCCCGCCTCGTACTTTGGCGCCAAGCGTTTTTTCATTGCCTCCGGATGGCAAGACATCGAATACCCCGTTCTCAACCAATGCAGAAATGAAACCGCGACTGGTCGCCGATGCGGAGTGATCGATTATGCCGATTCTCAAATGATTTACGTCAGGACTCAAAGCATATCCATAAATGCAAAGCTGAATCAGCGGCATTAAGAACAAAATGAAAATCAGTTGCTTGTCGCGCATGATTTGGCGCATCTCTTTTCGAGCCAGCGCGCCCAATCGTGTCGTCTTTACTAGGGGTCCGATTGGCATACTATGCGTCCATTTGCATCTTGCGAAGGATTCGGCTGGTGATGAGATAGAAGGCGACAGCGCAGAGAGTCAAGTAGATAGGTATTTGAATCTGGCTAAGTGCGTCGCTGCCGCGAACGAATGCATTTCTGGAAGCCTCAACGAAATAGCGTGCAGGCACCACATATGAGATCAGCGAAAGAGGCCAGGTTATGTTTCTCACCGGGTAGATGAATCCGGAAAGAAGGAGCGCGGTTGTAAAACCAGCAGTCGCAACCATCTGTACCGCAGCGCTCTGCGTGCTGGCACGGGCGCCCATCAAAAGGCCAAAGAGGACAGAGCTGAAGATGAATACAGACAGAGAGATCAAGTAGACAGGCACATTTCCAACCAATCGAATTCCGAAGAGAGTGATTGCCAAAGTTAACATCATTGCCGCCTGCAACATGCCGACAAGCCAGTATGCAAGAGCCTTGCCTGCAACAAGCTGAAAGGAGGTAATTGACGAGGTGAAAAGCTGCATAATGGTGCCGTATTCGCGTTCCCGCGCCATCGCCAGAGCGGCTAGCAAACAAGGAAAAATCCAGAGGTTAATTGCCACCGCGCCAGGTGCCACATAAAGAGCTTCCTTGCGCCCCGGGTTAAACCACAACCGCACTTCGGTATTCAACAAAGTTCTATCATTGGGCGAACCCAGATGATGAGAACGCACGAAGTACTGCGTCGTCGCAAGAATGCTGTTTTTCACAACACGTGCATTGTTTACGTCAGTTCCATCGACAAGGACCTGAATGTCGGCAGCGATGTTCTGGCGAATCTTTCGCGAGAATTCGGGAGGGATAATGACCGTTGCCTTGGCTTTTCCTAAATCGAGCTGTTTCATGGCGTCGCCATGGGTCCATGGCACGATTTTCAACTGACCGTTGTTAAACAAAGTATCTAGGTAGTCACGGCTAAGAGCGCTGTTGTCGAAGTTTTGAACAGCGATAGGTATATCCTTCGCTTCCAATCTGGTGGCATAGCCGTACAAAAGAAGCGCCACCAGCGGCAAGAAAAACGCCAGTGCAAGCGTAAGACGGTCGCGTCTGAATTGCGCAAGCTCCTTCATACACTGTGCCCAAACTCTTTTCATGCTGCGTTCACCTTGGTGCCGTTTCCGTTGGAGGCGCGTTTTACGATTGAGATGAAAGAATCTTCTAGACTAAAAGGCAATGGTCTCGCCTCAATCACGTCTATACCAGCGCCTTTAGCGACATTGATAATTTTCGACAATTCCAGTTCGGGATCATCGACGACGATATGCAAAGAATCTGCAAAAACAGTTACGCGCCAGGAGTCGAGCGTGGTGCGCAACAGTTCGTAAGCAGCTTGCATATTGGAAAAACGCATTTCCAGTAATTGCCCAGGCTGACTCTCTTTGATGCCACTGGGAGAACCTTCAGCAACTAATTCTCCAGCCACCATGAAGCCAAGTTGACTGCAATGTTCGGCTTCTTCCAGAAAGTGGGTGGTAACGAGCACTGCGGTGCCATCAGTAGCAAACTCCCTGATCATGCGCCACATCTCTCGACGAGCAAGCGGATCGACGCCGGATGTCGGTTCATCGAGAAAAAGCACTTCTGGCTGGTGCATCACAGCCGCACCGAATGCGAGCCTTTGCTTCCAACCGCCGGGAAGGCGACCCGTTAACATACCTTCTTGCCCTTTCAATCCGGAATTCGAAAGAACCCAATTGATTCGCTCATCTTTTAGTCGATCTTTTACCTGATAGACACCGCAGTAAAATTCGAGATTCTCCAAAATAGTCAAATCGTCGTAAAGCGTAAACTTCTGGCTCATATATCCAAGGCGCTCTCGGAGAGCCGGGCTGCGCAGGTTGCTCTTGGCGCCACAGAGAACCATATCTCCCTTTGTCGGTTTTATCAGACCGCAAAGCATTTTGATGGTGGTTGTTTTTCCTGCACCATTTGCACCGAGTAGTCCATAAATCTCTCCGTATTTGACAGAAAGACTGACATTGTTAACAGCCTTGAAATCACCAAAGATTTTGAAGATGTTTCGTGCCGCGATAGCTTCTTCATCTGCGGATTTTTCAGGTTTTTCGACCAAGGGGTAACGAGTCTCAGTGTCAACATGGACTTTCCCCTTGAGACGATTCACAAAAACATTTTCGAGCGTCGGCTCCTGCACCTCAATGCTTACAGATTCAGGACGAGAATCAGGTTGTGACTGCGTATCGGGTCCCCGGTCTATTTGGTTGCCGACGACAGCATTGATAAGGGCCTCGGCTTCCTCCGGCTGCGCGGTGAGAATATCCAAGCGATCACCAAAAGCCTGAATATCCTTTATTTTTTCTGCAGCTCCGGGCATGGACCAAAGACGAGCCTCCAGTGTTTCCAGCCGGCCGCCTCGCACTTCCAGGCGTTTCATATGCAGTCCCGCCTTCAGTTCTGGAACAGAACCCATCTCTTGAATCTCGCCTTCATGCATGAGAATGAGACGATTGCAGCGTTCCGCTTCATCAAGATAAGGAGTTGCCACTGCAACAGAAACACCATCGCCGACGACAGTTGCGAGCAGATCCCAAAACTCGCGGCGGGAAACTGGATCTACGCCCGTAGTAGGCTCGTCAAGCAAGAGAATTTTCGGACTTGCCATCAGCGCGCAACAAAGCGCCAGTTTCTGTTTCATCCCACCGGAAAGCTTCCCTGCAAGCCGGTCTCGGAATCGAAGCAAATCCATTGCTCTAAGGTATTTTGTGGAGCGCTCTTCAAATTCTTCCGGCGGAACTTCGCGAATTCCAGCAACGTACCGAAGGTTTTCTTCAATACTCAAATCTTGATACAAGGAAAACTGCTGAGTCAAATATCCAATTTCCAGGCGCACATCGCGAGGTTTCTTCCCCAGCGCAAGTACTTCACCGGAGGTGGCATTCATGATGCCGCCAAGTATGTGAAACGTTGTTGTTTTCCCAGCACCATCAGGTCCTATCAACCCGAACAGTTCTCCGCGATGAATGGAAAAGTTGAGACCTTTTACGGCTTGAGTCTGCCCGTAGCTTTTAACTAAATCTTTGACGGTAACCAGCGGCG
>DTSE01000442.1 GCA_012965515.1 Candidatus Melainabacteria bacterium | reverse complement strand
ACCCCAGTTTCCGCATCCTATCAATCCTACCTTCGGGAACTCCAAAAGGTCTCCTCAGCGATTAATCGCCTACTTTCTCTTATTTACGGCTTCGCTGAATTCCTTGCCGACTCGGAATCCAGGAACACGCTTCGCTGGAATATGAAGCGGTTCGTTTGTTTTAGGGTTACGGCCGGTACGTGCTTTGCGCTGACGTGCTTCGAACGTTCCGAATCCAACCAAAGTAACTTTTTCGCCGGTTGCAACATGTTTGATGATTGTTTCCATCATCTTGTTGATAACTTGTTCGGCATCTTTTTTCGTGGTTGCTGCTTCTTTTGCCACGATGTCCACTAATTCCGCTTTATTCAAGGCCAAACTCCCGATTTCTAGTGGTGACGCTTCTACCAAAGGGACTCCAAAAGACTCCAAGAATTACCTACTGCCGCGAACTACGAAACAAGACTATCTGGATGCTTCGCATGGATCAGTGGCAACCAAACTCAAAGCGAAGGCTTAAGCCTACCTGTGAATACGGCTGTGAGCAATGCTAGCATAAAGTTTCAACCCCGCAAGGGTCGTACATTTATCGTGTTTAGAGATATTACTAATGGTTCAACAGAGACAACAAACCCTGTCATCAGTCAGACGCGATGCCTGGGTTGAGGTTGATCTGTCTGCAATAGAGAAAAATCTGGCAACGGTTTCCGGATTTTTGCCGGGCGGAAAGTCTTCACAAACGCGAAAAACCAAAATAATGGCGGTTGTTAAGGGCGACGCGTATGGACACGGAAGCGTCCAGGTCGCTGAGATGCTGGTAGCCATGGGAGCCGATTGGCTTGGTGTGGCGTCAGTTGACGAGGCTTGCCAACTGCGCGCTGCCGACATCAAAGCCCCCATCCTTATTCTTGGACCGGCGCCCAACTGGGCGGTGAAAACAGCAATCGAGTCCGACCTGGACATGACGGTAACTTCGCTTTCTGAATTGAAAGATGTAAACCAGACCGCGCAAAGGGCAAAACGCGTCGCAAAGGTCAATATAAAGGTTGATACCGGCATGCACCGTTTGGGCGTGCTGCCGCAAAACCTTGCGCCCATGCTGGATTTGGTTCGTCAGTCTGAAAATTTGAACCTGGTAAGCATATTCAGCCACCTGGCTATGGCAGGTGATCAAGAAGCGACACAAAAGCAGAACACCGTCTTCAAAGCATGCGTGGAGCAAGCTCGCGCCCAAATAAAGACACCCTTTCTCACTCATCTGGCCTCCAGCGAAGCGCTTAGATATTTTCCTGAAACACATTACGACATGGTTCGCGCCGGCATATATCTGTACGGGCTCGAAGCGAAGAAAGATTCAGAAATCCTCATTCCTTCAATGTCCGTGCGCGCGCGTATCAATCACACGCAAGAAATAGAAGAGGGAGAATCCGCCGGATACAACTTCACGTGGACAGCTAAGCGAAGGTCTCGACTAGCATCCTTACCTATTGGTTATGCCGACGGAGTCAATCGCCGTCTATCTAATAAGATGTCTTGCTTACTGATGGGCAAACAAGTCCCGCAGGTCGGCATCATTAGTATGGACCAGATGCTGGTGGACATAACCGACGTGCCTGAGGCACAAGACGGGGACGTCATCACGCTAATCGGTCACGAACAAGGTGGCTCCGATGATTCTACTTCACAAAATTCACCCTGCCTCACGCTTGCACAATGGGCGTCGATGCTTGATACCATTACGTACGAGTTGGCTTGCAATTTGCGAGTGAGGCTGCCGCGTATCTACACGCGCCCCAGAACTTCGCACTTTGCAGAACACTGAGTTGAATACAATTCAAATCAAAAAGGATCAAATAAAAGGGATTCAAAAGTGACCAGACAGGTCGGAATATTCGGCGGAACGTTCAATCCAATACATCACGGACATCTTCTGATTGCCGAGTTTGCTCGCGAGCAGTTCCAACTCGAGAAAATTATTTTCGTCACCAGTGGAACACCGCCACATAGAGATGACGAATTGCTGGATCAAGAATCGCGCCACCGACTAGTACTGGCTGCGGTGTCAACCAACAGTTACTTTGAAGCGTCAGACGTAGAGCTGAAGCGCAAAGGGCTTTCGTACACAGCAGACACAATGGAGTACTTTCACGAAGAACTTGGTCAGGATGTAAAACTGAATTTCATCATCGGCGGCGACAACTTTGTGCAAATCGGAAGTTGGCATAAGGTCGACGAGCTAATCAAGTCATGCCGCATACTTGTAGCTCCCCGCCTTGAATACGAGACAGAGCAAACTAATCCGCTCGTGCGAAAAATGCAAAAGACAGAATCAAATCCCGATCCTGAAAAATACAATATGCCTAAAGATGCGGACTGGGCATTGATTGATTTTCCGGGCGTGGCAATTTCCAGTTCCGGCATACGCGAACGACTCAGAGAGGGGAAATCGGTTCGCTACATGGTTCCTCGCGAAGTCAACGAGATGCTAATGAGCGAGGGGTACTATACAGAGCACCACGCGGTTCAATCGAAGACAAAGTCAAACGCAAATTCGAAATGAGCAAAAACAATTCTGCAAAAGTGAAGTACAAAGGTATTCCCGAAGAATTAACTCTGGATGCCGCGAAGAAGTGGGCAAAACCTCGCGTCACGGAGAAACGCTTTCGGCACATTGAAGGTGTTGCCGCCGTCGGAAAAGAAATTGCAGAACTTGCAGGTGAAGACGAGTTTCTCGCTGAGCTTGCCGGCTGGCTCCACGACGGCTGCAAGGAATGGAAAGACAAAGACCTCGTCAAAGCAGCACAATCATATGGATTGAAACTGAATGACGTTGAGAAAGAGAACGGTCATTTACTCCACGGACCGGTGGCAGCGTTTGTCGCACGCGACGAACTCAAGATCAAACATCAAGAACTGCTCGACGCTGTAAGTGAGCATACTCTCGGGAAAGTCGGCATGACCGATTTGTCCAAAGTAGTTTTTCTTGCCGATTGTTTGGAAGAATCTCGCCCCAAAGATTTCACTGATCCAATTTGGAATGCATTGAAAAACAATCCAAAGAAGAAAGCAGATCTCGATGCCGCAATGTTGGTGGCATGCGACTTGAGCTTGGAACACCTGATCAATTCAGGGCGAGTTATCCACATCAAAACAGTCGACGTGCGCAATTACTTTCTTTCGCTAGTCATGCAGAATTCGAAAGGTTAGGTCTTCATCCGTTCATCCAATCTGCGCAACCACTTTTCGTGGTCATGAAGCTGATCGTCGATCGACATCAGATAAGTGCCAATCCCGTCTAACTTCTTGCTCACATGCATTCTGAAATCATTCAAGCTCGTGATTGTGCTATCCAATTTCGAATTAGTCATATCCAATTTTTCATTGGTCTTTATCTGTTCTTTCGAAAGATAGTTGAAACCATTGCGAAATTCCAAACAAGCAAAGTCAAGACGTTCGTTCGTTTTGTCTAATCGCTCATTCGTATTGTCCTGCTTATCCGCTAAGACCTGCAATCCAGATCGCAACTCAGTCGAAACCAAGTCTAATCGCTCGTTCGTTTTGTCCTGCTTATCCGCTAAGACTTGCAATCCAGATCGCAACTCAGTCGAAACCGAGTCTAATCGCTCATTAGTCTGACGCTGCTGTTGCACCATCTCTTTAATAGCGGAGTGAAGCGTTTCTATAGGTTTGTCCATTTCACTGTCACTCATTTACTTAACCTCCGAGACGGCTCAAGTATCAAAAAGACGAGTCGGCGTGCTAATAAGTTCAATTCTCAGTATATTTCAAAGCCTCGTCCTACGCATAGGCAAAAGGAATCTGAAAAGCGGCCAAGCACCGCTCAACAGTATTTCGGTACGCTCGTACCATACATATGCATAGCACAGACCGTACGATGACGCAACCGTGCGCTATTCCGACGACTTCGGTTTATCCATTCTGACGAGTGCGCCCATAAAAATTCCGAACAAGAGAATCATCGCGCCCCAGTCACGATTCAAATTGAACGTGTAGATGGTTCCATTAACAGGCACATCTACTGAAGCTGGAACGACAACCCCGTAGCCAACCAAGAGCAGACCTACAACGATGAATAGGGCAGAGATTGGTATGCGAATATCAAGCATTTTCTTTCACCATATGTGCCACTACCAGAAGAGAAAATTCAAGGCGATTGTGAAAACCAGGATGATAATTGCGAGAATGCCTGGACGTTTGTACCAAACCAAAACCTCTGTTGAAACTTCCTTTGGCTTGCCCCAAACCAGCCCTTCAAGCTCTTCTTCAGGCTTCGGCTTGGTGAAGAATGAAATCAAAATAGTCGAGATGAAACATGCCAACCAGGCAAAAGTCGAGCGCCAGAAGTTTCCAGCCATGACCGAAGTGTAGACAAACGGTTCGTGTCCGGTCAGAACGTAAAAGTGCAAAACTGCTGTCAGCGTGCCAATTACGAGGCCAAAGAATGCGCCCCATGGTGTGGTGCGCTTCCAGAACATGCCGAGCAGGAAAGTCGCAAACAGCGGTGCGTTAAAGAAGGAAAAAATATTCTGCATGTAATCCATGATGCTCGGAAAGCCCATGGCGATATAAGCAGTGGCGATGCTGATGAGGATGCCTACTGCAGTAGCAACTTTTCCCATCCAGAGATAATGCTGATCTGATTGGTTGGGTCGAATGTAACTCTGATAAAGGTCATAAGTCCAAACGGTATTGAATGCGGTGACATTACCAGCCATGCCGGACATAAAGCTTGCGAGCATGGCAGTTAACCCAACGCCCAACATGCCGCTTGGATACATCATCGGGAGCAGCAACGGAAGCGCCATGTCATAGCGCATGCCTTCATTATTCGACCCCAATCCAGGAATAAGAACCAGGGCAATTAGTCCAGGCAAAACAGTAAGTGCAGGAAAGAGAACTTTTGGGAATGCGGCGATCAGGGGTGTCCTCTGCGCAGCAGGCAGACTCTCTGCCGCCAGCGCACGCTGAATGACAAGGAAGTCCGTACACCAATAACCAAATGAAAGAACAAACCCGAGTCCGGAGCAGATGGCAATCCAATCGACACCCATAGGGTTGGCAGAGGTACCGGCATGCATCCAGAGATGCGCAAAGGCTGGCTCTTTTAGTTTTTCACAAAGACCGACCCATCCACCAACTTTGCACAAGCCAATGATTGAAATCGGAAGCAATCCGAAAACGATCAGGAAAAACTGCATCACTTCGTTATAGATAGACGAAGTCAGTCCGCCCATATAAGTGTAAGCAAGAACCACGCCAGCAGCGGCGAATATCGAAGCGTCGATGGACCAGTTCAATAGCAGTTTGAACACCAAGGCCATCGCGTATAAGTTGATGCCGGACATGAGCACGGTCATGACTGCGAACGAGATCGCATTCAGTGCGCGCGTCGGCTCGTTGAAGCGCATCTTCAGATACTCAGGCACGCTGCGTACTTTAGAGCCGTAGTAAAACGGCATCATAAAAACCGCGAGAAACACCATTGCTGGTATCGCTCCGATCCAATAGAAGTGCGCGGTCATCACACCATACTGAGCAGCATTGGCAGCCATGCCCATAACTTCTATGGCGCCCAGGTTCGCAGAAAGAAATGCCAGTCCGGTAACCCAGCTAGGAATGTTGTGCCCGGATAAGAAAAAGTCCTCGCTGGACTTCATCTTCCCTTTGAGGACATAACCAATGCCGATGACAAAGACAAAGTAAACGCCAATGATGACGTAATCTATCCAGCCAATCTGGGCAGCACTAGTGGCCACGCCAATACTATTCGTCGGACATCGACATGCTGGCTTCGTTATCGCGCTTGCTGCCGAGCAGTCTCAAGCCGTTGGCGTTGATGATCGGACGCACATTCTTGTTGCCGCCGTCATCGGTCCATTTGCTGAAATCAAGTCTTCCTTCGATACCGATCAAGCTGCCTTTGCGAACGTATTCGCCGGCAATTTCAGCCTGACGTCCCCAGATCTCGATATCGAACCAATCGGTTTCCTTGTCCTTTGTAGGACGATTTACAGCGAGACTGAATGTGGTCTTGACACGACCCGACTCGAAATAGCGCATTTCAGGATCGCGCCCAGCTCGTCCGACAAGTATGACCGAATTAACCATTTATCTTCCCTCGCTTAACTCGCAATTTCTGAGTCGACGTCGCCAAGAAGCGCGTCGTTTCAAAGCTTCAGCCACTGGCGTACAAATAAGGACTTTGCCCGAACGCCTTTTGGCTGACGATTATAATACCGTCTGGCACAGGCAAATTGTGCACAAAATTGGCTTCATCTGGAGTTTCGGTCATTACTTCTGTCACAGAGAAGAAAGAAGAACCTGCGTACTTGCAAGAGTCGCGCAGGCAGCCGGTTTGGCATGTCATAGTACTGCATATACTCACTCTCGCGACCTATTCACCATTTTGGTTTGCAAAGAACTGGTCGCTGCTGATACACGCCCAAAAGCTTGCGGCAGGCGAAGAAGGAGCCGATGAGCGGCTCGTTCCATACACAGGTGGAGAAGAGCTGGAAGGCGTCAGAGGACGAGACCCGATTCTATTAACTCTGGGCATGTTCGTTCCGCTTTTGAATCTTTTTCTGGCTTTCCAGTTGTTCACTCAAATCGCGCGAATTGAGCCTAACAAGGACACTTACAGGGCAAAACACCCGAGAATCACAGCGGGTCTGCTGCTGGCAGCGATGTTCGCTTTATACATGTTGGGCAATCTCCCTTCGACGATGTTTCTCTTTTGTCTGCTGTCCTTTGTGCCGATGGCTGTGGCGCAGCATTGGCTGAACCAATATTGGAAACAGCATGAGCCGCCCGATTCCTTGGTCAGGCAAGCGTTTTCCTCACTGGAACTGTGCGCGGTCATCTTCGGCAGCCTGCTTTTGGGGCTTATCGTTATAACGCCGTTTGTGGCACCGAAATAGGTAGTGATGAGCGGATAGACAACCTTCGGGCGCGTTGCACGCGCTCGTCGAAAAATTGGGCGCATGCAATGCGCCCCTACAAAGAAAGTTGCCGGCGAGCCGCCGGCGCTCCCAGGCTAAACCTGAAAACCGTGCTTTTTCGCCCATTTGACGAGCTTGTCAGCGTCTTCTAGCTCCAGCTTCTCGACAAGCGACTCGATGTGCTCGTTAAACTCCTCATCGGTTAAGCCCATCCGCTGCGCTGCCTTATTCAGCTTTCCACGCATTGTGATGTAGGTAAGAATGTGGCGCTCATCTTGCGAAAGGTGGGTTATATGGCGCGGCAGATTGGGCGTCAGAACATTCCTGGAGCCTTTCTGGACCATGACAATTGCCATCCGAAGCAGAGCAGGAGGGTCGTCTTTCATAACGTAACCAGAGGCTCCACAATCCAGCAGATCTTGAACCTCGGCAGCCTTGCTCTGGCTGGCAAAGACCAACACTTTTCCGTTTCTAAGTGAAACCAGTCGCCTGATTAAATCGTGAGTTTGGATGAATCCAGGCAAGTGCAAGTCAAGCAAAACCATGTCAGGAAGGAGTTCTTTCGCCTGCTTCCACGCGTCATCGGACGTTGCAGCTTCACCGACGATCTTGATGAGACCGCCTTGCGCCAACTCTTCACGGACCTTGATTCTGGTCGGCTCGTGATCGTCAACGAGAAGCAGCCTTGTCATCGAAATCCCTTGAAATGTTGTTGCAAAAGATG
>DTSE01000441.1:2054-23078 GCA_012965515.1 Candidatus Melainabacteria bacterium | reverse complement strand
GCGTAAGCGTGGTCACCGCATCACGACGCAGCGTGAGACCATTTTGCAGATCTTTCGCGAACAGGCGCACGGGCATCACCTGTCGGCAGAAGAACTGCACATGCTGCTTTTGGAGAAAGGCTCCAATGTTAGTTTGGCGACTGCTTATCGCACACTAAAACTTTTGTCGTCGCTTGGATTGCTTCGTGAACTGGACTTTGCCGAAGGCCACAAGCACTACGAATTGAAGCAGGATACTCTGCCGCACCAGCACATTATCTGCATCGGCTGTAACGTGACTATTGAGTTTGAAGATCACTTTCTCGAGGAAGCCGGTCAAAAAATCGGTGCCCGGCACAATTTCGAGGTTATTGACGCGCAATTCAAGATTTTTGGGCTCTGTCCCACCTGCAAGGAAACGCAGAAGAAGTCCGGGCAAATGCCTTCACGCATGCAGTCCGAGCGGGAAAGACTGCGGGCCGGAAGACGTCTGAAAGACGGCTCCAGCGATAAAGCGTGACACTTTCACGAGCGGCCGGCTCAATCTAAGGAATCAGGATTTGGCAACTGAAACACTGACTTTGTCCGACGCCAAGCAAGGGCAGAAACTTATGGTTGTAAAAACCATAGGTGATGAGATAACCATGCAGGCGCTGCGTTTCGGCATCGGCGAAGGTGCTGAACTGACGGTCGAAAAGAGCATAAAAGGCGGACCGGTCATCGTCGTGCGCAATCATTTGGAAATTGCTATCGGTCGCGCCCTGGCAGAAGCCATCGAAGTCAAATATGTCTGATGACGGTTAGGTGCAAACATGTCCGATTCAGCAAAGCCGAAAACCGAAATCCCGTTCACTCTCCAAAAGGAGATTGCCTGCCCCCATTGCAACCTGGTCATAGAAGTGCCAACCGGTGGGCTCTTAAGCCGAAGCTGCGCACGTTGCAACGGGCAGCTGCCGGAAACGGATATCTGTGGTTCCAGCGGATCAAGCTGCTTCAGCTGCTTGAAAGCTGTGGGGGCATCCCACAGTCCCTGCCATGAGGAAGAGGCAAAGAACCCCTTGAATAGTGAGGAAAGCTCGTTAAATGTGGTACAGAGAATTTGGAATTACGTCAAACGGCGTTCTTCGTCGTGATGCTGTGATGCCTGCAAAGCTCCATTTGGCGCGGTTGTCCTGTAAGATAAGACTTGAAACCTCTCGGGTGAGGAACCGAGTTTGGTGAATGCGAGCAAAGCTTATAGTCCAACGGAAAATTAGCGCTTTGCACAAAAGAAACCAGCGCTTGGCGCAATCTCCCGCTTGGCGTGTTAGAAGGAACCATAGGCTCTCAATGAGCAAGCCACTCAATCCCTGGAAACTCTCTGGATATAAGCCCGGTCAGAACGTGGTCTGCAGGATCATGAACGCTGAGCCGGGTGGCTACGCTGTGCTCATTCCTAAGGACAATTTGCCGGGATTCCTCCCCACTCAGGAGCGCCTGCGCTTGGGAGATGAAGTTTTAGCGACTTTCGTCTGCGTTCATAACAATCGAATTTTGCTTTCGGCACGTTTTTCTACCAGCAATCAGGCAGTCCAGGGGGCGCCTTCCACTCAGACAGTCAAGTGGGAAGAGCAGCTCGACAGCATCTCCCAGGCTCCCGATCCCAATCAGCAGCAACAGCAGGCTGGACCGGATGCCGACCAGGCTTTCAACGTTTGGGCTTCTCAGCAACCGACGCGCAGATTCCATTTGAAACGCGCTATCGACTTGATTTTGCCGCCTATCCATGTGGATAGCCTCAATCAGTTCAAGATTGCCGACTATGACTTGGAATGGTTGATTACAGACCTGGAAGGCGGTATGCGTACAGGCTGCGTCAAAGCTTCGTCTGAAGACCGTCTGTCACGTGCGGCGATGCTTCTTTACCGAGGACGTGCTGTCGGCTGCATCTACGGATGCAAGTCTATGCCGGATACCCTGCCGACCGAACAATCGCTTCAGACAATGCTCACTGATTTGTCATTGCCTGAAACCAAAGTGATGATTTACGACTTGCCTGAGAATGTAACTCTGGCGATGTCGGCGCTTTTCCTCGGGTACCCTGTCACCCGCTCTGACGACTACGATGCGCGTTCATACATGGACTACATCTGCAGCTGGTTTGAAAGCAAGGGGCAGACAGCCTGTCTGGCGATTTCGCTGAAACAGACGATGGCCACATGTCTTGTATTCATCTACAAGGGTCAATTCTGCGGAGCTTTTTACGTCGAAGATCAAAAGTTCACGCAAGATAAGCAATTCGTCTATGAACTCTTGCGCAATGATCCAAGCTCCAGCGTTGAAGCGAGTATCCTGCCGCCTGAAATGACATCATCGGCGGTGCGCTTCGGATTTAGTTTAAGCATGGCAAGAAAAGCCTAGTGTAGGGTCGGATGCCATGCTTCGACCCTACAATAGTTTTGGGCAACCCTAATCAGTCTTGCTGATCAGAACCGTCTTCATCCGAGGAAGGTGCGGCCAGTGTGAGTTGAGTGTATTGCTCATCACTCTGTTCGCTTTGTTGGTTGCCTTGCTCTACTTCTTGTCCGTAAGAGGAAGACTCGAACGGTTTTTCGTAGTTGTAGGAGCTGTTGGTGAAAGCGCTTTGGAAAGCACTCTCTTCGCTGCTGCCGTTATTGTGCTGACCATGAGAAGACTCTTCGTAGCTTGACGTAGCGTCTTCTTCTTCAGGTTTTGCTTTTGGCTTCAATCGATAGATGCCTGTAACCGGGTCTATTTCGGTCGCGGGTTCTTCTTCCTCTTCTTCCTCTTCTTCTTCCTTTTCCACTTGTTCCTGATGAGCTTCGTGGCTTGGAGAATGATGAGAATCATCCGATTCTTCAATCAAAGAATCAGAGTGTTCCGTGAGCACCGGTCTTTCGGCTTCAGTGTCGATCACGATGATGGTTTCGGTTTCTTCGTGTTCGTCATCGTCATGGTGTTCACCGGCGCGATTGGTGGCGGACTCGCCCATTTCGTTGAAAACGCGCTCTACCGCTGAGATGCTTTCGTCGAGTTCGTGAAACGGACTGTCGTCTTCCACCAGACTCTCTTCGATTAGCGAAGAAGGTGGTGCAAAGTTTTCAGTGTGCAGTTCAACGACTTCTTCGCTGTCGACTACGTCGCCTTCTTCCGAATCATCATCTTCTTCGATTCGATTGAAAGCGCCGTGTTTAAGCGCTTGTTTGCTGTGCTTGTCATCGAGAAGATCATCGGGTACTTGATCGAGAATTTCTTCCGGAACAAACGGCATTGCATCTTCGAAAGACTCTTGCGCTTCTTCGACTTCGACGGTCGGAACTACGCGTCCACCCATTGCTGTTGCGGCACGGAGAACTGCACCGCCTCTGTTTTGCGAGGCATTGCGTCTTTGATTTTGACGGCTGGATTTTGATGTGTCTTCTTCGGCCGGACGAAAGGCAATCACCGTTTTGTGTGAGCCGTGTCCGATTTCCAGTGTCGGTGTTACGCCGATACCGTGGCAGTGCGTGCAATGCACTGTGAAGAGTTCTCTCAAGCTCTGACCTTGTCTTCTGCGAGTCAATTCAACCAGACCGAGGTCGGACAATTGTCCGATTTGCGGTTTGGCGCGGTCTTCTTCCAATGCGCGCTGGAAGTTTTCCAAGACTTGCTGCTGGTCTTTGCGGCTATCCATATCGATAAAGTCGACAATGACCATACCGCCGATATTGCGCAGTCTAAGTTGTCTGGAGATTTCTTGCGCAGCTTCCAGATTGGTGCGTCTTACTGTTTCTGCTTGGGTTCTGGAAGAGGTGAAGCGTCCGGAGTTGACGTCGATTACTGTCAGAGCTTCGGTCGGCTGGATGTTCAAGTGACCGCCTGAAGGAAGTTCAACACGATCTGAAAGGGCGGCTTCGATTTCTCTGTCGACGCCTTTGGATACCAGCAGGCTGCTATCGCCGACATGCGCCAGCACTTTTGTCTGTCTGCTTGCCCAACCTTCCAGGTATTCGGCAGCGCGTCTTTGTCCGTCTTGCGAGTCGACGATGATTTCTTGCACATCGTGCGAGTAGGCATCACGGATAACGCGGTAAAGCAAGTCCTGGTCACGGTAAATAAGCGCCGGGCCGATTGCGGCTTCCGCTTCCGAGACGACGGTTTGCCATCTGTCCCAGAGTAATTCGAAATCGTCGAAAAGCTCGCTCTCATTTTGACCTTTGGCTTCGGTTCTAATAATTAGTCCCACGCCAGGAGGCTTCATTAGGTTTACGGTCGCTTTCAGGCGCGCTCTTTCTCTTGCTTCCGAGATGCGTCTGGAGATTGAAACTCCGCGCTCTTCAGGAACCAAAACGAGAAAGCGTCCGGGCAAACTGATTGCCGTGGAAACGCGCGGTCCTTTGTGACCGGTCGGCTCTTTCGTGATTTGTACGAGCAGCTTTTGCTTGGGCACAAGGCGTTCCTTTAAAGGACCTTGTCCGGGAACGTCGTTGGCATGCAGGAAGCCCATTTTGTCTTTGCCAAGATTGACGAAAGCGGCGTCGATACCGGGCAGGATGTTTTCCACCACCGCCGTGTAAATATCGCCCAGGAGCAATTCGCCACGATTTACGAAAAATTCCACTACTCGTTCGTTTTCGAGAATGGCTCCGATATTGTCGTGTTCTGAAATAACTAGTGACCTTTTCATAAGACTCCTCTTTGTCTTGTCTGAAATTTGGGGGGCTCAAGTGGTGCCGGGCACCGCTTTTGGTTCTATGGTTTGTTTCTGGTTGGGAACCGCCCCTTGTTTAAACCTCAAAAAGTGCTGTGTCGCCTTCAGCCATCAGGCTTTCGCGAGTAACCCGCCAATTGATGTTGGACGCGAGATGCGCCAATACATCGCTTGGCTTAACGTGCTGGCTAGGTCCTGTCGCCAGCAAAAGCTCCACATAAGGCTCGGATGTTTCCGAGACTGAAATGGAGATCACTCCCGGACGAATATCTTTCGATTTGCCGTCCGCATTGAAGACCGGGAGCGAGTCGGCGTTTTTAAGCGCCAAAACTCTTTCTTTGAGGAAGCTCAAAAGCTTGTCCTTTTCCGTTGGAGCAAGAATTGGTTCCGGAGCCGCGTTGGAAACAGGACTGTCGCTCGAAGCATTTTGATTCGAACCAGAGTCACCGTTTTTCGGCGTTCCATCTGCCGATTCAGTAGCGCCTTCTTTCAAGGCAGGCTCTTGCGATTTCTCGCAGATACTTTGTGGTAGCGCTCTATATGTGGCGCTTCTGACAAATGAATTGAGCGACTTCTTGGTCTTCTCAATTCGTCTTGCACGAGTAACTTGCACTTCAGGCGGCAGTTTCTCGTTGAGCAGTCGTTGAAATTCGGACGGCTCGAGGGCATAAACAAGTTCAATTTCGGCAACCTCGCCTTCGCCTTCTTGGAAAAGCGGAAGGGGAAGCGCCAATTCAATTTTTGGCGAGGGGTTGAACCCTTGCGTGTAGGCAACTGCCATCATGGCGCGGCGAGCTGCTCTTGCGAACAAATGCTGTAAGTCCAGATGCGAGATATAACGCAACTGCCCTATCTTGTGGAATTGAAAACGAATAACGCATGAGCTATCGGAGACTTTTTCTTCCGGCGGCTTGGTGAAGAAAATCGATGGGTGACTGTCTTCCTGCCCGTGAGCAGCGAGTTCTTTGACGAAGGGATTGCGCTTCATTACTTCTACTTTCGGCGCCGCCAACAAGTGTGTCGCATCAAGCTCCGTGCAGACGCCGCAGGCATGGCAAAGGTTTTCCGTGCAAGGCGCTGTTTCTTGCGTGGCAAGAGCTTTCTCCCACTCTTTCACAAGCCACCAGTTGTGCAGTCCGATATGCACGACGTCCCAAGGTTGAGCGCTGCCTACTTCTCTGTCATTGCAAGCCATCTCGATCAGGTTCAGACCCATAGACTCTGCAACTTCGTTCCAAATATGCGGCTGGAATTTGTCATCCCAGGCGTCAAACGTGCAGCCTTTCTGGTACGCCTTGAAGATCATCTCTCCTACTTCTCTGCCGCCTCTCGATATAACTGCTTCCAGCAAGCTGATCTCAGCGTCGGTCAAATTGAGAGTGACATTTTTGAGGCGATATTCGCGCATCTTTTCACGCAATACACCATGTTTGCGTTTCGTTTCTTCAGGCGTGAACTGCCCGAACCACTGGAAGGGCGTAAACGGCTTGGGCACGAAGTTTGAAATTGTGCAGGTAAACTCTATTGCGCGTCTGTATTTTGTGCGATCGGTGTTTCTAATCGCATGGCAATGACGCGTTGCTTCATCAAGAATCTGAATGATTCCTTCGAGATCTTCATCGCGCTCGGTCGGCAAGCCGCACATGAAGTAAAGCTTGATCGATGACCAGCCTGATTGATATGCCGATTCGATTGCAGAAAGAATCTGCTCGTGTGAGAGTCCCTTATTGATGACTGCGCGCATTCTTTCCGTGCCGGCTTCAGGCGCTAGCGTTATGCCGCTCTTGCGCACCACTTTCAATTCTTCGGCAATGTCCAGATTCATTCTGTCTGCGCGTTGGCTGGGGAATGAAAGGGAAGTACGGCGCTTTGTATGTTCTTCATTGAGCGCTCTAACCGAATCGTGCAATGAAGTGTAGTCACTTACGCACAAAGAAAGCATCGAATATTCGTCGTTGCCTGAATGATTGAGAGCTTCTTTGGACAGTCTGAGCAGATCTTCTGTTTTACGCTCTCTGACAGGTAAGAACGTATAACCTGGTTGGCAAAAACGGCAACCACGATCGCAGCCGCGACGAACTTCCAACACTTCACGGTCGTGAACGAGTGCTAGATAAGGCACCAAACCTTGAGTCGGTTGATTCTCGTCTGAGAGGGGAACAGTCTGGCGCTTAACGCGTTCAGGAATACCTTCTATTTTTGGCTTTGGCTGCGGCGTTCCTTCTTTTACTTCATAGAGCGCCGGCACATAAATGCCGGGCACTTCTTTGGCCATCTTTGTAAGCAAGTCGAGGCGCAATTTTTGCGCGCGCTTTTTGTCGAGCTCTTTGAAATCAACACCGTCATTCTCTCTTTTGAACTCAGCGATGATTTCCATCACGTGCGGCAGTGAATGTTCGCCGTCACCAATCAGGAAAAAGTCCATGAATGCCGCGAGCGGTTCCGGATTTACAGCGGAAGGACCGCCACCGAATATAAGCGGAAATACTTGTTCTCTTTCTTCTGCTCTGATTGGAATACCGGAAAGATCGAGCAGGTTCAGCACATTTGTATAGGTAAGCTCGTATTGCAATGAAAAACCGACCAATTCGAAATTAGCCAGAGGCTCGCGCGACTCCCAGCCGAAAAGCGGAATATGTGCGGCGCGCATCAGCGCTTCCATATCTTCCTGCGGCGCGTAACTGCGATCGCACATCATGCCTTCGCGGTCATTGATGATTTGATAGAGAATCTTCAATCCGAAATTGGACATTCCCAGTTCGTACAAGTCCGGGAAAGTAATCGCCAATCTGACGGTGTTGGCGTGGAACGGCTTTCTGCGCGCGCCCCATTCATTGCCCAGATACTGACCGGGCTTTGTGGCTTGCTCCAGCAATTCATCGAGGCGGGCCGAAACGCGCGCACCATCGAAGTTCTTCACTTCATTGGCGATTTCGCGCGAAAATTCTCGCGGGCGAGCTTTACCCGTTAAGGTGTTAACTATGATCCTGCTCCAGAGTTACTGATTCGTGCATCAAAATTTCGAACTTCGGTCACACAAGAAATGGCGCGCAGCCCCGATTACATAAGGGCGAAGCTAATTGCGCTGAGGCTTACTCACTTGAGGGCTTTCGCTCGGTCTGACCCAAGATGACGGGCCTTCCAAAACGTTTGTAATCAACCTGCGTTTTGATTTGAGTTTCAAAAAAATCTCTTGAGTCGAGCGACCTCAAGTAACCCAATTATATCTCCTAAGGGTAGATCTAGAGAACGGTGGCAAAACTTTAATCCGAAAGTGTCCGATAGTGAGCCATTTTGGGCTCCTTGGAATTGAGTTGATGTGGTGTTTTGTCTCTTTATAAGCCCCTGAGCGAAGTCTTAACTTCCTCAAAATTCACTCTAAACGGCTGTGTAAGCGGTTTTACGTATAGTCTGTTGAGCGAGAACCTGCGAAATCAAGCGCAGCAAGCGCAACTAAATGGTCCGTTACAATCACAAAATCCCCCAAAATTGGCGAATTCGATGTTGATGAATTAAGGAAACAAACTGCCTCAACCGCTTGTCTTCCTGTGATATAGTCGGTTCATAGGCCGTTAGAGAAGACCGGAAAGGACGACCGAACGTGATTCTTGAGGCGTTCGCCGAATACTTGCATGCAGCAGACCAGTCGCTTCCAGCGACCGAGGTTCTGTCGCGTTGGATCAAAGAACGGCTGGATGCACCGGTTCTAACAAACGTAGATCGAGTCGTTCACTGCGAGATTTCCATCGCGAAAGTGACGAACAAAGAGGACTGCAAAGAGCAATCAGGTAAAAAGTTGGCTTTCAAAGGTAATTCCAAGTCAGGAAGACAGCTTCTGAAAAGCCTTTTTGAATACTGTCAAAGCTATGAGCAGCAAAAGTGGGCTCGCTATGTCCATAACCTCAAAGCCAGCGACTTTCGCGCCGGCGAACTGAGAGATTCGAATTAAGCATCAATCAAGCCTATGAATTTCCAAATGAGGTCACTTTTGCCTCGGGAACGTATCTGGCTATAGAACCTTTCAGGTCATTCAAACCGTTGCCTTCAACGTCCACGAGAATGCCTCCTGGTCCTTGGAACCCTTGTACAAAGGTAATTGAGCCAGCCGATCGATTGGCGTCGTCTGTTCTGAATTTCATCGAACGCCCGCTATATGCCTGTAGCTGTCCTTCTGCATCTGCGACTCCGTCGCATCCGTCGTCGAATTCCAGCGTTATTGAATTCAAGTCGTTGATGCAATCAAATGTCGCGTCGACAACGCCGTCGCGATTTCGATCGATCTCGATCTTTTGCAGTTCTCCGAAAAAGTCATAAATGATATTAGCTTCTCCATCCGCCTTCCCATCAAGGTCTCGGTCAATGAAAATTTGCGATGGCGTGCCCGCCCATGAGTCGTAGTCCATTACTTTGAAGTGTGGAATACTGGTTTGATTTTTGTCCACGCCTTGTAAAAACAGTTCATCGGCAAGGAGCGCTCCGATTACGGCTGCTTCTTTATTGTTTGTGTAATAGTCTGAGTCCATTGTTGCAAACCCTCTCGAATTCTTTTTATACAGTACGCAGTACCTGGGACTTTAGTTGGACAATTGAAGAAATCCGATTGAAGTTCCGGCTTAACGTTGGAACATAACTCTTCTCTTTCTGGTCTAAAATACTGTGCGCAACAAAAGGCGCCGCAAGCCGGGGCAAGTTTATGACCGTAAGAAACGCCAGGAATCGCCAAAAAACTTATATTGCGGGTATCGCTGCAATGATGACATTGGCAATGTGTTCAACAATTGCTTCTGCAATTGCTGCTGAAAATCTGCGTCTCAAAGATGGAATCTCTTTCGTTCAAGACACTGACAATGGATTTCCCATTGTGGGCGACAAGATGGAAGATGCCACCCTCGATCAAAACAAACCAACATTGATATTTTTTGGCGCTGCCGGCGATCTCAATACCAACCGTCAGGCAAAACGGCTTATAGACCTTTATAAAAAGATCCAAGACAAAGTCAAAGTGATTGTGATTGATGTCGATCACCCGGCCAATGCAAATGTGGTCAAACTGATCAAGACGTACTACAAAGGCTACATTCCGCTCAACGTTGTTCTCGACAAAGATGGAAAACTGTCAACAAGCCACTCTGGTGAGATTGATACCGGTGAGCTTAAATCAAAGGTAGATCGAGTTCTTTGATGGCGCATCTTTTGAGGCGAGAAACTTTCTTACTATGTCTTTCGGCAGTGCAATCGAACCGGCTGTAGCTTTGTATTCTTTGTATGGCCCGTGGCAATCTGATCCGCCGGTGACGATAAGAGAATTGCGATTGGCGAAGCGAATGTACTGACGCACCAGGTTTACTGAGTGCATTCGATGGAATGCTTCAACACCTGCGAGCCCCTCGTCTTTCAGCTTCAAAATATATTCCAGCATTTCAGGCGATTTCCCCGGATGAGCGATGGATGCAAATCCGCCGGCGCCATTTATCGCTTCAATAGCGTCTTGCGGGGAAACACTTTCTCTGCGGACGTAAAAGGGAGATTCTTTGCAGACAAATTTTTCGTAGGCTTCCATCAGGTCGTTTGCCATGCCGCATTCGACCATGCACTGAGTAATGTGAGCTTTTCCGATTGAGCCCAGTCCGGCCTTGATCTTCAGCATTTCCATTGTAAGTGGATGACCGGCTGCCCGCAGATTCGAAACCATTTTTTCCACATGATCGTTGCGTGCTTGTCTCTGGCGTGCAAGCAGCTGCTGCAATTTCTGATTGGCTTGATCGATGAAATAGCCCAAGATATGCACATCTTTGTGAGTGCCATCCGGCTCGCGCCTGATCGTGTTTATTTCCACGCCCGGAATGATTTCAATTCGCCCCTGCGCTGCCGTAACCGCTTCGTTGATACCGTATGTGGTATCGTGATCGGTGATCGCCATATGCGTGAGCTTGATCTTTATCGCGTGCTCAACCAGCTCTTGTGGAGACCAGGTGCCGTCTGAGTGGTGAGTGTGCAGGTGAAAGTCGGCGTACATTTTAGTGTCTGAATCAGCAGAACTGCAAACAGTGTTACTAACCGATCGACATGATTTCCTGAGTCGACTTCGCGGAAAGTTGTGCGGATTCCCGGTATTGCACGCGCTCTATCGAGATTGCCTTGCCTGTCTTTGCATCGATATTCATTAAGACACCGCAAAGCAGTGCAGGACCTTCTGCAACTTCAAAGCGCGTCGGCAATTGCTTGATCATCCTTCTAAATACGCCGGCCTTTTCCATGCCGATTACGCCGTCTGACGGTCCGCATGCGCCGGCATCGGTGATGTACGCGGTTCCTTCCGGCAATATGCGATCGTCGGCAGTTTGCACGTGCGTGTGGGTCCCTAAAACCGCCGATACGCGCCCGTCCAAATACAATCCCATAGCGACTTTCTCGGCTGTCGCTTCAGCATGCATATCAACAATGATTATTTTGGTTTCTTTCTCCAAAATTGCCAAACAGCGGTCCGCAGTCAGAAAGGGATTCTCGAGTGGCTCCATGAAAACACGCCCGATCAAATTGAGCAGTCCAACTTTCTGACCGCCAACTTCCACAATGCAATAGCCCCTACCTGGCGTGCCTTCGGGGTAGTTCGCTGGACGAATGACATTGACTTGTTTATCGATAAACTCCAGTAATTCCTTGCGGTCGAAGGTGTGATTGCCGCCGGTAAAGGCTTGAACTCCGGCAGTACGCAGTTCTTCAAGGTTTGCCTCTGTGGTCCCGAAACCGTGGGCGGAATTTTCAGCATTGGCGATAATCAAGTCAGGCTTGCTGTTAAGTCCCGCCAAATAGCGTCTTACAACCTGACGGCCAGGCTTGCCGATGATATCTCCCAGAAAGAGGACTTGCAGTATGTTGTTCAGAGCCATGACCTTTGCGAAACCTTACCTTAAGTGAATCTGTTCGAACATTTTGAAACGTTGTACGTCTCACGACGTCTTTACCTCTTAAATGGAGGCTTATCGACAGTCACAAGAGTACAATAACCTTCTGGATCATTATATGCCGCAGTCCCCCACAACACACAAAGATTTGCACAAAGCCGCCATCGGCTTGCTTTTCACGCTTGTATATCTATTCGAGATGCAGGCTGCTGCGGCTGAAACACCGGCACAAGCGGTGTCTGCAAGTGTCGCACCGAAAGGTGCGCAGTCGAAGCTTGTAAAGAAAGAGGCGGCTAGGGCTGTGTCGGCGCCTGTCAAACCTATGGTCGCACCGACAGCGCCAGTTACCGTCCCTGAACTTAAGTCGCCAGCCAGTAAAGTTGGAAAGTTGCGTGATATTCCTCTTTCTACTCTCAATGGAGACAAAGCACCAGCAAAGCCCGAAGTGAAGACCGATAGCAAGTCTGAGACGAAGACCGCAGGCAAGAACGCAGACAAAAATGCAAACAAGAAGCCTGATGTTGAAAAGAAAGCCGAAGCTCAGGCACAAAAGAACGCTTCGCCAACCAAACCAAAACGAGTTACTGCAGCGGCTCCGCGCTTAAACAACGGTCTGGTCCCCCCGCCTCCGCCAATCGTACCGATTGGCATGGATGCGCTGGGAATGTACGGTCAGCCAGTCGACTATCTCTCATTGAAAGAGCTGGAAGGACGTAAGAAGGAGTTGACGGCGCGTTTCAACGAGCTTGATTCCATTGTTGGAGATGGTGTGAGGCAGATAAGAGAGCGCCAGGAGCACGCCGCTTTATTCGAATCCCTCTATCAAGAAGGCGTGGTCAGCCGCAAAGAGTTGGAAAACGCCAAAAGAGAAGTTGGAGAAATTGATCGAGATCTCAAATTCAAACAAGATGAGTTGGAGTCTGTGAAGATCTCGATGAAAGCTGTCAACAACAGGCTTGCCGTCTTAAAGAAAGCGGAAGAGAAGTTGAATGCAAGCAAGAAGAATATTGGAGTAATGAAAGCGAAGAGCGCTGTGAAGAAGAAATAGGCAATTTCGTTTGGTATCAAATATGGTGCGGCGGTTTTTGTAGTTTCTATCTTTCGCGCGTATTGATCATTTTGAATGCGTTTGGCCCGGCAGTTATATATAAGTAGTGAAGCCGCAAAGCCTCATTGGACGGCGTAACCCCCACCAGCGAAGGGTTTGCAGTCTAGTTGTCAGTCTGGCTTGCATAGTCGAAAGATTAGATGTATTCGCTGGCGCAATCTTTTGCTCTTCAAAGCGGCTGAAAGTAGGAACCTGTGGTGCTTTTGTGCCATCAAACCCGCTTTTCGTTACTGGGCCGAAAATTCGATGAGCCGCATTTAGACTTTGGTTGCTAAGAGGCGCTATTCAAGGCGGTTTTACCCTTATTGTTTATTGGCGATAATTTCAAGAGCCGCTTCAGATGAGACAAGAGTCATAATAGGCGTTTTGATTAAACGCCGAAACTGAGACTATGAAACCCTTCTCAGGTTGCAAAGGGTAAACAGTAATGGATCGTTAAAAGCGGCTCACTGTGCCGTTTTTGCCGATACTATGGTGAGCACGGAAACGTTGCTGGCGCATGAAAGCCGCATAAAAACTGGGTTTCGCATACCGCGGGACCAGATATCGGCTGCGCAGGGTCAAGGCAACAGTCAAATTTACAAACATTAGGAGTGACTAAATGTTTTTCAACCGCACAATCAGAAATTTCCAATTGATGGACAGACCGGTAAACCGTTATTTCGAAAACCGCCACCTTCATTCATTTGGTTCTGAATTGACCAACTGGAACTGGCAGCATGCTAACTACAGCACACCTGAAACCGATGTGCTCGAACTCGACGAACAATACCTCCTCGAAATCGCTCTTCCGGGCGTAACTCTCGATGATGTAGAACTCAAAATCGAAGAAAACCTGCTCACCATGGTCGCTAAGCGCACTCCTTCGTTGTTCGAAGAAAGAGCACAATACCTCCAAAAAGAGCTTCCCTGCTACTTGGTCCGTGAATTCTTCTTCGAGCAAGAAATCATCCAAGATCAAATCGAAGCTCGCTTGGATCGCGGCATTCTCTTCATCAGCATTCCGAAGATGGAAATTGCAACCCGCATTCCTGTATCGGTAGGCACGATGGACATGCACCTTCCTGGTTTGAAAACCAGAAAAGAAACCGTACGCAGCGGCAAAGAAGTAACCATCAAGTAAACTTCCGCTGTGGTCTCCTACTTTTAAGGTAAGAGAGAAGAATTAGAGAGGGGAGCGATCCCCTCTCTTTTTACGTGCATGGTGGCACGGCGCATTTGAGTCTAGGAAGAGAAAGGGCGCATTGTACATGCGCCCTTTGAATCTCGATTGCTACTCTTCTCGACCTAGTCGACCTGCACCGCTGCAAGACTTTCAACGAATTCTGTAGCGGCTTGATACTTAGGAGCGATAACCAGTTTGCCTTTCTGGTCTATGTAACCCCATTTACCATCTTTGATTCGCACCGCTGCAAGACCATCGGTAAATGAATGTGCATTAGGAAATTTTGGTTCGATAACCATTTTTCCTTTCGTATCGACATAACCGTATCCATCCTTTGTTCGCACAAGTGCGAGGCCACCATTGAATTTTTCAGCGGCGAGGAATTTTGCCGGTATAGCGAATTTGCCTGACTTATCAACGAAACCCCATTGACCTTTTGTTTCGATTACGGACAATCCGTCAGCGAATGCAGATGGAGCCTCGATTCGTTCTCTGTAGACGATCACGCCGGCCTTGTCGATTAGTCCGAAGCGTCCATCGAGAGTTGTGACTTCCGCGATGCAATCCTTGTCGTGGGGAGCAGCTTCGGAAAATTTCTCTTTGATGATCACTTTGCCATTTTCATCGACGTATCCCCAACCTGCGTCTGTCTTGAATGCGCCCAGACCACACGAGAATTTGCCTATGTCTTTATAGCCTTCTGCAATTTTCTTGTTTTCTTTACTGATATATGACCAGTAATTTCCTTCTTTGACACCGGCAAAGCCTTCGCTAAATTCTTTTGCGCCGTCATAGTCGAGCGGTACAACAAGCTTTCCGGTTTTGTCTATATAGCCCCACTTTCCGTTGGTGCTGACTGCTGCCATGCCATCGGAAAACGGAGTGACTACGTCGTATTTCGGTTCGATAGTTTCTTTGCCTTCTTTGTCTATATAACCCCAGCGTCTATCTTTGACGACTGCAGCAAGACCTTCAGAAAATGGCTTGACGGCTTCATATTTCGGTTCGATCACTACTTTGCCTGTAGCATCGACAAACCCCCACTTGTTGTGCGGATCGAAAGGCTCCTTTTCAGTGAGAACTTTCGGAGGGGTTGTGCAAGCTACAGTTGCCAGCGAAAAAAAAGTAAGCAGCACAGATTTCAGTAAGCGGTTCACTTTGCGTACTCCACGAGACAAACAGGCAAACCAAAACCATCAGCGGGGCTGATTAAGATGCGGGGCGCGATCGATTTTTGGTAAAGAGTAAGAGACACCTAACTCCATCTTCTAATATACCCCTACTATCGTCTAGGGTTAAGCGTATTTGCTGCAAGAAATGGTGCCTTTTTTGGTGCTGTTCTCGCAAAGGGTCAGCAGGTGACCGTTTGCAGGTTCGAAATTCCGTGCATGTTGGACTTCAGGCTGTTCTTTATTAGCCGCTCAAAGGTCTGGAAATTACTGATAACTCTGTTGCATTTTAACTACTCGGTTGAGAAGCGGCCAATTTTGAGTGCCTGAATCCGTAAAGCCAGTAAAGCAAACCACCTAAAGCCATCCAGACAACGAAACGGACCCAGGTATTGATTGGCAAGCTCAGCATCAGAAAGAAGCACGACAGAATGCCCAGCCACGGCACAATCGGCACCAGAGGGCATTTGAAGGGGCGAGTGTGATGCGGATCTGTTTTGCGAAGAATCAGCACCCCACCGCAAACGAGAATGAAAGCAGCAAGGGTGCCGATATTGGTCAGTTCGGCAGCAAATCCGATGTCGATGAATAGTGCGGCAAATCCGACGAAGAGTCCCGTCAGTATGGTTGGTACGAACGGAGTTTTGTATTTCGGGTGAAGAACTGCGAACATTTTCGGCAGCAAGCCGTCTCGTGCCATTGCCATAAAAATTCGAGGCTGACCGAGTTGGAAAACTAGAAGAACAGAAGTCATCCCTGCCAGCGCTCCGATGGAAACAAAAATGTGCGCCCAGGGTTGTTTGGTTGCAGCGATGGCGGTGGCAACCGGTGCTGCGTCGTTGGCGTAGGTTTGATACGGAAGAATACCGGTGAGGACAAGAGACACCGCAGCATACAGAATCGTGCAGATTGCCAGGCTGCCGAGCATCCCGATTGGCATGTCTCTTTGTGGGTTCTTTGTTTCCTCGGCGGTAGAACTGACGGCATCAAAACCGATGAAACTGAAAAAGACTATTGCCGCACCACCCATGATACCGGCGAATCCGGTTGGCGCGAATGGCTGCCAATTTTCCGGATGAACATACGCCATTCCGAAGAGTACAAAGAAGATTACGACGCCTGTTTTGACTATCACGGCTATCGTGTTGACCCATGAGCTTTCTTGAACTCCAACAACGAGAACGTAAGTGATCAAAAGCACAATTACGAGAGCAGGCATATTCATTGCCAGAGCCATGCCGCCGACAGTCGGCAGATCCATAGAGCTGTACATGTTGGCGATGTTCGGATCCGTCTTCAGGGCTTCCAGCCGGACCATTGCTGTATGTGGGTCAGAGGCAAGCCATAGAGGCATTTTATAGCCGGTTATGCCTGTTAGAACGTTCTGGAAATAGTCTGACCAGCTGACTGCAACCGCGATGTTTCCCACTGCGTATTCGAGGATCAAATCCCAACCGATAATCCACGCAATCAGCTCTCCTAATGAGGCATATGCGAACGTATAAGCGGAGCCGGAAACAGGTATCATCGCTGCCAACTCTGCATAACACAGGGCGGCAAAGCCGCAGGCAACGGCAGCGATGAGAAATGAGATTACGATTGCCGGGCCGGCGCCATCGCGCCCCAGAGAAGAATGCAGTAAAAAGTTGATGATCGGCGTCGACATTATGTCTTGATGTACTGTCGCCTGTCCTGCAGCCGCAGTGCCGGTCAGGGCGAAAATGCCTGAGCCTATGGTGGCTCCGACTCCGAATGCGATCAGGTCGAGAGCCGTCAGAGACTTCTTCAACTGGTGTGCAGACGATTCTGCCTCAGCGATTAGTTGACCCGGAGGTTTGGTGCGCAAAAGCTGAGCCAAAGACAATGCTCAATCCCCTATCTTGCTGTTTCAGAAGAACCAATGATCGTTCTATTTGAGCGTCAATGTTACGGTCTTGGTTTCTGTGTTGCCAGCTTGATCGGTTACTTCAATGACAAATTTGTGGGCACCTGACTTCACATCGACAAGTTCTGCGCTCAGTGTGGCAGTCTGTGAATCCGCAGCCTCCTGTGTGCCGTCCGCGCTGACACGCATCATGGCGAATGGCGAACCGTCGTCAATCTTATATGTGGCATTTGTGATCAAGGAAAGCTTATCTTCGGCTGTTAAGACCAGACGATATGCGCCTTTCTCTCCGCTTACCAGTTTTACATCGGAAATCGAAGGCGGCGAATTGTCGATTGTGATCGTTCCCCATCGCTCGTTTTCCATGAAGCCGCGCGGATTGGAGAGGCGATCGTCAAGTTTGACTCGCAGAATATAGTTGCCGTCTTTCTGTTTTGTCGTATCCCAGTTGTAAGTGAATTGCTCGGTTGCAGATTCAGAATCGCCTTGCGTCGCCGATTTAATTGCGCTGAGCGCTTTTGCTAAGGTCGCTTCGGAACTGTCTTTCGCGCCCACTTTTGTTTTTGATTTGTCTTTATTGTTGTCCTTGTTCTGGGCGGTGTCTTTGCTAGCATCCTTTGTCGAGTCTTTGCCTGCGTCTTTGATCGCTGCCTTGTTCTGCGGGTCTTTGTTTTGTGGATCTTTGTTTGCCGGAGCGTCTTTACCTGGTCCAGGATCAGTTTTTGGTTTTTCGGCGGCTTTTTCTTTGTCGGAGCCCGGCAAATCAGGTGCTTTCTTCGCCTGCGGTGAGTCGTCCTTCTTATCCGGTGGCTGAGCTGACTCACTTAACTTTCTATCTTTGGATTTTTGCTCGCGCTTTTCGGGATTTGCACCTTCTGTGGAATCTCCCTCCGGTTTTTTCTCCTTTACTTCGCCTTTGACTTCTTTCTCGTCTTTGTCCGAGACATCAGTTTTCTCGGGCTTGTCGGTTTCGGTTTTTTCGGTTTTATCCGTTTTTTCCGACTTGTCGGCTTTGTCGGTTTTTTCTGATTTCTTTTCTTTAGAGTCTTTCGAGTCTTTGCTCGAGTCTTTTTTCGAACGCAGGTCGGCAGCTAGTGTCTTCCATGTCTTTCCGTCGTCGTCAGAAAGCTCCAGAGAGAGCAACATATTGTCGTGATCAGGGTCGTTGCCGGTTACGGTTACATCTTGCTTGCCCGAGAGATGCGCCCCCGCATTCACCGAAATGCTGCTCATATACGGCTGAGCATTCGTCGGCAAGTAAGTTACATCCACTCGACGTACAGTATTGGGCTCATAGCCTTTGCGCACGGTAAGCACTTTTCCATCTTGTGGTTTCCACTTGAGTCGATACTGCAAATATCGTCCACGCGGAGAATTGAGCAAAAATCCTTCATTGGATGGATTGGCTGCGCTCCACTTAGACCAGCTGGCGTCCGGCTGGCTGGTATTGCCGGTGCGCGTATCCACTGAAAGTCTGCTCAAGAGCTGTGGATCGAGTCCGCTCAAGCCGCTGTAGGCAAGTAATTTCGACCAATTGGCCGGTCGTTGGGCATCGCGAATCTGCGAATTGTATGTTGCCCTCGCAGATGGTGCCAGATCGAGTTTCAAGACTCGAGGGAAATTGCTGGTTGCGGCAAACAAATGCCCGCGTCCGTCCAGAGCCAAGGCCGATACCGCTTCTTCCTCCGTATGCGCCACCGGCACGAAGTAAGAGCGACCCGTTATCTCTTCTTGCTTGGCTTGCGTGATATCGCCTTCTGCATCTCCTGCGAAAATTGTGTCGCTTGCAGGGTCGTATATTAGAGAAAAGAAACCGTCGCTGGTCGCAAGAGTGTCTGCTTCTCCGGATGGCTTGACCTTGAAGAAATGACCGGTTCCTGATGTGGTTATGTATAGATTGCCTTTTGAGTCTTTGACGGCACCTGTGACGATGTGGTCGCTTGTTTGATATTCAGCTCTTGCATTACCGCTGCCGTCGATGCTGTATACAGCACCTTTCTCGGCGGTGCCCACATAGATACGTTTGTCATGCTTGGAAAACCAAAGCGATGTTATGTGTGCTTGCCCGGAGTCGAAAACAACCGAAGCTGATTTCTTCGTTGCGTCATAGCGCCAAACTTTACCGTCTGCAGCGACACCGGCGTAAATGTTGTCGTGGTCATCTACGCATAATGTGGTGACAGTGTCGCCGCCCGTTTTAAACAGAACATCGTGTTTGTCACTATTGGGCTTGACTGACAAAACTCGGTCACCGGGAACTGCGGCTGCGTAGATGGAACCTTTGCTATCTACGACTATCGCCGGTGAAAATGAGCAATCCAGTTTGGCGAGCTGTTCGGGATTGGCGGCTCCTTCCTTCCAGGCATATATTTTGTTGTGAGCGCTGAAATAAACAGTACCGTTCATACAAGCCGCAGACCAAATCTGCATTTCCGGTGCAACTGCACTGCGGGCTATTTCGTGGAAACCTGGTGATAGGCGTCCACGACTGTCAATTGAGACTTCTTCAGCCTTTCCGTTGCGGAAATCTTCTTCGGTTGCTTGTCGCCAGGCCAAGGCTGAGCGCATGTGCGGATATTGTTTGGCTGCGGAAAAACTGGTGGCAGCGCTGGCTGTGTCGCGTTTTTCACTAGAGGAAGAACTCGATGACGAGCTTGAAATTGCGCTGGCAATCGATGACGCAAGCGCGCTGGCGGTTGAAGCACCGGATGATGAACTGGTGTCGGATTTACGCGTGGGGCTTGTATCCAGGACCTTTCTGGCCTGATCGGTCATGTAAATTCCATCTTGCGATGAATATGAGTTGGTCGGATTTACGGTGTAAAACGGCGAATGCGCCATTGCCTTTTCTTTGCGTTCGACCGTCAGGGCAAGTAAGTGCATTCCATCAAGAAGCCAGGATTCAGCGGCTTTCGCGCGTACCTCTCCTTTTACAATCTGGGGACCTTTTGTATAGCGGTCTGAGAAAAAAAGCTTCAACCAATTTGCCGGCGGTGAAACAATGCGACGTCCATCAAGGAATAGGGATTGTTCGGGCAAGGCGAGAACCGCCTCTAAGACGTTGCCTTGCCCTTGCTCTCGAATTCTATTTGCTACTTGATTCAGATTTTCCGGCTGAGGGTCGACAACGCCCATGCGTTTTCTCAACTGGTCTATCTGATCACCGGGACCAACGCCGAGAAGCAGGTTGCCGTCTGGAATATCGCGCGGAATCTTGATTGCCAACTCTCTTGTTACACGAGGTTTGTTGTACGGACGCAAGACAGCAGTAACTTTTACCGTGTCACCTGGTTCGACCTTTTGTTTGTCTAGAGAAATACGCTCAAGCCTTGCTGTGTCGTGACCATCATCGAGAACGATGTTGAGGTTTACGCCTTTGATTTGAGCCTTTTCGAAATCGTTGTTGACGATTCTGGAAAGGACACTGAGAAAGGAAATGCCTGTCGAATCGCCGGCTCCCTTCATTTTGAAACTGGAATCGACTGGACCGTGCACTGCAAAATTGCCGGCAAATTTGTCATGGCGTTCAATCACACCGACTTTGTCGGTCGTCACTTTGCTGTCCACTGTGACAACATAGGGCGACGTTGACTGGTGAGTGGTATCGATTGCCGACATTGCCGTACTGGCAAGCAACTCAGGCGTCAACTCGGCATGATTGATTACATTCAAGTGGAAAGTCTTCTTCACTCCCCGTGTTCTGTCCGTGACAGTGTAAGTCGCCGGAATCATCTTCGAATTGCGACCCAACTCACCGCCGATTGCCCAAGGTCTGTCGTTGGTGACGCTTCCTACTACTTTTACCGGCGATGCCACCTTAAACGAAACGGCAAGGTTCGGTAAAACCTGGTGGATATAGGCGGTCGCCATTGGAAAATCGACCGGACCTGCTTGCATGAAAGGGTGGCCGAAAGCCAAAACGTTGCCACCAAATGTGGTTGTGGCGGTGCCGGTGGCAGATGCGGAAAAATCTCCAGTGACAAGCAGCACACTTACTGCTCCGCCTGGCTTAATCGTTTCAGTCGAACTTTCAGAGCCGTCACGGCTCTCTTTTCCGTTTCCACCTGGTTTACTTCCTTATGCTGGATGCTCTCACGCCCGACAAAAGAGTTGATGACGGCTC
>DTSE01000441.1:0-2044 GCA_012965515.1 Candidatus Melainabacteria bacterium | reverse complement strand
TTTGCTGCGTTGTTATCGTCGGCAAGACTTTCATCGATTGCACCGGCTGTTCCGGCCGAAACAGACATGCCGAAATTCTTGAAGTGTTCCCCTAGATATTCTTGAGCACCAGTCGAAAAGCCCGACAGGGAGATAGGCGCAATCAGAGGAATCATTCTGGTGCCGCCACCGGATGTAGTGGTAATGCCGCCATTCGTTCCTGCCGAGTCGATTGATGTGGCGCCCGTACCTGGAAAAATTCCACTTTCTCCTCCCACTGAAGGCAGCAAGCGATAGCCGATGCGTCCGCGGCTGGAGGAGCCGTCATCAACTCTTTTGTCGGGCGTGAGAGCATCCAGCATGTCGGTGATCGGAGTCAAGCCCACAATCGGTTCTCTCGAGAAATCGAAGCCGTAAGAGACTGCGCCAACGAGTTTTCCATTGATGTACACAGGGCTGCCTGACATACCGCGGATAACGGTATTCTTGCCCATGAGTGGTCCAGAGAGGCGCACCATGACTGCATCGCGGCCGCTCAAGACTTTCTTGACCACGCCTATGACTGTAACGTCAAAGCGCTCAATTTTGTTGCCTTGAAAGACAGTGAGACCATAGCCTTGCATGCCCGGCTTCAGTTCAGAAAGTGGCATGTATTGCCCGGCTTTCAGCCATTTGCTGATGTACTCGGTTTCTCTTGGATCGAGGAAATTGTCTTCGCGCAAGATGGCCTGTGCTGCTGCCGGTTCCGTCTGCACGAGATTGATCTGCTCTTCTTGCGATCTCGCTGAAAGATAGAGCGACTGTGCGTAAACGAGAGCAACTAGAAAAGCCGTTACGCGCTTTGATTTAGCTGCCAGTGCGAACAAATTTCTCTCCGTTTGCTGTACGCATTGTGCCCGTTTGCCAGAAGTGGGCGCGAGACGACGAACTTTGGTACTCAAAAGACTCGAGTTTCATACTAGATTCTAGGGCTTTTTTCGAGTTCTTGCTAAACTTCGTTTTCGCTTGTCGGTTTCTATTGTCGGTAGAGGCCATGCGTCGACCGCATATTGCAACGGTCGACGCCATGCGTCGACCCTATCCATTTCTTTCCCTCTGCAGTTTAGTCCTACACGACAACCACTGAAGGCAAGAAGAAACGTGCAGAAAAATCGTCAGTTATCGGGTTCGAATTAGATTGGCACTGCAAGCCGGATGATTCACCAAGCTGATAAAATTCAACACGAACCGAAATAGTACTAGGAGTGGAGGCACAAATATGGTGTTTAAAACGGGCACAATCGCGCTCGGACTGATGGCCTTGGCTCTTTTGCCTGGTGCTGCTCTTGGGCAGGGCTCGCCTGTTCCGGGACAAAACAACAGCTATGTGGCGCCCCAGAACTCTTACGGTGCAGGTGGGTATGGACAGTCGAGCAGTTCTGCCGCTTCTGGTAGCTACTCCCAAGCGCCTGTGCCTGGTGCAGCTTCCAATCCTTATCTGAATCAGTCTAATTCCGGTTCAACCACAGGCGCAACTGCTGCAAAGTCCGGAAAGGGCGCTTATTCGAAGCTGCCGCTCAATGTCGATGGTGCTAAAGTGCGAATTGCAGAATTGCGCAATTTGCTTGCTGTGAGCCGACCTCAAGATGTTCAAGAATCAATCTTCCAGTTGTGTGAGTGGCTTTCAGATATGGCCGACGCCCATTGGAAACTCAGTCTGGCGCTTGCGAAAAACGATTCAATGAAGGCGGCGGCAGCACAAGAAAGACAATCGGCAGTCAAGTTTTCATCGCTAAAACACGAGGCTGGACTTCTGAAAGCAGAAATTTTCATCAAACAGAATCGCCTGCCCGAAGCTCTCGGTCCCCTCGTGGACATTGTTGTCGCCGAGCCGAAATCGGTTATCGGCCAGGCGGCCTACGAGAAGTTGAAAGAAATTGGCTTTGCCGAAGAAGCTGGCGGTGCCGCTTATCGGGCAGCCGAAACGAGTGCTGAGCGGTCTTCCCCAGCGCCCGGCTCGCCTGAGCTGAGAACGGTCGGTTCGGAACTCAAAGTCGTCACGCCGGCTATGAAATCAGTGCCCGCT
>DTSE01000440.1:1461-23124 GCA_012965515.1 Candidatus Melainabacteria bacterium | reverse complement strand
GTGCGGCCTGCACAGTTACGGCAAGTTTAAGTAAAACCCAGCCCCTGTTTAGATCTAGGGATAACCCACTTTTCAAGTAGTGGGTCGGAACATTTAAATAGAAGTACCGTCTCAAGCGTTGGTGGGACAAACAAATAGATATGTAACTGCCCCAAAGGGCGGGGCATTTGCATCCCAAAAATTCAGAGATCCGATTTCGGACCTCGTTGTATTACCGTACAGCGGCTAAAGCCGTCAGGAAAATGATCAGGAAGTACGCTCCATCTATCGATGAATACACTCTGGACGACCTAGTGCCGGGATACGCAGCAGCATTCAACACGGATGATGAAGTAGATCTTGGTACAGTCAGTGATGACTCAGACGACGACGCGTCAGGATACGCGCCGATCGGACGTCGCGCTGGTACGTCGGAGGACCCGGTTCAATTCTATCTGCGCTCAATCGGACGAATCAAGCTGTTGACCGCCTCAGAGGAGATCGAGCTGGCCAGACGCATTGCCGCCGGCGATATGCTGGCGAAAAAGCGCTTGGTACAAGCCAATCTTCGACTGGTCGTGTCTGTAGCGAAAAAGTATCAAGGTCGTGGTCTTCCATTCCTTGATTTGATTCAAGAGGGCAACCTCGGTTTGATTCGCGCTGCAGAAAAGTTCGATGCGGAGCGAGGCTACAAGTTCTCTACCTATGCAACTTGGTGGATCCGTCAGGGTATCACTCGCGCCATCGCCGACAAGTCACGCACGATTCGCGTGCCTGTCCACATGGTTGAGACAATCAACAACCTCAGAAAAGTAACTCGCAAGCTCTCTCAAGAGATGGGTCGCAGACCTAATCTCGAGGATCTCGCGAAGGGAATGGGTGTGACTGTAGTGAAGATCAAAGAGATCCTCGCTGCCAACCGCTCACCTCTGTCGCTGGACACTCCATACGGAGAAGACGACGACAACTCACTTTCAGAGATTGTTGAGGACGAGAATTCTTCTCGCCCTGAGGACTCAACTGAGGCGAGCCTGATGTCTAACGACATCCGTGGCGTACTGTCTATGCTCACTCCGCGTGAGCGTGAGGTTCTGATCCTGAGATTTGGACTGAACGACGGTAAGCAACGTACGCTCGAGCAGGTTGGAAAGCTTGTGGGTATCACCCGTGAGCGAACTCGACAAATTGAGCTGAAGGCTTTGAGAGCTCTTCGCCAAAGCAACGTAACGCTAAGGCTGAAAGAGTATCTATAAGATCATCTCGAAGCAAAACAAGAAATTGCTTGGACGGTGTCACTTCAAGACGCACTAAAAAAGTTGAGCTGTTTGAACCTTCTGGAAACAAACAAGATCAATGAATTTAGACGCGAATCTCTTGGATGATGCCGTCCTTGACAAGAATCTCGCCGCCTTCCAAGCGCTGGAATATGTTTTCACCAACGCGAACCTCGACGGGATTTTCAACCGTAAACTGAGTTACTACACTGCCGACAGGCAATTCAGTCAGCGCCTGGCTCTGTCCTTGCATCTCCTCCTTATATTGGAGAAGTCGCATCTTTTCAGCCTCGATCTGCTGTCTGATGGTTTCAATTTGCACTCGAGCGTCAGCGGTCACAGCACCACCGCTGCGTTTTTCAATGTCAGCGATAGCACGTTTGCCTTTGAATTCGAGCTGCTGAAGCTCAGCATCAATCTGCTGAAGATTGCGCGCGATTTCTCCGCCAACTTGCCCCTTGAAGTTCTCCGTGACGATCGCTCTTACCGCAATCTGCCTCACGAGTTGAATGGTTTCAACCATCTAACGAACCTCCTAACCAAGCTGCCAGCGGGCGTATGCGTGAGCCCTTATGAACTGCCGATAAACTACTAATCGCGCAAATAAGCACTGTTAGATTCTATCAGAACAGTTACCCGTGAAAGGTCAAAGCCGTAGTCAAGCACCTTCACATCGATCAATTCGACATTTGCACTACCAGGATGTCAACACTTGCAGAGTTTTCGTCGCTTGCAAAAGTGATACTACATATAGTGCTACTTTCAAGACAATTTTACGTCCGAAATATTTCGGTCGGATCGCGGGCATGAGAGCGTTTCGATCGAAAACAACGCTTGTCTAAAGTTCCCTCATGTTGGTGAGTGGTTTCTTATTAGGGCTGGCGCCTGATTGGCTTTAGTATTGAACTACAGACGCATGAGGGAAGCTGTGCTTGGTCACCAGCAAGAGTAAAACCACCTTCGAACTTACACGCGCATATCCGATCGGCGCCACACTGAACAGCATTTACAGTGTGACCGGGATTATCTGTTCAACCGGCAGGTACAACCTCTATCGCGCCCGCGACCGTCGTACTGGTCGTTTGGTAACCATCAAAGAACTGACCCGCGCCAAGATATCGAAAGAAGCGCAGGCGGATCTTTTCCAGTCGGAAATTCGAGCACTCAACCGGGCCAGGCATCACAATCTTCCATTAATGCTGGATCATTTTTCCGACCGCGGAAATTTGTACATAGTTTTCGAACACGTTACAGGCATGTGCCTGGGCGAAATGCTCTCCGCCGAAGGTCCATTGCCGGCAGAATTGGTTTACCCGATATTTTTAGAAGTTGCTGAAGCGCTGTATGCGGCGCATGAAGCTGGTGTTGTTCACAACGAGATTACGCCCTCATGCATTTTCTTGCTGGGAGACAACGAATCATCTCAGCTGGCGAAGCTTACCGATTTCGGCGGCGCCACCATAAAGGATGATGCAGTACACCGCAACGAACCCAAAACATTCAAACCCGAATATGCAAGTCCGGAAGCACTGAAAGGGGAAGAGACGGACGAGCGCTCGGACATTTACAGCGTTGGCGTTGTTCTCTATATGACGCTTACCGGACGACTGCCATTTGCATGCGAAGATGTCGAACAATTGATCGCCAACCAGAAGAACGGATTGCCGCGCCGCTTCAAAGAATCGGCTCCCGAATTAGAAATTCCGTTTCACGTCGAAGCCACGGTTTTCAAATGTCTCGCTAAAGAAAAAGCAGACCGTTTTCAAAACGCGCAAGATCTCGCTAAATGGATGCGCTCGTGGAGACACGCGTCGCAGCAAGTCGAGCCGGAACCGGAAAGACAACTCGCACCAGTAGAGAAGTCGTATAGCCTGGATGAGCTCAACGCCATCGGCACACCAGCAGCTTCCAAACTGATCCCACCACACGCACTTGTAAATTCGGTACCTACTGGTTCCGCCGCTCAGCCCGCGGCTGGTTCGTTCGCCGCAGAATCCGCGCCTGCCGCAATTGTTTTACCTGCATCAAAACCTTCAAAACCGGAATCAATGCCTTCGCGGTCTGCAATAAAGCAACCTTCCCAAGCTGAAAAGGCAAGAGAAAAAGCAGAAGCGGAAAGAGCAAGAGCCGCAATGAAAGCCGGTGACACAAAAGCGAAAGCGGAAGCCCGGGCCCGAGCAAAAGCAGAAGCACGTCACAAAGCAGACGTTGCGGCGATGGAAAAGGAAGCTGCGAAAATTCAGAAACGCGGTTATAAGAAATTCGAAGTGCCCCTCTATCTCACTGCGGCCGTAATGGCAGGCGTGATCGGCTTTGTTGCTACGGTGAACATCCGGCACGCAATAAACGCGAAAGATGCAGAGCGGGAAGCATTTACGCTCCAAGAGCGCATGCCGGAAGTTTCGAAGCGATTGATTGCAGCGAAGGAAGACATTCCCACAGACGATTCAATAGGGAAGCAGAACGAAGTCCCCACTGCGCAAATGCCAGTAGCGCAGATCGATTCGCAGCAATCGAGCGTGCAGGATCTGTCGAGCTTTAACGAAGCTCCAGCAGATCAAGCGAGCACAAACGCATCGACCGATCTCGCAGATCAAAGTTCGCAAAATGGTGGAAACCAATCCGGCGCAGATAATCAGCCCAAGGATTCTGGTGCTGTAAATCAGGAAGCACCGGAAGTCCCTGTAAAACCCGGAGAGCCAGTAAACTTTGAAGGCGAAACGCCATACAAACCAAAATCACAAAGTTCAACGCAACAAATGCGAGAAACATTGCCCCATACATCCGGCGTGCAGGCAAATCAACTCAGAAGTCAGATTCGGTCAGAAAGTCGTAGCGAAGAGATGCCCAGACGCCGGGCTTATCAAACTTCTTACTCATACTAAGAGTCACAACGGGTCCGTTGCTAGTTCGCCACTCTGTCGAGGTTGTCGGGCGCATGTTTGCCGCTGTTAGGAGCTAGTTCGAAGAACGTCTCCTCGTGTCTATGCTTTCTATGATGTGCGGGTGCAGTTTTCGTAGTCTTCTCGACGATTTGCTTATCTGCGATCTGTCTTTCTGCCTGTTGTTTTTCTGGCACATGTCTAGCTGCCTGCTTGCTGCTTTCAGCTGCAGACTGTGTCGGGCTTGAATCTGCAGTCGTATCGTTTGTGGTCTCGCCTCTCAGGACTTCGACCGGAACCGATGGCTCAGACTTCTGCACTGTCTTGTCGTCCGCATTGTCAGTCGGATTCACGCTCGATTTCTCGTTTGCGCCTTTAGGCGCTAAGCCTTCGGACTGGTACCGAGAGTAAACGCCAATTGAATGCTTGGTCCGCTTCGGTGCATCGGCAGACGGGTTTTTAGCAACCTCCGCTCTTGGCTGGCTTAGATAGACAAGAAATCCAATCGCGCCTGCGAGCACAAGAATGCCCACCACCATAGCCAGTTTGCTCTTTGAACGCATCATTGGTTTGTTTTCTGTTTCTTGCATGATTTTTTGTTCTTTCTTCACATCCATAAAGCGAAATGCTTCAAGCCTAATCGCCATTTTGTTGACCCATTTGAGTTTACTCAAAGTGGCAGCAATGGAGATTATAGAGAAGCAACCAAACAAATTCGAGTTTTAGGATGGAACTGAGATCTTGACGAGATCATTCGCTAGCTTTTCCAGGATAAATCACGCGAACTCAACGCTCTCCCTCATAAAATCCGGACACTACCCAAAACATGAACTATGTCCATTCCACGCTTCATTTTAGAATCAGGCACCGCTCTCATTGAGCATCCAAGGGAAACCGCTGCTTTAGCTCAGAGTGCGGCTCAAATAATTCTACATGAGGAGTCTTTCCTTTTGCGCCAGACAAAAGCCTTGGGCAATGTCGCTGATGAAACACCTGCCATTAAACAGAGCATAGGGGAGGCGAACACTCCTCCTCCTGGACAAATTCCTTACTTTTCTGCGGAGCGAAACCGGTGGCAGACCACTACCACATTCGGAACTGCTGAATTTGACGCTTCCAGCCACATCCCCAATCTATATGCGAGAATTCGTCCCAGCGTAGTGCAAATCGCAGCGGATAATTTTGCAGGAACCGGCTTCGTAATTGACAAACAACTGATAGCGACGGCGGATCATGTCATCGCGAACCACACAACCGGAGCAATGGCAAGAAAAGTGGGCGTCAGGTTGGATGACGGATCTACGCTATCTGCCCGCATTTTGGCTCGAGCGCCCCGCGAAGACGTGGCGCTTCTGCATGTGCCCGGGCTAGGCAGTCGTCTGCCGAGCATTCCATTGATCGGCGGAGGAAGTCTGAAAACCAAGGACAATGTCTTCACAATCGGGCACGCAGGAGGAAAAACAGTCGCCTACCTTTCTCAAGGTGTGCATGATGCAAGAACCATTTTCCGCCCAAAAACTTATGACAGCAAGCTCCCAAATCATGAGGTCGCCTGGCTAGATAACGCTATGCCAGCCTATCCAGGAAACTCCGGCGGTCCCTTGCTGACAGCAAAAGGTGAATCGGCTGGAGTTGTAACAGTTTCGGATTCTGTCTACACCAGAGGACCGACCGCCGAACACATCATGATGATGCGTGAAGCAACCAGCCTGATTCCGCAAAAGGGCTGGCTCAAGTATGCATCAAATGCGGATTTCGACGAAGCAGGAAACATCGTTCTGAGGAATATCGACAAATGGAAAATTGACGAAACTCCCTCTTTGACTACGAGATTGCTCCGAATGTTCAGATCAGAGTCAGTTTAGTCAAGGTCCGATGCTTGTTTACTTTGCGGTGCTCAATCCTTTGCGCCCTTTCGACTTTTCTTGTTGAGCAGACACTTTACTCGGAGCCAATGCTCTGCTTGGAGCAGAAACTTTGCCGGGCGCTGGCACCACAGGTGGTGCGCTTGCAGGTGAGCGATTCTTCAATACAAAGAGCACAGCGACGGCGCAAACAACGAGAACGACGAGTAACACAATAAGTCCTTTGACGTTTGAACTCTTGCTGGTTTTCGAGACTCTTGGCTCCACCTTTTTCGGCGGAGGCGGTGGTGGAGCTATCTTCCGTTGCGGTCCAGTCGAAGAAAGCGTTCTATCGGGTTTCTTCGCATCAGGCAGAGCCGTCTGCAATGCGGATTTGAGGTCAGCGACTGACTGAAACCGATTTTCGGGTGCCTTTTCGAGACACTTGAACATGACAATTTCAAGCATGTCTGGCAAATCGAGATCCGCTTTCGTCAATTTCAAGGGCGGCGGCGGTTCATTCAATTGTTTGGTGACTGTTTCCATAAATCCGCCGCCGCGAAATGGAACTTTTCCGGTAATCATCTGGTACATCACAATTCCGAATGAATAGATATCAGTCCGCGCATCCGATTCTGCGCCATTACACTGCTCGGGACTCATGTAGAAAGAACTTCCCCAAAGTTCTCCAGCACGTGTCAATCTTTCGCTGCCTTCACCCATCTTTGCCAGACCGAAGTCCACAATCTTCACGACTTCCTGCCCGCGATGATCTGTTTCAACCATGATGTTGCCTGGTTTTAGATCTCGGTGAATGATGTCGCGCTTGTGTGCATGATTGAGCGCGTCGCAGATCTGCAAAATAAGTGGTGCAGCACGTTGGATTGGAATTGCGCCTGATTTATCGAGAATATCCTGCAAAGTCGAACCAGAAAGGAAGTCCATCGCCAGGTAAAGATGACCGTCTGACGTTGTGCCGGAATCGAAGACGGTGACGATGTTTGGGTGATTGAGCTTACCGAGCAGAGACACTTCACGAATAAAGCGCTGCTTGAAGATCGGGTCAGACGACAAGCCCATCTTTAGCATCTTCAGTGCGACGACGCGATTCATCGCAGTCTGCATCGCCTTATACACAACACTCATCCCGCCTTGCCCAACGTTTTCCAAAACGTCGTATTTGCCGTCGATTTGAGTGCCGATGAAAGGATCGACGCCCTCAAAATTCTCCAGGTTGGCGTTTAGCAAAGGCATATTCCCGACCGGCACTTGTCCGGTAGGGACGAAAACGGTGTCCCGTTCGGAATCGTCCGTCAAATTTCTAAACCTGAAAGGCAGCAGGGGATGTCCCAGATGTTCCCTAAAACGCCAATCAGTAACCACGTCGCAACCGTCAAAAACAGAGGTAACGCATGCTAGGGCGCCAATACGCCCATCTGAAAATTCGAACTCAATAATTCAATCGCCTGGAATTAATAGCGTTCTGCGATTGATTTTGCTTGAGTGAATAGCAGCAGATAATCTCTGCCACCCGCCTTCGAATCGGTTCCGCTCATGTTGAATCCACCGAATGGGTGAACGCCCACGAGCGCGCCTGTGCACTTTCTGTTGATGTACAGGTTGCCGACATAGAAGTCGTGACGAGCTTGTTCGAGATTGCGGCGATTCTTGGAGTAAACGGCGCCGGTCAAACCGAATTCTGTATTGTTGGCGATTTCCAATCCGTGTCTCCAACCATCTGCTTTTATGAGCGCAAGAACTGGTCCGAAGATTTCTTCTTGTGCGATGCGCGCTGTTGGGCTGACATCAGCAATGACAGTCGGCTCGATGAAGAAGCCTTCTTCCTTGTTCTTGATCGCGTTGCCGCCGCAGAGCAGCTTGCCTTCTTTCTTGCCGATCTCGATGTATTCGAGCACACCTTTGTATTGAGACTTGGATGCGACAGGTCCCATGTAGTGCTTGCGATCTTCGGGGTTGCCGATGACGAGTTTGTCGACGCGTTCTTTGATTTTCTTGACCATCTCATCGTAAACGTCTTTGTGAATAATGGCGCGCGAGCAAGCAGAACACTTTTGTCCGCCGAATCCGAATGCGCTAGCGACAACACCGTCTGCTGCTTCATCCAGGTCGGCGCAGTTGTCGACGATGATAGAGTCTTTACCACCCATTTCTGCGACAACACGCTTGATCCACATTTGTCCCGGTTGAGCCTTAGCCGCCAACTCGTTGATGCGCAGACCGACTTCCTTCGAACCGGTGAATGCGATGTAGCGAGTCTTCGGGTGCTCGACCAGGAAGTCGCCGATTGTAGAGCCGGCGCCAGGAAGGAAGTTCAGAACGCCCGGGGGCAGTCCGCACTCTTCCATCAGTTCGAAGAATTTCCAAGCAATCCCTGGGGTTTCGCTCGACGGTTTCAAAATAACGGTGTTGCCGCAAACTATCGATGCGGTGGTCATGCCGACAAGAATCGCTAGCGGGAAATTCCATGGTGGAATGACGATACCGACGCCGAGTGGGATGTAATGCAATTCGTTTTCTTCACCGGGATTTTTCGTGAGCGGCTGCGGCTCGCTCAGACGAATCATTTCACGACCGTAGAACTCCATGAAGTCGATCGCTTCAGCGGTGTCAGCGTCTGCTTCAGCCCAGCTCTTGCCGATTTCCATGACCATGAATGCGGAAAATTCATGTTTGCGGCGGCGCATTATGGCTGCGGCACGAAATAGAAAACGAGCACGCTCTGGTCCCGGAACACGCTTCCAACTTTCGAATGCTTCGCAGGCAACTTTCATGGCGCGTTCAGCTTGCTGTTGCGTGGCTTTCGCGTAACGACCAATAACTTGCTTTGGATGTGACGGATTGGTCGAAACCAACCAATCATCGCCTTCCACTGGCAAACGCTCACCGCCGACTACGAGCGGATGATCTTTCCCTAAACTCTTTTTGACCACATCAAGTGCATGAGTGAAAGCCTTTTGATTGTCGGCGTTGGAAAAATCCGTAAATGGCTCGTTGCGATACTCGGTAAGCATTGGAAACTCCTGGCTGCAGCCTGTAAAACCAGACAAAAGAATGTTTGCTCTGGACGCACCATATTAAGGCGCCAAATTGCAAATGCCTCCCGTTTTCAGCTTAGTTTTAAGATGGGTCAAAACAGTATTAGACGCGCGAAAGATATGCATTTTATACAGACTTGAAATACGGCAAGACATGGCAACGATGCGCCTTTCCTGCTATTCTTAGTGCTGTTGAAACCGGCACAAATCGCCGAATAATGAGAGAGGTAGCAGGATGCAACAATACCTTGACTTGATTAGAACTGTCCTCGAAGAAGGCGAAAAGCGCGAGGATAGGACAGGCACGGGAACAATCTCTCTATTTGGCACGCAGACAAAATACGACCTGCGCAAGGGATTTCCGCTATTGACGACCAAGAAAGTCAATTTTGCGGCTGTTGTCAGAGAGCTGCTGTGGTTTCTCAAGGGTTCGACAAATATCAATGACGACCTGCATGAGCACACCAATATTTGGGATGCATGGGCGAATGAAGACGGGGAGCTTGGGCCGATATACGGTTATCAATGGCGAAACTGGCCGGCTTTCGATCTCGATGAGAAAACCGGACTTTATAAGAAGCGGCACATCGATCAAATTCAAAACGCGATTGATTTGATCAAGAACAACCCCGACTCCCGCCGAATTATCGTCACAGCATGGAACGTTGCCGACATTCCTAAGATGGCTCTTCCGCCTTGCCACATGATGTTCCAATTTTATGTGATTAACGGCAGACTGGATTGCCAACTTTACCAGCGCTCCGCGGATCTCGCTGTCGGTGTTCCTTTCAATATTGCCAGCTATTCGCTGCTCATGATCATGATGGCGCAAGAATGCGGACTCACACCCGGCATCTTCACTCACACCATCGGCGACGCGCACATTTATCAAAACCATTTGGAAGGTCTGCAAAAACAACTGCAGAGACAGCCCGGACAATTGCCTGAGGTTGAGATTCCGGTTAAGCCTGTTCTCGAAGTCAAGTTTGAAGATTTCGTTCTGAAGAATTACGATCACCAGGGCTTTATCAAATTCCCTGTTGCCGTTTAGCGGAGTATTCAGTGGCAGAAAAACTCGAAATAGTTGTAGCAGCCGATCTCGATAATGGAATTGGCAAGGATAATTCGCTGCCGTGGCGCATTCCTGGCGATATGAAGTTTTTTCAGTCGCTCACGACCGGTACGACGGGCGAAAACAAAAACGCGATTATCGTAGGACGCAAGACCTGGGAGTCGATTCCGGAAAAACGCCGCCCGCTCAAAGATCGATTGAACATCATTCTTACCAAAAACAGCGAGATCAATGCGCCTGAAGGCGTATTGGTTTGCAACAGTCTGGAGTCTGCGCTGGAAAAATTGCAGAGCATCCCGCACGAACGCTGCTTTATAATCGGCGGCGCGCAAATATACAAAGAGGCCTTACAGCATCCGCATCTCGACACGATTCACTTGACGCGAATCATGCAAGAATTTGATTGTGATGCCCACTTTCCTCCCATCGATGACCGATTCGCGCTTGCCGCAGTATCGGATACGATGGAGGAAAACGACATCGAGTACCGCTTCCAGCGTTACGAAAAGAAGAACAATTTGTAGGCTCGCGGACAAAGTTTAAAGAGCATCAAAACTGCGCACGAAGAAGTAGCTCAAGAAGCAAGAGACAAGGAATCCCATGATCGGTCGCGCTTTTGTTTTCATCAACTTCAAACAAGCTGCTCATCTCGGACATATCGGTTGGGGCTTCAAGCTCGACGGCTATGACCGCTACCTGTTTGGTTCTACGGACCATCTGATCCATCACGAGATGCACGACCTGATGGCGTGGCTCAGATACGCAAGCGTTCCAGTAGGCGCTGATGTCGACTACTGGAGCCAAGAAGGAACGCTCAGCACGATGATGGACATCATGAAATCAGGGAACCATATACGATACCATCACTACAAGGCGTTCCCGGTTCAAAATGCAAAGCCTAAAGACGCAATGCAAGCGGCGGCAGCAAGCGGCGCGGGAGGATGGCACGTGTTGCAAAATAATTGCGTGCACCAAACGTACAATTTGCTAAATACTTACGGCGCTGAACTGCCCGAACCTCCACCCCTGATTCGCGGAATAGGATTGATCCCGCGCGTTTGGTTCAACAACATCAAAGGTGAGCTTGGCGAACTCCGCCCACCTAGTACGCCAGGATTATAGACCACGCTTAGGACCTCTTCGATTTTCGGTCTCTCTTGATGTAATCGAGTCCTTGAGCTATTGCAACGAGCAATAGGCTTGTAATCACCGCAGTGCGGAAAGCAATGCCCGATCGTCTTGCCATCCAACAAAGCGCAACGCCTTGAGCAACTATGGGTTCAGCTTTCATAAAGAATGAGCGATCTCCGGCCCTTGCCATAGAGTCCGAGCGCAATTGCCAATACTGGGCAATCACTGATCTCGGCTGGTTGCTCATACGATTAGTGATGAAGTCCATGCCCGGCAAAAAAAGATCACACAGCAGTTGCCCGAAAAATCCCAGGACAGCACCGATTAGAGCGATCTTTATGTATTTCCAGCGCATGCTCATTACTCTTGAGCAGTACTTAGAATTATTCTAGGCATTAGGCAACCGAATGACCTTCTTTGTGTTTTCTAACGAAACTAGCTCTCGTCCTCTTGCAAGCGTAGAGAACTAAAGGAGGAAGAAATAGAGACGGCAAGAGTACTGACGAGAATTGCTCGACGAAAAGGCCTGCCATAAACAGAATCTGCCCGGACTTGTGCAGAGAGACAAGCTTCGATCTAAATTGGTCTTTTTCATGCGACGCATCAGGATGATTCATTTCATAGTTCTCTAAGGCTTCGCCCGCTAGTTTGATATGTAGACCTTGATGCGAGACGCGCGTGGAAAAATCAGCGGAGAGAAAACAAAGGGCCGTGGCAATTGAAACGCCGATCAAGCTGGCAATTGCGTATGGCATCACCTTTGCACGAACGGACGGAAAGAGGACAATTATGGGAAGTACCAAAGGCAACAGGAGGAGAAAAACAACTCCGGAAGCAGCTCCAATGTAGCCGACCCACATCAGAATGAAGAGCGATACGACTAACCAATAGCCCGGAAGTAGAGCAGCTACAGCTATCAAAAAGCATAGAATTACAATAGTTGCGTTTAGTGCAAACTTCATCATTGTTTGGAAATAGCAACGAGCGGTTAACTTCTCAATTCTAACCAAATAGCAAGTTCTCTGTCTTGCAATGGAGTTGCGCCGTGCTGCTGTTTAGAGAAAACTGTCTAAGCTGTTCCATGACCTGTTAGTTGTTCGCGAACTTTCATATTGAACGCAACGTTATCAGTGTGAAGCGCCTCGGTGTGCAGAGTCGTATCGGCTACGGCGACTCTTGCAGCTTGATCGATGTCGGTCGCCATCAATTTTTCGAGAGTCTCTCCATTGGGATTCTCTGCCACAACAGCGGCGGCATCGTCCGAACTCATATTGAGCCTATCCATTGCCTCTTTACCGCCATGCGCCGCCAGCTTTATTTCCGCAGAAGTATTCTCGACTCCTGCAGTAGACATGCGCCCGGCAAAAGCTTCGTTGCAACAAGGGTCGGTCAACAGACTCGCAGCTTGCTTCCGCAGTCCGTTTTCTCCCTGATTGCCGCTACCCGCCGATTGATCAGAGGTTGCGTACACACTCTTTGTGTTTTCTCGATGTTTAGACATAGTTCGAAACCATCACAAGAAGGTAGAGTGACCGAAATTGAAAAAATTGGCATGCGAAACATCAGGCGACTATGCCTGAGTACTCACAACGAAATCTTGCTTCCAAGATACTGTACACATCGTGCAAAACATGTGAATGACATGGTAAGACCTTTGGATGACCAATTGGTGACGGCGCATTAAATCGCTGAATCGGCTTGCTACTTCGCTTTGCGCACTTCATCCATCCAGCGGCGCTGGTCTTGCGCAGTCACTGGAGTGAGTATGGTAACGTCGTCATCCGGTCGACCATCGATAGGACCGCGAGTGACGAGTGCGCGCAGGTTTCCTGCAGTGTCGAACATCGGGGCGCCCGAGCTGCCTTTCTTTGTGTGAGCCAAAGCCGTGACTTCTTTTCCAGTCCCTTTAGCTCCGGCGACATAGGGCGGCTCATCCTTCACGCCTTCAACGCGCGCCATTGAAAGATGCTTCGAGTTAGTGTTGCCGGGATAGCTGACGATTGCGCCGTTCCCGGAACTGATCACCGACTCTCCGGCTTTGACAGGATGGCAAAGTTCATCGGTTTTCGCGCCTGTCTTCACGGCAATCACAGCACGATCATTGAGCGGGTCCATGATCTTGACGTCATATTTGTAGAAATTGCCGTCGTTCATTTCTACGGCACTGTTGAGAACTTGCCTCTTCGTTGTGCTTTCGACAACGTGGCGGGCAGTAGCCATCACGCACTGATCGCCGACTTTGCCGATAGCAACACTCGTTCCTTGAGTGGTACCTTCTTCAGTTCCTTTTCTGACATGCAAAACGACGCGCGCGGTCGAGTCAGTCCCGGTTTGCCAGAGATTGGGAACGTTCAAAACTCCAGTTTCTTTGGCGACTTTGTTCAGATCTTCATAGTCACAGCCGCTCGTTGCTTTGCCTGCGCGCATTACCGGTACTTCGCCGGCTGCCGGTTGGCGTGTGCATTGCGCTTGTTTCAAATCGGTAATCGATGAAGCGCGAAGAGCATCGGCTTCATCGAACAGGCGAGACGTAGCTTGTTGTTCGGTCGACGTACGAAAACTGGACGACTCTGAACTTGCGTTGCCTTCTTGCTGTCCTCTTGTGATTGTGGATTCGCTCACGGCTTTGACCTGAGAATCAAGAGCTGCGTACCAGCAAAAACATTGCTCGATTGGCAGTCACTTTGAAAAGAATGGGAGAGGGGTTTATTTAGTAAGTGCGGCGGGTGTGTGGTGAACCTTCAATGGCACAGTAACAATCAAGTTGGGCAAATTTGGTCTATAAAGATGAAACACCTATCCGGACGATAGAATTTAGGACATGACCCGGCAAACACAGACATTTAGCATTCCAATTCCTCAATCAGGCACGTTCATTATGAAAAACGCCCTGATAATTTCGGCTCTTGCCCTGGCAAGTTTCGGACCAGTCTTTGCCGCCAAGCCTGTGACAGTTAACCTGAAGAGTTCGCCCGCTCATAAAGACGTTGAAGCGACGGTAAACAATAAAGCGGCGACAGGGAAAGTCGCCGCCGACAAGTCCGTCGCAGACAAAATTGCCAACGGCAAAAAACTATTCGATAAGCTGACCTGCTCGGGCTGCCATCCAAATGGCGAGAATTCTCTTCACCCCTATCGACCGCTAAAAGGTCCAGGCTTTCTCGCACGCTATAAAGAAGATGGGCAAATTGAAGGGCTAATCCGGACAGGCGTGTTGAAAGCGGGTATGCCATCCTTTAGTAAGGCGCGGCTGAACGACAAGGACATGAAGGATCTGATTGCCTACATTCGGAGCTTGACGCCGACCACATTGAAGAAGTGAAGCAACCAGAGCAATGAAATGGATACGCGACAGAGTTGAGCCCGAGTTTACCGCCGAACTCGTGCTGCGTGCGTATACCGCCGGAATTTTTCCAATGGGACACGATGACGGAATCATTCGCTGGTATTCGCCTGATCCGCGCTGCATTATTCCGCTCGACGATTTTCACGCTTCGAAACGCCTGATGCGAACGGTGCGCCAGGGAAAATTCGAGATGCGAGTAAATTACGATTTTGAAGGCATTATGCGCTTGTGCGCAGAAAGAGATAGTACGTGGATCACTGAAGACATTTTGCGTGTTTACTGCGAACTTCACGAACACGGATTCGCACACTCGGTTGAAGCATACTTGGACGGCGAAATCGCCGGTGGATTGTATGGAGTAAGTATCGGTGGCGCGTTCATGGGAGAGTCCATGTTCCACCGTGTTACGGACGCATCCAAAGTCAGTCTTGTCTTTTTGGTGGAACGCTTGAAAGAGCGCGGCTTTGTCTTATTGGATTCACAGTATGCGACCGAACACTTAAGCACCTTCAACGCATTGCAAATTTCGCGCAAGGAATATCTGGAAAGACTTAAGCACGCGCTCACATTGCAATGCACATTCGACTAAAAACCGTAGGGGCGCATTGCATGCGCCCAATTTTTTGAGCCAAGCCGTGGGGGCGCATTGCATGCGCCCAATTTTTTGAGCGAAGTCGTAGGGGCGCATTGCATGCGCCCAATTTTCGAGGGCGCATGCAATGCTCCCCTACAGTTGCTCTGGATTTCCAAATACGAGTGTTTTCAAAACTACCGGGACGGTTCGTGCAATTCCATTTGCATCTAAACTCACCGGTTTACCGATATCAATGAAGTCGCCATCGATGGTTGTAATACCGTCTAAAACAATTAGTGGGCAAGTATCGGGAGCATTTTTTGCATCGTGTGAATTCTGGTCTGTACTCTGGTCGACTGCTTGCTTCTGAAGTTCATCGAGCGAAAGCCGGAACTGCTGCCCCAGTGCCATTCCCAAGTCCTCTTGTAAAACAAGAACAAAAGGTCTCAAGTGCGCATTTTCTTTGGCGGCAAGTGCCAACCCGTAAGCAATTCGCTTAAGCGAATTGTAGTCGAGAGACTTTTCGAGAATGGGCAGCTCGAACGCAATCGTATTGAAGCGCAATTCGGGATCGAGGCGTTCAGTAGCGGATCTTATTCGTGAAACTATTTGATCTACATTCGACAACTGACTCTTGTCTTCAAACGGTCTCAGCAAGGGGATGTTGCGCAATGGCAGGTGTTCAACATCAAAATCAATTGTTGAACCACTCACTTGCATCGAATACATTCCAGCACCAGTTACGGTCGCGCGGATCGGTTGATTTGGAATTTTGAAATTCAATTTGGCGGTTTTCAAGTTCAAGAGCAAAGCGTCAGCAAACAATCCACCCAGGTCAGAGAATTGGAAGCGATTGAGTTTTTCATCAAGAAGGAATTCTGCAACGCCGCCACAGAGCCAGATTTCATCGGGTTTCGACCAAGTATCCTCAATAGATGTGAGCGGAAGTTTTCGCAACTTCGTCACTTCTTTTTTTTGATTTATGAAATCGACCACATCTGAAGCGATCTGATTTGCGATTTTCTGAAGTTCTTCACCATTCAACTTGTCGCCAATTTTGAATCCTTCAGGCAAGTAGAAAAGTCCGCTCTCGTTTATAGCGTTTACTTCAAATTCTTTGGAATTCGCTACCTGGCCGGGTTTGAACTGAAAACACCTGCCACCAATCCCCAGGCAATGCGTCGAGATCAATGCTCCGTTTTTGTACAGGGCAAGATTCATCGTGCCGCCCCCGATATCAATGTTCAAAATCGTCGATCGATTTTGCGTCGACGCGGCAACTGCACCTGATCCACGTGCAGAAAGAACTGCTTCTAAGTGCGGACCTGCGCTCACGGCAACGAGATCGCCGGAGAGCAGGCACAGTTGCTCAATAACCTCACGGGCGTTACGTTTCAGGGCTGTCTCGCCGGTGACGATAGCGGCTCCGACTTTTATGTCGTCACGATTGATCTTGGCGCGTTCATACTCCGCTTCAATTAGTTTGAAAACAGACTGAGCGTCGATTGCACCGTCTGGGGTCAGAGGAGTCAAGTGAACGGGACTTTGAAATACAATTTCGCGACTTTCGATTTTCGGAAGAGGTGATTGATTGACGAGTGCGGCATTCACCACCGTCAATCTCGAAAACGAAAGATGGGTGGACGTTGTACCCACATCAATTCCTACGCTGAGAAAAGTCGTCATGTTCGAAATCGACTCAGCTCAACTTCTGCAATTCGACGCCGGACACTTTTCGCTCCAGAATGGTCTTGACCAATCTGACGATGTATGCACCTGCTTCGACAGCAGGGGTTCCGCGCTCGTGAATGTTGGAAACGACAGTTCGATCAGAACTGATTGTCTGCGGCGACGGATTGTACGTAATGTAGGCGGAGAGCCCTTCTGCAGAGGATAGCCCAGGTCGCTCGCCAATCAGGTTGATAACGACGCGAGCGTTAAGCGCAAATGCGATTTGATCGCCAACGGCCACGCGACCATATCGCACGATGACGGGAAGCCCGCAAGAAATATTGTTCATCTTCAAACCATCGACAATCATAGGCAAGAGATTGGCAACGTTCTTTTCCACAGCTTTGGCTGAAAGCCCGTCACTTACCACAATCTGAACGTCATTGCCTTGCGTGCACTGTGATTTCAGTTGAGTGAGTGTTCTTTCTTCTACGACTTTTCCGCGCGGAGGGTATTGGATAAATTCGTCTTTAGTTGCAACCGATGACTGAACGTACGGATAACCATTGACGACTGCAAACTTTTCAATGAATTCGGAATTCAATTCGCTGCAGATGGCGTCACGTGCCAGTGCATGGTCAACTCGAAACTTAAGCCAGGTGGAGGTTTTCGGGCGCGTGCCGGCTCGACCTACACCGACTCGAGCCGGAGTCTTCGCCGAGAAATCAGCCGTATCGTCTTGACTGGTCTTTGTGTCAGAACTCATTGAAAAATTGCTTTGGGGGAAGAGCGGTCAAGCATTCGCAATAAAAACGAAACTGAAACTACGCGGAAAACTAGACCGAAAACCAGAGCGAAACCAAACCGTAAAACAGTGACGGTAACTTATGAGAATCCGGACCGAATACGATACACTATTGAGCTTTCCTCTGTATGCGTTTGTAGAGAAATCAGCGCATGAGTCTGTCCATTCAAACGGGCGGCAAAAAATTCCACTTTGCCGATTTGAAAGACTTGCTGGCTAAAGCCAACGAGGAAAAATCTGGCGACCAATTGGCTGGCATCAGTGCAGCAAGTGAACTGGAAAGAGTTGCTGCGAAACAACTTCTGGCTCAGGTCACGCTCGATCAATTGAGGCAGGAGCCCGTTATTCCCTATGAGCACGATGAAGTAACGCGCATCATCGACGACAACCTCGACAACGCTCAATTCGAAAAAATCAAATCATGGACGGTTGCCGAGCTAAGAGAGTTCTTGCTTAGCGAGGACGAGGCAGCTCTCAGCGAGAGAAAAATCGGAAAGGCTCTGACTGGCGAGATGGCCGCCGCCGTAACTAAGCTGATGTCCAGTATGGACCTGGTTTTAGCGGCATCCAAACTGCGCGTGGTTGCAAAAGCAAAAACGACTCTCGGGTTGAAAGGACGATTGGCGATCAGATTACAACCCAATCATCCGTCCGATTCGCTCGATGGAATTTTGGCATCTATTTACGAAGGACTTTCATATGGAGTCGGTGATGCAGTAATTGGAATCAATCCAGCCTATGACACACCAGACACTGTTGCTAGGCTTTTGGAGGCGACAAATGCCTTAATCGAAGAATTATCCCTTCCAACTCAAAATTGCATCCTCAGTCACCTTACAACGCAATTAAAAGCGATTGAAAGAGGTGCACCTGCAGGACTAATTTTTCAAAGCATCGCCGGTTGCGAAAAGGGAAATAAGGCATTCGGCATTGACAATGACATGCTCAAGGAAGGCAGTGAGCTAGGCTCAAAACTGGCTCGGGTAGCCGGTGGGCAGTACATGTATTTTGAAACCGGACAAGGTTCTGAACTCTCTTCACACACGCATGAAGGTGCCGATCAAGTTACCCTCGAAGCACGTTGCTACGCACTAGCCAGACAATTCGATCCTTTTCTCGTAAACGATGTGGTGGGTTTTATCGGACCTGAATATTTGAAAGATGGCAGACAAATGATTCGAGCGGGGCTCGAAGATCACTTCATGGGCAAGCTTTTAGGGGTTCCGATGGGAATCGATGCTTGCTACACGAATCACATGAACGCCGATCAGAACGATCTGGAAAATCTTTCGATGCTACTGACTCTTGCCGGTGTGAACTACTTCATGGGCGTACCCATGGGTGACGATGTAATGCTGTCGTATCAATCGACCAGCTACCACGATGCAGCCTCTTTGAGATCATTAATGAACTTGAGACCGGCGCCGGAATTCGAAGCCTGGCTTGAGGAACGGGACTTGATGAAAAATGGAAAGCTGACTGAAAAAGGCGGCAATCCCAATTTGATCATGTCGATGCGGATGGCCAACGCTCGCTGAGATTTTTCCGTCTAGCGGAAACAAACTAGTAAAAAATCGAAGAGGGTACCTGATCAGGGGCACCCTCTTTGATCTGCGTTGCGTTTGAACGGTCTATTTACCGTCCGTCTTCAAAACTTGACCATGGACTTTGCCTTGTCCCGAAGACAGAATACTGGCGTCGGTTTCCGGCTCCCCAGTGAAGTCCTGCTTGAACTCGGCGAGGAATTCATCGCCAGGTTTTACAACAGCTTCAACACCTTTGATGATCGAATCAGCAATCAGAAATCCTCCGGGCAAACCAGAGACAACTCCCATGCCAAATCCTTTCAATCTTCTGTGGCGCACGTTTTTACCAACCGGATGCAAGAATGCAAACGACGGATTCATTGCGCCCACCACACCATAAGCCAGTGGTACGACGCCAAAACTGAAGACTCCGGTTGCCGATGCAGCTCCGCGGATCGCAAGGTGAGCGGCCTGGTGTTTCAACTGAGTGGAAAGAGGAGAGACGACTTCTCCATTGGCATTTACACCGAGAACTCTTCCTTCATTTACGTTTTTCACGATGCGAGCCTGGCGAGCAGGTGCGGCAACGAGTGGAAGATGCTCGCCGTTATCGGTTACGATTTCGTAGAAATTAATCCCTAGCGCTCCGTTGGCTCGCATCCATCTCTTTGTAGAGAGTTCTGCGGTGAGCATTCTGCGAGCCGGTGCTGCAGTGCTCACTTTTCCATTGACCCTGCTGCCTGCCTTCGCAACGACCTTACCATTGAGCACGAGATCGTTTTTCAAACGAGCTTCAACCGGATCGTTTACTTTGGCTGTGTGGCTGTTGTGAGTGGAAAGGACTGCAATGCGAAAACGTGAACCAGCCGTGAGAATGGTGTGTCCGTTCGCATCGACTGTTTCCTTTGAATAGGACTCTTCCTTGAGAATTTCCTTTTCAGTTTCGAGATCATTATCAACAACAATAATTGTGGTGTCGTTGGCGTCGACGGTTCCGGCGGTTTCGCAAGGCAGCGTTGCCATTCCGAGAATCTTCGGAGTTACCGGCGTCTCGACCTTCTTAGGATGGGCAGAAGGATGACTGACGCGCAGCACAGGACCAGGTACTGGAGCGTGTTTCGGTGCCGCTGACGAAAGAGGCGTGACTTTAGTTACAGGAGTCAACTGATCCCATCCCTGCGGCGCATCGACTGCAGCTGCAGTGGATTTTGTATTCTCACTGCGATCGGACACATCATTGTTAGTGAGTGGTCCATCGATAGTGACAGACAAATTGTTTCCGGGTCCCAGATTCAGAGACGTCGGCTCCATAGCCATTACAGGCACGGAAGAAGCGACGAAAGTCTGCACAAAAAGGCACGAAAGTAGTGCCCGTGTAAAACGGGTCGACATAGAAGCCTCCTAAACAATGAAGGTCTGCTGTGTGCGGTGAATACCGCCCACAAACATTGGTATAAACGTCAAACGCAATTCGCTGTTTGTTTTATGCACCCTAATCACACAAGCAAAACGCTTGGCAAGCCCAATTTCACCACTTGACTTGTGCTTTTTTTTCCGGGCAATGAAAAGGTCGAATCATCACATTGCCACCATATACAGTGGCAGATGAGAACCAAACAATTACACTTAGAATCCGCTGTCTTGCGGTTTTTCTTGTTGAACCGGTGATGTTTGAGACGAGCGCGTTCCTCTTCTGCTTCGTGGTTGAGGAGTGGGAGGCGGCGGTTCTTCTACTTGTTGCTCTTGAGGCGCCGGAGATGCACCATCTGAGACAATTTCCGCACCCAAAATTCCATCGCCCGGACGAATTGAATAGACTGTATTCATTCCTTGCACAACTCCGCCAAAAATTGCGTAATTGCCATCCAGGAAACGCGATTGCTGTTTTGTTATGTAGAACTGGCAACTTGCCGAATTTCTATCTTGAGTGCGCGCCATTGCTACGACACCTGGACCACTATGCGACAGATTGCGATTGATCTCGAGCCGCAATCTGCGAACCTGTCCCGATTCCGGGTGCACGAATACTCCATTCGGATTCCCGTTAGGACCACCGCCTTGAATGCACCAACTTTCCACACGGTGAAAAGCAGAACCGCTGTAAAATCCGCGCTGCACAAGATCGAGAAATGCCCCGGCAGTATTTGGAACCATACTTAGGAATACACGAATATAGATTGGACCTTTTGTCGTGTTCAAACAAACAACAGGATCAGCCGCAAAGGCGGGAGTGGACATTTGGAAAAAAGAAACTAAAACAAGCGCAGAGGAAAGCATTGTCAACTGGCTCGCTCGGCGTACAAATCCTGTAATCGCCATTTGGGTCTTGCTTTTCATCTTCTGTCTAGACCTTTAATACGACGTTCCATATATATAGTACAGTGCAAGTAAAATCCGAACCTTCCCGGACGTAGTTACCCCTGTTTGTTATTCCCGACAAAAGGTCCAATCTATATTCGTGTATTCCTAAGTATGGTTCCAAATACTGCCGGGGCATTTCTCG
>DTSE01000440.1:0-1451 GCA_012965515.1 Candidatus Melainabacteria bacterium | reverse complement strand
TAGTTTCTTTTTTCCAAATGTCCACTCCCGCCTTTGCGGCTGATCCTGTTGTTTGTTTGAACACGACAAAAAATGAGTGACTGCAAATGCGAGGTATAAATTCTGTAGAATCGTCCGACAGAATGGCAGTCCCTTCGTAAGTGAGTTTCAAACCTAATGGCTTTATACGCTGATCTTCATCGACATCTCGGTGGCGCACTTCACCCGAGAATCATCTACAAGTTTCTGCAATTACACGATCACGCAGTATTGAGTTATTTCCCAGACTACGATGGCTTTTACACGTGGTTTACGCGCCAGTGCAGAACACTGGAAGAGTTTGTCAAAATCCACACTCTGGTTGAAGAGTTACAGAGTGCAAAGCATCTTCCCTACTTCTGCAAGCGACTTTGCAGAGGGGCATACACTTTTGAAAATCTTCAGTATCTGGAACTTCGATACAACCCATATTTTCGAACCGATCATACTCAAACGCCGGAGCGCAGAGTTGAATTGATGCAGGAGATCATCGAGATCATCTCCGCCAACGTAAGACCCGCTGACTATCCCATTACCGTGAAGCAAATCCTCTGTCTCGACAGACGACTTCCTCAGCATTTGAATGAGGCCATTCTCAATGTTGCAAAAGACAATCTGGGACCAGTCGTTGGAATCGATCTAGCCGGTCCGGAAATCGATCCGGAAAAATATGAGGTATGGGTGAATCTACTTCGCAAGGCCAGATCGTTTGGTCTTAAAACCACCTGTCACCTCGGCGAGACAAGTGCCGAAAACGTCCACCCTGATTACTTTTCAGTCCTCGACAGAATTGGACACGGCATTCACATTCCAATTTCTCGGCCGGATCTATTGAAGGAAGTAGCAAAACGTCAGATCACATTGGAAGTATGTCCGACAAGTTACTTGCAGACTGGTTCAATCAAGGATCTCAGCGAATTAAAAGTCGTTTTTGAACGCTGCAAGGAATATGGAGTTGCAATTGCGATTTGCACGGACAACCCAGGCCGAAATCCCGCGCCCTGCACGCTTCCTGGGGAATACGAACGCTTGATAGATCATGACGTGATCGATTTTGCAGATCTTCCTCAATTGCAGACTGAAGGTTTCAGATCGGCCTTCGGATTTGTCGGTCGACTCTAATTTCAGTCGCAAAATCTATTTCGAAAGCTGCGCATAGCTTTGCGGGAAATTTACGCGTGCTGATTTTGCAGTCCGAGAGAAAACAGAAACAGAACTTGCGCATGCTTTGAGTTCGAAAAAGCAAACAGGTTCACGTTTTTTGAATCTCAAAAACACCGCCGCAAAATTTCGGTGACTTTTCGTTTTTCAAAAGTGATTCTGTTCAATTTTTCAGAAAGTGTATATGCATGTTAAATACGCCTGCGGATTTTTTCAAAGTTTGAAGAAACCTGATAAGACATCCTGCAGCTGGATCAAAAACGGCCGATTGA
>DTSE01000439.1 GCA_012965515.1 Candidatus Melainabacteria bacterium | reverse complement strand
GGCTCTGGCTACTGCAACTCTTTGCTGTTGCCCGCCGGAAAGCTGAGAAGGGTAGCGCTGCGACAAATGAGAAAGCCGCACCAGATTCAGTGCCTCACCGACGCGTGTAGCAATTTCATCCTTATTCAATTTTGGTCCGGACTTCAGACCGAAGGCGACGTTTTCAAACACCGTCAAATGTGGGAACAGCGCGTAGCTTTGAAAAACCATGTTGACCGGGCGCTTGTGCGGAGGCACCCCGAGAACATTCTTGCCGCCGACAAAAAGCTGGCCGGCAGATGGTGTTTCAAAACCGGCAATCATTCGCAGTAGCGTTGTCTTGCCGCAGCCGGAAGGTCCCAACAGGCTGAAGAACTCGCTTTCTTCCACATCGAGGTTGAGCGTGCGCACAGCCTGGGTGGTCCCGAAGCGCTTGGAAATCTCGATTGCCTGGATGGCTTTGGCGCTCATCCCCTCTTCCCTGTGCTGCCGCTCATCATGTCTCGAATTTGAAAAGCGATCTGCAAGTTTAGCAATACTTCTTGCGAGTCGATATCAACTTTGAGAATTTCGGCAATTTGCTCCAGGCGATAGCGCAATGTATGTCGGTGAATGAAAAGGGCGCGAGCCGCGGAGTTTAGATTCGCACCTTCGGCAAGATAGACGCGAAGGCTTGGCACAAGCTCGCTTTCCCATTCTTCGTCATAACTTTCAAGAGGTTCGATGATTTCTTCGCAAAAACGCTCCAGCTCGGGGTGGTCGATCATCAAATAAAGCAAGCGTTTGACACCCAGCTCCCCGTAGCCGATTGTGAACTCCTTATTTGTATGCATCATGGAACCGACGATGAGAGCCTGCCTCGCTTCTCTATAGCTTTCCGCCAGATCGAAGGTCGTCTCGGACATGCGCCCAGCGCCAATTTGAATCTGCGCATCCGCGCCGCCAGGCTTCTGCTTCACCAGTTCTTTGAGCTGTTTCTGCAGAGCTTCGGCGACTTGCTGCCAGGTTTTGCCTGAATTAGCCAGGTAAGGCACAACGACTGTGGCTGTCCCCTCTATCTCAGTCATGACGCCAAAACTGTCGGGCAGCCCATCGAGCGCCAGAGGTTGCCCCTGCGCATTCAGGGCACTAGCGGCAAAAACAAGTATGCCATCTGCCATGTCAAAACCGTAGTGCTGCTCCATTCGCTCTTGGTCGGACGCCGCTAAAGTACCGCCCAAAAGCAAGTCTCTAAGGAGGCTCTTCTGTGTCGCGGCAAACATCGGACCGGTCTGTCGATTCTGGTGAAACTCAATCATCGCCGCCAGCGCCGCAGGACGCAAAAGCTCGGCGATCGCCTCCATGTCGTCGTTCGGTCGGACCATGGAGGAGATGTAGCCGACGATGTTCTCTCCCAGCATGATCGGAGCAACCAGACGCTTGCCCACCTTGAGAGTCGGGATTATCCAGTCTTTGCCGTCGTTGGAGTCGGCGACCTTTAACTGTTTGCGGACACTTTTATGGACGTCATCCACCAGACTGCGCTGCTGGCTAGCCGGTGTGCCGCCCATATTCTTCGATGCCATCAAAGAAAATTGCGCAGACTCAATGCTGACCGGGCGATTGAGCTGATTGGAAACCTCTTCGACCAGGCCTTCAAGCCCCTCTTCGACCACCAGGTTCATTAGAAACGTGTGCAGTCGAGTGCTATTAAGCTTCAACTGGCGCAAGAAGGTAAAACGGACCTCGTCTGCGATCTGAGCAAGGTCACCAAATCCAGGCAGGCTTATCAATGGGACGTGCACTTCCTGGCAAACTTTGATCAACTGCTTAAGCGCCGCATCGTAATTGGGAGTGGGGGCGAGGGCTGGGACCACCAGCTTGGCAACAGGCTCGGCACCGCTCTGTCCACGCGAAGAGCGGACTGTACGAACGGTAGTGTCAGCAAGAGATTTGATTACAACGACCGCCGAAAGATCGGCGACATTCTTCAATTCCTTTCCTTCAAAAGCCTCGATCTTATTGACCAGCAAGCTTCCCGAGCGAAACGGCGAGGATAGATTCGAGATTACTTGCGTGACTGCAGCATCGATTCTGTCGTCGCCACAAAGCACCTG
>DTSE01000438.1 GCA_012965515.1 Candidatus Melainabacteria bacterium | reverse complement strand
TGGTGAATGTAGCGATTAAGATCATTGTGAATTCCATGCATGCGGCCAGCTTCGGTAGCATGCATGGTGGCAACCATCGGAATGCCGCATCCGGTCTTGATCGTCCAGGCAGCGTCGGTGACCATCCAGTCGTGCGCATGCACAATGGAGAAAGGATGCTTGCGGTGCAATTGAATCGCATGTTGCAACATGCCGAAATTCAAGCGATGCACCCAGGTGAGAAAGTCGGGTGTTGTGTCGGTTTGGTTTTTCACACGATGCACATGCACGCCGTCCATAACTTCGTGCTCGGGAGTGCCCGGATGGTCTGCAGTGACGACATGCACTTCCCATTTGTCATTGGCAAGCTGCCGAGACAAAGCCTCGACCACACGAGCCAATCCGCCAATTATGCGCGGCGGATATTCCCAGGAGAGCATGAGCAGGCGTTTGTCAGTCATAGATTACTTTCGTCTCCTTAGCCACCGATGATGCTATTGACACTCTGTCCGCCGGCAGAACCAGTCTTCTCGATGGAAGGTCTGGCTTCCGAGACCGGCGGTCTCGACATCAGAGTCATTATCGCGCCTTCCGGCGTAGTTTTTCCTAAGAGCATCGACTCCACAGCAGAAGCAATGGGAAGGTCCAGTTTGAGCCGTTTTGCAAGTTCACAAACAGCAAACGTCGTCGCCACCCCCTCGGCAACCACGCCCAGCGAGGCTTCTGCCTCTTTAGCGGTAGCGCCCCTGGCTATGGCAGTGCCCAGCCTGTAATTGCGCGAAGTTACGGCGCAAGACGTGGCAAAGAGGTCACCCATTCCAGCCAAGCCGGCCATTGTGGAACCCTGCCCGCCGAGAGTAATGCACAATCTTGTCATCTCCGCCAGCCCGCGGGTAAGAAGAGCCGCCTTCGAATTGGCTCCTAAATGCAACTCGTCCGAGACACCCGCGGCAATGGCGATGATGTTCTTTAGAGAACCGCCCAACTCTACTCCCACGATGTCAGTATTTGTGTAGACCCGAAATCTTTTCGACGTCAAAACATTTTGGACAAAGGCAGCCACATCGGGCTCCTCGCAAGCGACAACAGTAGCCGCCGGCATACCAAGCAAAATCTCGTCAGCCAGATTAGGGCCGGACAAAGAACATACATTGGCGTTAGGAATGCTTTCGGAAATCACTTCCGACATGCGCTTCAGTGTCTCGAGTTCCAACCCCTTGACGGCGCTCACAACTATCGGCGGCTTGGTCGAATGTTCCGCCGCGAGAATTTCATGGATCCCGGCGGAAAGTTCGCGGACAGTCTGCGAAGTGCACGCCAAGATCATTACGCGCTCGGCTTTGACGGCTTCCTTGAGGTCGCTTGTCACTTTCACGGAAGCAGGCAATTCGACTTTGACAGGCTCTTTGACTATACGTTCGGCCGAAAGGCGCTTGGCTTTTTCCGGACTGCGGGTGTAGAGAATCACATCATGACCGGCATTTCCAAGCAGCCAAGCCAGGGTCATTCCCCAGCTTCCGGCGCCGAGAATTGAGATGCCTGCGTTCTTATGAACGGAATTTGCCGCGTTGTCAGCCACAGTTTGCCGTCTTCGCCAGTGAAAACAATATTCTACGAGGTTTTGCCGGAAGTTTCACACGTTTTACCCAACTAAGAGACACAAATCTGCAGCACCACATTTAGTACCAGAACAAATTTTCAAAATGATACAGAACTATTTGCTGACAGGCTGGTTGCGATTGCTGGGAGCAGCGACAGCACAATTGCGTCCCGAGTCTTTCGCCTGTTTTAGCGCCTTGTAGGCTTCGCCCATCCAACCTTCCAAATCCATATTCTTCGGATCGAGCATGCAGACTCCTGCACTCAATGTCGCATAGAAGCCGACATGCGAAGGAGTCGTATGGCTGATTCCCTGGAAGTCGGAGATCAGGCGGCTGGCAAGTGTGACTGCTTCTGTTTCTTCCAGTCCTTCCGCAATAACGGCCAATTCGTCACCACCAATTCGACCAAGGATATCCGACTGCCGAACACGTCGGCTCAGCAGCAACGACAGCGCCTGAAGAACCTTGTCTTCACTAGGATATCCGTGGCGTTCGT
>DTSE01000437.1:22215-23174 GCA_012965515.1 Candidatus Melainabacteria bacterium | reverse complement strand
CCTCTCTGTAAGTGCACTCACCGCGCATATAGTTAAGAGTCATCGACTCCAAGACCGTGAATGTGTCAACATCGTAGTGACGGATAATGGCTTTAGAACAATAACCAAATTGTAGGCCGAGTTGCTTGAACCTGATTGAAACGGCACGCTCACTGAACAATCCATAGTCATCTTCGAACGGTCCGTGTGCAACATACGTGCTTCTGAGCAAAGAAAAACCACGGGTGGCAAGTGTCCGCCAATGGTTTGGGTCTTTGAGATGCGGCACGTCGACTTCGGCATACATCTCCTGCTGGATGTCGGACATGAGACCGACATTGTCTCCGCGCACTTCAGTCGCAGCGCCGGAAAGGTGAGGATTCGCTTCGAGATAATCGACCATCTCTGCAAGACAATCTGATTGAGCCGTCACATGCGATTCGGCAAAGAAGAGAATGTCTCCTTTGGCTGCGCGCGCGCCGGAATTCATTGCTTTGTAGTAATGCACAGTCGGATCAAAAATCACCGTATCGTGCGACCTGAGCTTGGCACGTACGTCCATTTCCATGTCAGATCGGTCTTTCTTTGATACGACAACTATTTCAAACCGGTCTTGCGGATACGATTGATTAACCCAGCTTTCAGTCGCATGCATCATACGTCCCGCGTTATGCAGCATGGGAAGGATAACGCTGACGAAGGGACGAACTCCGGCACGATCGACGCGAGTGACTTTTAAATTGTCATCTTGGTTGTTGAATTGGCTCACTTCGACTAACCTATAAAGCGTCTGTAATATAGCGCACACGGCGAGTTAGCCTGTGAGAATTTATACACTATGCACCTCGTCACACAGCGTCTTCCGAGACGAGTGGTTCTTGCCTACGGTTTCTGCGCTGCAGGATAAGTTCGAGCTAATGGTGACCGCCGATTCCAGCCTTCCGGATGGCGCCATTTATGGAACCAAAGACTTCAACAGG